>JAUROD010000013.1 GCA_030835845.1 Flavobacteriaceae bacterium
AAATGGTTTTGTTCTTCATGTATCTTTGATACACGCTGTCATTTTCTATTTTTTCAAAGAACTTTGCTAATGAGCCTTAACCCCTTAGCGGCTGCAAATATAAAACCCTTTTTAACTTCCCACAACTTGTTGGAACAAAATATTTAAAGATTTATTTACTACAGCTAAAATTAGACGATAAGCATTCTAATTATTAGGAACTTACAAGATAAAAAAAAATTGAAATATTACGCTAAAACTGAAAAAACCGAATTTATGATCAAAGTTTATCTCTCCATTTCTTGTAAAGAGTGTCAAGCTGATAGGTTTTGTGGGAAGGTTGCTCAATTAAATATTTTTCAGAAAATGCTCGTTGTAAAATATCTTCAATCAAGTAATCCTCCAATACTTCCTCTGGATTAAATTCATCTTTAAGCGATAGTTTGAATAAAGAAGCTGTGGTTTGATAAAAAAAAGCTCTCCACCCGTTTCTTAATTCTTTAACAAGATCAAATGTTGTTTTTCCAGTTTGTCGATGTATTAATCGAATTAAAATACGTCCCTGTGATCTAGAAAGCTTCCTTAGTTCTCCTTCAAACTCATCATAAACAAACTTTTCTAATCGTTTTAGGTATTTCTTTTTTCCTCTTTTTGAATCCATTTCCTCCAATCGCATGTTAAGGGTTGTAAGGCGATCGGCAGCCAACTTTGCATAAGGATAAACTCGAAAAACCCTCCTTCTTAGCAAAATATATCTATTTAAGTCTTCTTTGTTTTGAAATTTTAAAGGTTGGAAAACAACTACCTCATTGAGGGGAATTGCATAATTAGGGAGGCTATCTCCTTCAATTAAAAACATCGAGGAGGGTAGATTTTCCTGTGCAAAAGAAAAATTAATAATTAAAATTAAAACAAAAAAATAGGTGGCTTTTTGCATACAACAAAGGTAAAATTTATATGCAAAAGACTGCATGTTTATTACTTATATAATGTTAAATTAGCTTACTTAAATTAACACTAGAAATGAAGGCATTAAACAACGATTCAATTGGATTTTTAGAGGCTTATCTAAACAACGCTTCTCCTACTGGTTACGAAGCAGGTGGTCAAAAGTTATGGATGAATTATCTAACTCCATATGTTGACACATTTATCACTGATACCTACGGAACAGCTGTAGGGGTCATAAATCCTGACGCACCTTTTAAGGTCGTGATTGAAGGACACTCCGATGAAATTTCATGGTATGTAAACTACATAACCGATGAAGGACTAATTTATGTGATTCGAAATGGTGGAAGTGATCATTTAATTGCGCCCTCTAAATGGGTAAATATTCACACAAAAAAGGGTATTGTGAAAGGTGTTTTTGGCTGGCCAGCTATTCATACAAGAAAAAACGGTAAAGAAGAAACACCTAAACTTGATAATATTTTTATTGATATAGGTGCAAAGGATAAAAATGAAGTTGACGAATTGGGAGTACATGTTGGATGTGTAATTACTTATCCAGACCAATTTCAGATTTTAAATCAGAATAAGTTTGTTTGCAGAGCTATTGACAATAGAGCTGGTGGTTTCATGATCGCGCAGGTTGCACGACTTTTAAAAGAGAATAACGTCAGTCTGCCTTTTGGCTTATATATTACTAATTCTGTACAAGAGGAAGTTGGTCTTCGTGGAGCAGAAATGATTACCCATACGATTCAGCCAAATTTAGCCATTGTAACCGATGTTTGCCATGACACCACTACTCCAATGATAAATAAAAAAGAGGAAGGTTTAACTAAAATTGGAGACGGACCTGTCGTCTCTTACGCTCCAGCTGTCCATAATAAACTTAGAGATCGTATTATAGAAACCGCTGAAAAAAATAAAATTCCTTTTCAAAGAATGGCCTCATCACGTTATACAGGTACTGACACTGATGCTTTCGCATACAGCAATGGAGGTGTAGCCTCTGCATTGATTTCGCTACCATTGAGATATATGCATACTACTGTAGAAATGGTCCAAAAGGAAGATGTTGAGAATGTAATTCGATTGATTTACGAAACACTTTTAACAATCCAACCAGGGGATTCGTTTAATTACTTTGATTGATCAAAAGAAATTCAAATAAGTGAATTAGGAGTTTTACTTTTTAAACTCTGTAATTAACGCTTTATTTATTCTTTTTACAGCAGCGGGACCTTCATATACAAAACCTGTGTATAATTGTATTAATGAAGCTCCTGCTTTTAATTTTTCGATTGCATCTTCAGGTTTGTGGATTCCTCCTACTCCAATAACGGGAAATGCGTTGTTGCTTTTTTGAACTAAAAAGCGAATAACATCAGTACTTCTTTCAGTCAATGGCTTACCACTCAACCCGCCTTTTTCGTTTTTTGAATCAGACATCAACCCCTCACGACTTAAGGTGGTGTTAGTAGCAATTACTCCATCTATCTTAACAGAACAAACAATCTCTATGATATCCATTAATTGGTCATTTGATAAGTCAGGTGCTATCTTCAATAATATTGGTTTAGGTTTTGACTTTTTATCATTTAGTTCCTTAAGTTTAGAAAGTAGATGAGTTAGAGGTTCTTTGTCTTGAAGGGCACGTAGGTTAGGTGTATTTGGAGAACTTACATTTACCACAAAATAATCAACATAATCAAACAGGGCATTGTAACAATACACGTAATCGTCAACCGCATTTTCATTAGGGGTTATTTTGTTTTTTCCAATATTTCCTCCAATTAAAATTCCATTGTTTTTTTTGAGTCTAGTAACTGCTATGTCAACACCGTCATTATTAAAACCCATCCTATTGATAATTGCTTCATCTGACACAAGCCTAAAGAGTCTCTTTTTGGGGTTTCCTGATTGGCCTTTAGGAGTTAATGTTCCTATTTCAATAAATCCGAATCCAAAGTTTGTCAGTTCTTTGTATAATGAAGCATTTTTGTCAAATCCAGCTGCTAAACCCACTGGGTTTGGAAATTTCAATCCAAAAACCTCTCTTTCAAGACTCGGGTGTTTTACGTTATATAAAGCACGCGTAAGTAATGAAAAACCAGGAAAATAACTCAAATATTTTATGACTGAAAAAGTAAAATGATGGACATTCTCAGGATCAAATCGAAAAAGGAAAGGTTTAATTAGTTGATGGTACATCAGTTATATTTTAATAAAAATAAAAAAACCAACTCGAAAATGAGTTGGTTTTTTTGACAGATTGGATATTCTAAATACATTTAGAACTATGATTTGGTATTAAGCTTTGCACTTAGATCAAGTGAGATGGCGGTGCGCTCCATTTTTATTTTTCCCGCTAAGGTCTCAACGACACAAGTATTGTCTTTATCATTTAACTCTGTGATTTTACCGTGAATACCACTTTTTGTAATTACACGATCACCTTTTTTAAGGCTACTCATGAAATTTCGTTCTTTTTTTTGTCTACGTTGTTGTGGAAGAATGATGAAAAAAACAAACACCACCACCATTAAAAGTAAAAAAGGAAGTTGATCCATTAATTAATTATTTTGTTGTCTTCGCGCTGCAGCTGCACGATCGCGTTGTTGTTGTCTAACTGGGTCTGGTTGGACCATCGCCTGAATGCGTAAAATCTCTCTACCTGATTTAGTATTTGTAGTTAGTGTAACCGCTTTTTGTTGCATGTTTGGCTTGTTACTAGAGTCAAAACTAACACGAATAACCCCTGTTTCACCAGGAGCAATTGGTTCATTTTTTGGATACTCAGGGATTGTACATCCACAACTTCCTCGTGCATCAAGAATTATTAAATCAGCAGTTCCTGAATTGGTAAAATTGAAAACAGTTTCCACTATTTCACCTTCTTTAATGCTTCCGAAATCATGAACCACTTTTTCAAACGACATTACAGATGAATTATCGTTTGATACTTCAGTTTTAGTAGAAGTAATATTTTTCTTTTTTTCAGTATTTCCCTGGCATGAAGACAAAACAAATACTAAAAGTGCAAGGGGAATATAAATAAATCTTTTCATTTTGAATATATGTATGATTGTTGTTACAAATGTAGGAAAAATTATTCCATTAATCCTCTACCTTTTTTGTTCATTCTATTATTCGACATGTATTCTTTAACTAACTTATCGAGAACTCCATTAATAAAAGAATTTGATCGAGGTGTAGAGTATTCTTTAGCGATTTCAAGATATTCGTTTAGTGTTACTTTTGGAGGTATTTCAGGAAAAAAAAGTAATTCTGCGATAGCAATTTGTATCAAAACTGAATCTAAGCGTGCAATTCGCTCTGGGTCCCAATTAGGAGTTTTTCCTTCAAATTCCTTATTTAATTCATCCTGATTGATTATGACTTTTTCATAAAGATCCAATCCAAAGTTGATATCATCAATTCTTGATTCTAAGGAGGGAAATTCCATTGAAGAATTTGAATTTACTTTGATTTTGCGTAACTGTTTTAGTAAATATGTATTAACAACTGGCAAATCATCAACCCAGTGAATATTTAGGTCTTCTAGATACAAATAGAGTGTTTCGTTTGGTGCTATTTCCTCCTTGAAAAGATCAATTAATAATTTCAGTTGTTTTTTTGGTGATGGATTTTCAAGTAATTTGAATGTGATAAAAAAATCACTTTTGGTTAGTGACTCGAAAAGTGATTTCACAAAATTAAATTGTAATTCCCAAAAATTAATTTTGTGTGCTTTTAATAATTTTTCTAATGCTGGTTGTTGAGCCAAAAAAGCGAGAGGCTCAAGGTTTTCAATTATAGCATAATCAGGATTAACCGGATTATTACTTTTTCTATCACGGCTTTGAATTTGATTTTGTTCCTTGGCAAACTCCCAGAGTGCTTTTAATAAAGTAAAGTTCAAAAGGTATAAATCAAGCATGTCGAAGCAGCTTTTTTTAATCGCCATTTGAGCCTCTTTTAAATCTTGAGGGTTTCCGTTGTGTTGTGCATAAATTACTTGCATAACTTTGACTCTAATTTGGCGTCGTGTGAGCATGTCAAAAGAACTTTAATTATTCAGTACAAAAATACATTTTCCGTGGTTAAAAAACTGATTTTAAAATTTTTCTTTTTTACTCCCAAAAATCGCACTTCATTTTAACTACCTTTGGTTGCTGAATTATGAAAGAATTACAATATCTCAATAAATATTTACGGAAATACAAGGGAAAACTGATTATTGGTATACTTATAACTGTTGTTGCACGTATATTTTCCTTGTTTACTCCTAGACTTGTAGGTAATTCGATGACCGCGATAGAACGTTATGTAAATGACAAAGCAGCCTACCAAGATACGATTCAGGATACATTGCTCATAAATATAGGATTAATCATAGCAGCTTCATTGGTTTCAGGGTTTTTTACTTTTCTAATGAGACAAACAATCATCAATGTATCTCGTTACATAGAATTTGATTTGAAAAATGAAATTTATGAGCATTATCAAGTACTGTGTTCCACTTTCTACAAGAAAAATAGAACTGGAGATTTAATGAGTCGTATTTCAGAAGATGTAAGTAAGGTTCGTATGTATTTTGGTCCAGCAATCATGTACAGTATTAATACAATTGCCTTATTTGTGATTGTTATCGCATACATGATCAGTATAGCTCCATCACTTACGATCTATACTCTCCTACCCTTACCTTTTTTGTCTTACACGATATATAAGTTGAGTCGAGCTATAAACCAAAAAAGTACTGTTGTACAAGAAACCTTGTCGCGGTTATCGAGTTTTACTCAAGAAGTATTTAGTGGGATAGCAATTATCAAATCTTATAACATTCAGCCTACCATAAAATCAAACTTTGAAATATTATCTATTGAAAGTAAAGACAATAATGTAGCTCTTGCAAAAGTACAAGCTTGGTTTTTTCCTTTGATGATTTTACTCATAGGGATTAGTAATTTACTTGTCATTTTTATTGGTGGAAAACAGTATATAGCTGGTGAAATTGAAATTGGTGTTTTAGCTGAGTTTATTATTTATGTTACAATGCTGACATGGCCTGTTGCTACTGTAGGTTGGGTTACATCAATTATTCAACAAGCCGAAGCATCACAAAAAAGGATCAATGCTTTTTTAAAGGAAGAGCCAACAATAAAAAATGGAGAGTCGAATTCCGAAATCAAGAAGGGGTCTGTAATTTTTGAAAATGTCTCCTTCACCTATCCAGATAAAGGAATAAAAGCATTGGATAATATTTCAATTCATGTAAAAGAAGGACAAACTTGGGGAATTGTCGGAAATACAGGAGCTGGAAAGTCAACTTTATTGGAACTAATAGCTCGTCTATACGACCCAAGCCAAGGAGAGATTCGAATTGATCAAAAAAATATAAACACTTTAAAATTAAAAAATCTGAGAGATACGATTGGGTATGTCCCTCAAAACCCATTTTTATTTTCAGAGAGCATTAAACAAAATATTCAATTTGGAAAGGGCGATGCCACTGATAATGAAATCAGAAACGCAGCACGTTTAGCAAATGTTGAGGGTAATATTGATCAATTCTCTAATGGTTTCGAGACGTTGTTGGGTGAACGTGGTGTTACACTCTCAGGTGGTCAAATTCAACGTATATCGATTGCTAGGGCTTTAATTAAAGATCCAACAATACTTTTGTTTGATGATTGCTTATCAGCAGTAGATGCTGACACAGAAGAACAAATCCTTGTAAATTTGAAGGAAGTTTCCAAAGCAAAAACCACTTTTATTGTGAGTCATCGTATCTCCTCAGTAAAAGATGCAGATCAAATTATAGTCCTTGAAAATGGTCAATTAATTCAGCAAGGAACCCATGAAGAATTAGTTAAAAGTGAAGGACATTATAGAAACCTTGCAGAAAAACAAGCACTACAAAAAGAAAAATAACTTGTTTTGTTTAATATTAGTTGCTACTTTTATGTATAATGTACTATTTTTGATAAACAAAACTGAATGACTGATGGAAGGTTCTCAAGAAGAAATTAACTCTAAAGTATTAAGAGCTGGTAGACGAACTTACTTTTTTGATGTAAGGGAAACTAAAGCAAGTGATTATTATTTAACTATTACTGAAAGTAAAAAGTTCACAAATGAAGATGGAAGCTTTTATTACAAAAAGCATAAGATATACCTATATAAAGAAGACTTCAATGAATTTAGATCAATTCTCTCTGAGATGATGGAGTTTATCTTTAGTGAACGTGGTGATGAAGTAATTAGTGAAAGACATCAAAAAGATTATAACGAACAAAAAGAAAAATCAATGGTAGGGTCGAATAAAACCAGCTCATTTACCGATCTTGATTTTGAAGATATTTAAATTAGAGTTTTTATTTTATTTTTAAACCGCTCTCATTATGAAGCGGTTTTTTTATATTTAATAAAATTTAAACAATGAAAAAAATCGTTCTACTATTAACCCTTATTTATGGGTTAAATACATTTGCACAAGAAAATGCAAGTTATTTTTTACCTGAAAATCAAAATTATGATTCTACAATTCCCACACCTGAAGAATTACTTGGTTTTCAAGTTGGTAAATGGCATGTTAGTCATGATAAACTATCAGAATACATGCGATTACTTGCAGCATCTTCTGATAGAATAAGTATAGAAAATAGAGGGGTTACCTATGAAGACAGACCTCTATTATTACTCACAATCACGAGTCCTTCAAACCACAAAGATATCGAGCAGATAAAAGCTACACATATCCAACTAACCGAACCCGATGGTTATAAATTAGACACTAATAACTTACCTGTTATAATCTATCAAGGATTTTCGATTCATGGAAATGAACCAAGTGGAGCCAATGCAGGTCTTCTAGTCGCATATCATCTTGCTGCATCTCAAAGTACTGAGGTTATTGAGCAACTAGAAAATTCAGTTATTTTATTTGATCCAAGTTTTAATCCCGATGGGCTTCAACGTTTTTCACAATGGGCAAATACACATAAGGCACAAAACCTCACGACTGACTCGAACGATAGAGAATACAATGAAGTTTGGCCTCGCGGAAGGACCAATCATTATTGGTTTGACATGAATAGAGATTGGCTTCCTGTGCAACTTAATGAGTCTAAAGCAAGAATAGCAAGTTTTACTGATTGGTTACCAAATGTTTTGACTGATCATCATGAAATGGGAACAAATGAAACTTTTTTCTTTCAACCTGGAATCCAATCTAGAGTTAATCCATTGACTCCTAAGAGAAATCAAGAATTAACCATGGAGATTGGAAAGTTTCATGAAGAAGCATTGAATAAAATAGGGTCATTATATTACACAGAAGAGGATTATGATGATTTTTATTACGGTAAGGGCTCTACATATCCAGATGTTAATGGAAGTATTGGGATTCTTTTTGAACAAGCTAGTTCAAGAGGGCACGCACAGGAAACCGCCAATGGAATTCTAACTTTCTCCTTTACAATCAGAAATCAATTCACTGCAGCACTTTCTACGATAAAGGCAGCAAACGAATTACGCAAAGATCTTTTGGCTTTTCAACGTGACTTTTATCAGCAAGCCCGTTTAGAAGGTGAAAAAAATAAAGAAAAAGCAATTGTTTTTGGTAATGAAAAAGATGCTTCAAGTGCATACCGCCTTCTTGAGGTTTTAATTCGTCACAAAATTAAAGTACATCGAATTAATAAAAGTCTTAAGAAAAATGGAATGAAATTCCCTGAAGAAAATAGTTTCATTGTCCCACTGACCCAAAAAAAACAACGATTAGTTCAAGCAATTTTTAACGAACAAACTACATTTAAAGACAGTTTATTTTATGATGTTTCTGCTTGGACTCTTTCACATTCTTTTGATGTTAATACAACTCGAATGAGAGATTTAAGTATTGCGGGAGAAGAAATTAAGGAAATATTGAAACCAAGCATCAATTTCCCCACAAAGGCAAGTTATGCGTATCTGTTTGAAGGGCATGGTTATTATACGCCTAAAGCAATACATAAACTTTTATCTGCAGGTATACGAGTTAAAGTAGGTCTGCAACCTTTTTCAATCGAGGGTAAATATTATGATTATGGAAGTTTAATGATTCCAGTAGCTAATCAATCTATGGAAGAGAATAGACTTTATGAAATAATCAAGGAGACAGCAATGGATTCTGAATTAGAAATTCACAGCGTAAGTACTGGATTGACACAAGGAATTGATTTAGGATCTCGAAATTTCGAAACTATCAAAATTCCAAAAGTTGCACTTTTAGTTGGTGACGGTGTGAGAAGTTATGATGCTGGTGAAATTTGGCATTTAATGGATACACAGTATCAAATGCCTGTAACTAAAGTGGATGTTAAATCATTACGTTCGATTGATCTCACTGAATACTCTCATATAGTTTTGCCTAGCTACAATGGAAATTTACTCAATTCAGCAAAAGAAAAATTAAGTAGTTGGGTAAGTAATGGAGGGCATTTAGTTGCATATAGTGACGCAATTCAGTGGTTAAATCGTCAAGAAATAATTGATGAAAAGTTTAGAAAAGTAGATTTGGCTGCAAAAGATGTGTCTTTTGTAAATAAAAATCGATTTACAGGTGCACAAGCAATAGGAGGGTCTATTTTCCAAACAAAAATTGATCGGTCTCATCCTATAAATTTTGGAATTGAAGATGACAAGTTGGCTTTATTTAGAAATTCTAGAATATTTATTGAGCCAAATAAAAATAGTTATGATAATCCGATTCAATATACAAACGACCCTTTACTAAGTGGATATATTTCAGAGGAGCAATTGAATTTGATTAAAGGTTCAATTCCATTTAAAATTCATCAAAAAGGACGTGGTTCAATCTTATTAATGACAGACAATACTAATTTTAGAGCATTTTGGTTAGGGACACATCAATTGTATGCCAATATGCTATTCTATGCAGATTTCATGTAATTAGTTTACCAACTGACCGTTCTCCACTTTAGATTGAGGAGAAAGCAGAAAAACCTCTTCGCCTTGAGTAGCTCCGAGCACAAGGCATTGGCTATTAAAATTTGCTATTTTCTTGGTTGGAAAATTGACAACACCAACTATTTGCCTTCCTATCAACTCTGGTTTTGTATAATTAGTTGTGATTTGAGCAGACGATTTTAAGACACCCAATGGTCCAAAATCAATAGTAAGTTGAAAAGCAGGCTTATGAGCTTGAGGGAAATCATTTACCTCGAGAACAGTACCTACTCTAAAATCGACTTGTTCGAAATTATCAAATCCAACCATTGCTTTATTTTTTAAAAAAGATGTCGTCTAAAATCCAAGCTGGACCAATTAGTAAAAACTTGATGTCATCGACAAAAGATGGCTTAGCTCCTTCTAATTTATGACCGTAAAACTGTCCAATCCATGCAACAACAAAAACTGCTAGCGATGTTTTCCAAAGGCTATATAACTGTGACAATTGAGCATTGCCTAGTATGCATAAAGATAAAAAAGCTAGAATTAAGAGAGCCATTTTCATGGATAAGCGTATATAAAAAAACATAATGGGAACCAATAATACAACAGCCCAATTAGCAATAGAAAAATTATCTATTCCCGTAAATGAGACAAGAAAGCCATTAGGAATTGACATCAGGAGTCCAACAACTGAAAAAACAATCAACGGAACGCAAATGAAATGAATTTTTTTATTTGTTTTGTTTTGGTGGCTGACCGCATAAGCGTCTAACCAATCTTGCATTGTTCTCATAATTAAAAATGAATATTTCATTAAATTACATACTTTTAGTTAAATAAAAAAATTATGGCATTAACTCCATCAAAAATGATTCAACTAGGTACGAAGGCGCCTTATTTTAATTTGATAAACCCCATCGATCAGAATTATTTAAATTTAAATCAATTGACTGGAGAAAAGGGAACATTGATCGTTTTTATGTGCAATCATTGTCCTTACGTAATTCATTTAATTGAACATTTTTGTTCAACAATGAATGATTTTAAATCCCGAGGAATAAACACTATAGCTATTTCAAGTAACGATATAGATAAATATCCTGAGGATGGTCCAGAAAAAATGATTTTACTTAGCAATAAATACAATTTTGGTTTTCCATATCTATTTGATAAAAATCAAAGGGTTGCAAAATTATATGATGCTGCTTGCACACCTGATTTCTATCTATTTGATGATACGAATCATTTGGTATATCGAGGTAGATATGATTCATCTCGTCCAGGTAATGAGGAAAAATTAACTGGAACTGATTTACGAAATGCAATCGAATTTATGTTAAATAAAAAACCCATCCCTGAAAAACAATATCCTAGTATGGGTTGTAATATAAAGTGGAAAGAATAATAGTAAATCGATATTCTTAACTGAAATCTACTAGTTCCACGGAAAACTTTAATGTTGCATTAGGTGGAATTACTCCTCCTGCACCTGATGCCCCATAAGCTAAATTTGAAGGGATTATTAATGTTGCTTTTGCTCCTTTATTTAAAAGTGCAATTCCCTCATCCCATCCAGGGATCACTTGACCAACACCTAGGGAAAAAGATATGGGTTCGTTTCTTTTAAACGATGAATCAAAGACTGTTCCGTCAAGCAATTCACCTCTGTAATGAACGCTTACTGTATTTCCAGTTTGTGGGCTTGCTCCTTCACCTGTTTCCTCTATATGGTAATACAAACCTGTATCGGTGATTGAGAATCCCTCTGTAATTTCAACTAATTGAGCTTCTAATTCTTTTTTTTGAGCCTCTTCTCTGTTTTTTTTCTCTTGCTCTAAATTATTGAAAGCCTTTACTGGATCAAAAGATTCCGCTTCATTTCCAACAGCATTGATTGTCACAGATTTAATCTCATCACCCTGAGCAATGGAATCGACAACTTCCTGTCCATCAATTACATAACCAAAAACAGTGTGCTTCCCATCTAACCAAGGGGTTGGAGTATGAGTAATAAAAAACTGACTTCCATTTGTTCCAGGGCCAGCATTTGCCATGGATAACACACCAGGTCTGTCATGTTTTAAATTAGGGTGTATTTCATCATCAAATTGATATCCTGGACCTCCCATTCCAGAACCTTGCGGACAACCACCTTGTATCATAAAATCGTTGATAACCCTATGAAACATTAATCCATCATAGTATGGTACACCATCTGATTTTTCGTTATTTGGTTGTTTACCTTGGGAAAGTCCAACAAAATTACCAACAGTTGCAGGTGCATCTTTGAACATAAGGTTAATGATAATTTCTCCTTTGGGAGTACTAATTTTTGCGTAAAGTCCGTCTTGCATTATAGTGTCTTTTGAGGGCAAATATAAGAGGAATGGATGAGAAATTTAAAGGAAACTTAATTCGCTATCTCATTCGTAAATTTTATTCGGAATAATCGTATTTCTTCTTCTTCAAAGTCACCATCAAATTCTTCAATAGCGAGTGACACATCATCGCTTTCTGCTTCCATAAAATATTCATGTAATTCATCTTGCTGATCTTCATCCAAAATTTCATCAATCCAATATGAAATGTTGAGTTTAGTTCCAGCATACACAATGGTTTCCATTTCAGAAATAAAGTCATTCATTGACATTCCCTTGGCTGAAGCAATATCGTCAAGCGGGAGCTTTCGGTCAACAGATTGAATCATATATAATTTTAATCCTGAGTTAGCTCCAGTACTTTTCACAATTAAATCATCGGGACGTATAATATTATTTTCTTGAACGTATGCCTGAACTAATTTTAAAAAATCATCTCCATATTTTTTTGCCTTACCCTCTCCTACTCCATGAATATTCTTGAGTTCCTCCATGGTAATAGGATATTTTAGCGTCATATCATCAATAGAGTTCTCTTGAAAAACGATGTAAGGAGAAATTCCATGACTATCAGCAACTTTTTTGCGCAACTGCATCAATTGCTTTTTTAATTTTACGTCATTTACTCCACCTAACTGACTAGTGTAAAGCTGTTTGCCAGATGACTTGTAGTTGTGATCTTCAGTCATCATAAAAGAAGCTGGACAATCTAAAAACTGATGCCCTTTATCGGTTAATCGAATAATTCCATATGTTTCAATTTCTTTTTTCAGAAAACCTGCTACATTGGCTTGACGAACAAGTGCCATCCAGAAAGACTCCTCTTTATATTTTCCTTTTCCAAAAATAGAAAGTTGTACAGTTTTGTGGCTATTCAAAATCGCATTAGCCTCCCCAATTAGGGTCTTTACAAGTTCTTTAGCTTTAAATTTTTCTCTTGTCTCTTTAACAGTTTCTAAAAGCAGTTTTAATTCTTTTTTGGCTTCAACTTTTGACTTTGGAAAACGCATATTATCATCCATATTTCCACCCTCACCAGTCGAAGGGTCAAACTCTTCACCAAAGTAATGAAGTATAAACTGTCTTCTTGAAATTGAAGTTTCCGCAAAAGAGACCATTTCACTGAGAAGTGCCAAGCCAATTTCTTGTTCAGCAACAGGCTTGCCAGACATAAATTTTTCAAGCTTTTCAATGTCTTTGTAGGCATAAAAGGCTAAACAATGTCCTTCACCACCATCTCTTCCAGCTCGTCCAGTTTCTTGATAGTAACTTTCAATACTTTTTGGAATATCGTGATGGATTACAAAACGGACATCTGGTTTGTCAATCCCCATACCAAAAGCAATTGTAGCCACCACAACATCACATTCTTCCTTGAGAAAATCATCTTGATTTTTAACCCTTGTTTTTGTGTCCAAACCTGCGTGATAAGGAATTGCTTTTATATCGTTGACCTGCAATGTTTGGGTTAATTCTTCAACTTTTTTACGAGAGAGGCAATATACTATTCCAGATTTATTTTTATTTGATTTTATAAACTTGATGATGTCAATTTCAACTTGGTCAGTTTTAGGACGTACCTCGTAATATAAATTTGGTCGATTAAACGATGCTTTAAATACTTTACCATCAGGAATTCTTAGGTTTTTTATAATATCCTCTTGCACTTTGGGTGTAGCTGTTGCTGTAAGTGCAATTACTGGCAGATGAGTATCTATTTGCTCAAGCATAAAACGTAGATTCCTGTAATCTGGTCTAAAATCATGACCCCATTCTGAAATACAATGTGCCTCATCGACGGCAAGAAAGGATATTTTACATTTTTTCAGAAAATGCAATGTTTCTTCTTTAGCCAATGACTCTGGAGCAACAAAAAGAAGTTTTGTGATGCCATCTAAAATATCATTTTTAACTTGTTTGATTGCTGTTTTGTTCAGCGATGAATTCAACACGTGCGCTATTCCTTCCTGATTGGATATTCCTCTAATTGCATCAACTTGATTTTTCATTAGCGCTATTAATGGAGAAACAACAATAGCTGTACCCTCACTCATAAGAGCTGGTAATTGATAACACAAGGATTTCCCTCCTCCTGTCGGCATAATTACAAAGGAGTTTTTTTTAGCCAAAACGTTTTTGACTACATCCTCTTGGAGCCCTTTAAAATTGGAAAAACCAAAATGCTTTTTTAATTCTTCTTTTAATTGATGTGAAGACATGAAAGTGCTTTGACTCAAATATTTTACATTTGTCATTTAAATATAAGAAATTTGTGTCAAATACGATCTATTTAAAAAAAGAAGAATTATCAATTACTAAAAATTTGATAAATGAGTAGACAAAAAAATGAAATGTCTTTTTTAGAACATTTAGAGGAATTAAGGTGGCATTTGATTCGATCCTCTTTAGCAGTTGTAATCGTTGCAACGTGTGCTTTTATTGCGAAAGACTTTATTTTTGACACACTTATTTTTGGTCCAAAAAAATCAGATTTCTTTACTTATGAAATGTTTTGCAATCTTTCTAGAGCATTGGGTCAAGGCACTAGTTTTTGTATTACCGAACTTCCTTTCAGAATTCAAAGTCGTGCTGTTTCTGGTCAGTTTTCGGCACACCTATGGACCTCAATTACAGCTGGATTCATATTATCTTTCCCTTACATACTTTTTGAATTTTGGAGATTTATAAGTCCTGGACTACATGATTACGAAAGAAAAAACGCGCGTGGTTTTATATTTGTAGCCTCTGTTTTATTTTTTATCGGTGTTCTTTTCGGATATTACATGGTAACTCCTTTGTCGATTAATTTTTTGGGGAACTATACGGTAAGTAGTGAAGTTTTTAATGATTTTGATTTAGATAGTTATATAAGCTTGCTTCGTGCATCAGTACTCTCTTCAGGCTTTATTTTTGAACTTCCAATTTTAATGTACTTTTTTACAAAAATAGGTCTGGTAACTCCTGATTTTTTGAAAAGAAATCGGAAATTTGCAGTTGTAATCGTTTTAAGTATATCTGCGATAATCACACCTCCAGATATACCTAGCCAAATCATAGTGACAATTCCAATTTTATTTCTCTATGAGATAAGTATTTTTATTTCAAAAATCGTTTATAAAAAACAATTAAAAGAACAATCAAATGTCTAATATAGTCGATGATTTTAATGAATATCGTGCTAAAATGAACGATAAAATTTTGAATGAAAATTCAAAATTAATCAAACGAATATTTAACCTTGATACCAATGCATATAAAGACGGTGCTCTTGACAAATCAACAAAAGAATTACTGGGTCTTGTTTCTTCGGCTGTTTTGAGGTGTGATGATTGTGTTCGGTATCATTTAGAAGAATGTCATAAATTAAATGTTTCAAAGGCTGTAGTAATAGAAACATTGGAAATCGCTACATTAGTGGGAGGTACAATTGTAATTCCTCACTTAAGACGTGCATTTGAATATTGGGAAGTCCTCGAAAATAAAATATAAAAAATGAAACTAAACGCTTTAGAAATAGCGAAATCATATCGTGGGAGAAAGGTTGTTAACGGCATCTCTTTAGAGGTCAATCAAGGAGAAATTGTTGGGTTACTGGGTCCAAATGGGGCAGGAAAAACCACTTCTTTTTATATGATTGTCGGTTTAGTAAAACCAAATGGTGGAATTATTTTTTTAGATAAAAACGAAATCACCACCTACCCTATGTACAAAAGAGCACAAAAGGGTATTGGTTATTTAGCCCAAGAAGCTTCAATTTTTAGAAAATTAAGTGTAGAGGATAATATTTTGAGTGTTCTTCAACTCACCAAGCTAAGTCCATCGGAACAAACCCAAAAAATGGAAGAATTACTCGAGGAATTTGGACTTACTCACATACGAAAAAACAGAGGGGATCTCTTATCAGGAGGAGAACGCAGAAGAACAGAAATTGCAAGAGCATTAGCAACAGATCCCAAATTTTTATTGTTAGATGAACCTTTTGCTGGTGTAGATCCAGTTGCAGTGGAAGACATTCAACGTATAATAGCACATTTAAAAAATAAAAATATTGGAATTCTTATTACTGATCATAATGTACAAGAAACCCTCGCAATTACTGATAAAACATATTTAATGTTTGAAGGGAAGATTTTAAAAGCAGGTACTCCAGAAGAGCTAGCACAAGATAAAATGGTACGAAAAGTGTATTTAGGTCAAAATTTCGAGCTTCGAAAAACAAAAATTAAATTCTAATTGAATATTTAATTCCACTTAGAAGTACATAGAGTATTACCGAGAGAGATAATCCAGCAAGTCCAATATAATACACCATAACGCTAGATCCAATTGCCAATAATATCGGGTAAATTAATCCAATCTTTCCCTCTTTCATCACCCCTTTTAACGAAAACATTTTCCAATGTATGTTCATCATAAAGAAAGATATAATACAAATAATAACTAGGTTCATCGGAGTGAGAATAAATTTATTGAGGTGAATCAACATTGGATGATTCATTACAAAAGGAATTCCCATTATAAAAATCGCGTTTACGGGAGTAGCCAAGCCTTTAAAATAGGACAAGGATTCATTTAATAAATTAAAACGAGCTAGTCTCAAAGCAGCACCTAGGGTAACCAAGTAGCCTACTACTGCAAGTGGTGCAAGAGAAAAGGTCAGATTAAGATTATCGAAAAGATAAAAACTATAGTCAACCTGTTTTATTCCCGATAAAATAAACAATTGGTAAAGCATCACCCCAGGAGTAAAACCAAAAGTAACAAGATCTGCAAGGGAATCAAGTTGAACACCAAGCGAACTTTCCACATTAAGAATTCGTGCAAAAAATCCATCAAAAAAATCAAAAAATAGACCTACTATAACAAAAAACAAAGCAGCATTAAACTGATGAGAAAAAGTAAAAAAAACAGCCAAACAGCCACTTAAAAGATTGAATAATGTAAATAGATGTGGTATCGTTTTTAGCATGTTTTTTAAAATAAAAACCAAATTACAATTTGATCTCCAAAAAAACATCTTTAAAAAATAGTTTTTTTGACTTTCTTTGTAACATAAACAATACTTAAATCAACATCCTTGAAAAGATATTTTAGCTTGTCTTTGTGTAGTGGTTTACTCCTTGGGCTTGCATGGCCAACTTATGGGTTTCCAATTTTACTTTTTATCGGGTTAGTTCCAATGCTTCTATTGGTCTCTGAGATAAATTCATCTGACCTAAAAAGGAAGGGTTGGACTGTGTTTTTAGTGTCTTATTTTGGTTTTTTACTTTGGAATTTAATGACCACATGGTGGATTTACAATTCCTCGGCTTTTGGTGCACTATTTGCTTTTTTATTTAACAGTAGTTTTTATGCCCTCCTTTTTTCGCTATATCGTTGGTCACACATTCGACTTAAAAAATTAAATAGTTCTATTTTCCTTGTAGGACTATGGATTTCATTTGAAAAATTTCATTTGAATTGGGACTTTTCGTGGCCATGGCTAAATCTAGGTAATGCTTTTTCAGATCATATCTACTGGATTCAATGGTATGAATTCACTGGAGTTTTCGGGGGTAGTCTTTGGGTTTTACTTATCAATTTTGGTTTTTTAAAAATATATCAATTCTATATGAAAGAAAGAGAAATTAAAACAGCAATCAAGAAAAGTATCCCACTACTCTTAGGTATAGGAATCCCAATTGCATTTTCATTGATCCTATTTATCAAACAAAAAGAGCCTACTAAAAAAGTTGAGGTTATTGTTCTTCAACCAAATATTGACCCCTACAATGAGAAGTATCAATTCAGTAATATTTCACTTCTTGATCGAGTTGAGCTTTTAACAAAGGGAAAATTAACTCAAAATACAGACTATTTACTTACTCCCGAAAGTTATTTTGACGAAGGGTTAGGTATAGATTTGAAAGGCTATGAATACACTCCTTTTCGTCGTGAAATTGATTCATTTCTAACCAAATACCCCAAATTAACTTTCTTAAACGGTATACAATCCTATAGATATTATCCAAACTTAAAAAATCCACCTTCATCCTCATCTAATAAGATACCCTCTGGCTGGATTGATTTATATAATTCTGCCATTCAATTTGAATCCTCCTCAGTGGATCAAATTTATCACAAGTCAAAATTGGTAGTAGGGGTAGAATACATGCCTTATAAATCACTTTTGGAACCCATTATAGGGCCTTTTTTATTAGACTTAGGCGGAACCATAGCTTCGCGAGGAACACAACAAAACAGAAATGTATTTGTAAATAACAATGGTGTGAAAACCGCGCCTATTATTTGCTATGAATCCATTTACGGTGAATTTGTAACTGAATATAATAGAAAAGGGGCTCAATTTTTAAGCATAATTACAAATGATGCGTGGTGGGGAAACACCCAAGGTCATAAACAGCTTTTGAGTTATGCTCGTTTGCGGGCAATTGAAAACAGAAGAGAGGTTGCTAGAAGTGCAAATACTGGAATTTCTGCATTTATAAATTCCAAGGGAGAAATCGTTCAAAAACTTCAATATGATGAAGAGGGTAGTTTGAGAGCTATGGTAGGAGTTTCTGATAAAATTACATTTTACACAACCTATGGTGACTATATTGCACGAATATGTTTTTTCCTATTAATTCTTCAAGTAGCTTTCGCAATCCGCTCTCGTAAGTTAAGCTAAAGTATGATTTAATTTATTCTTGATACATTTATCAAACAATTAGACTAATTTTGTCTATGCATCAAAACCTTTTATTACTTGGTTTCTTGTTTGTGGGTTATTTTATAATCAGGCTATTTTTGTTTAGTAAATCAAAAAAAAGAATAAGAAAAAGTTTTAGAAAACGATATGAGGAGCGAAAAAAAAATGACCGATGAAAGTTTATACAAAAACAGGAGATGATGGGACAACTAGTTTGTTCTCTGGCAAACGAGTTAGTAAACACCATACACGTATTAAAGCCTATGGAACGATTGATGAGTTAAATGCTTGGATTGGTCTTATTCGAGATCAAACCGAAGGAAAGATCCAAAAAGAATTGGTTCAGATTCAGCAATTATTGATGACCATTGGTTCACAGCTTGCAAATGACAAAAGTGACCTAGATTTTGACGGTGTTTCTACAAATGATGTCAAAATGCTAGAAACTCAAATCGATAAAATGACAGAGCTTCTGCCATCTCTTAAAAATTTTGTTATTCCTGGAGGGCATCCTCTGGTTTCATACACCCACCTTGCAAGATGTGTATGTAGGAGAGCAGAACGCTTTATTACTGAATTAAATGAAAAAGAACCGATTGAAAAAGAGATCATTTTTTTTATCAATCGACTTTCTGATTACTTGTTCACATTATCGAGAAAATTCACTTACGAAATGCAAGTAGAAGAAATAAAATGGCAATTAGACCGAAAATAGGTTAAAAAACTTGCCTATTTGAGTTAAAAATTTATTTTTGCAAAAAAAATAACCTCATGTATTGGACTTTAGAATTAGCATCTTATTTAAGTGATGCCCCTTGGCCAGCTACCAAAGACGAGTTGATTGACTTTTCAATCCGAACTGGTGCGCCCCTTGAAGTTGTCGAAAATCTTCAGTCAATGGAAGATGAAGACGACATATACGAATCCATAGAAGAAATTTGGCCTGATTTTCCATCAGACGAAGACTATCTTTGGAACGAAGACGAATATTAATCTATTCCCCTTGGAAAAAGTCTCGCTAGAGGCTTTTTTTTTGATTACATTTGAGGAGTTAACCTGTTGAAATTTATGAGTTTCGTAAATAACTTATTAAAAGCATTTGTTGGAGATAAAACAAAAAAAGATCTCAAGTCGATTTTACCAATTGTTGATACAATAAAAAGTCACCAATCTACCTTTGAAAAACTTACCCATGATCAATTGCGGGTTAAGACCTTAGCCTTTAAATCCAAAATCAAAGAAGCACGAAAAGATATTGATTTAGAAATATCAAATATAAAAGCTGAAATTGAAAAAATGGAGGATGTAGATGGTAGAGAACGTTTATACAACACTATTGATCAACTTGAAAAAGATGGTCTTGTAAAAACTGAAGAAACGTTAAATGAAATACTTCCAGAAGCATTTGCCGTTGTAAAAGAGACTGCACGTAGATTTTTTCATAATGAACAAATTGAAGTAACTGCAACTGAATTTGACCGAACACTTTCTACAACGAAAGATTACGTTTCTCTATCTTCAGACAAAGCATTATGGAAGAGTAGTTGGGATGCTGCAGGGAAACCAATTACATGGGACATGATTCATTATGATGTCCAGCTTATAGGAGGAATAGCAATGCATCAGGGAAAAATTGCAGAAATGCAAACTGGTGAAGGTAAAACATTGGTTGCTACACTTCCAGTTTACCTAAATGCATTGGCTGAAAAAGGAGTTCACCTTGTAACAGTAAACGATTACCTTGCAAAACGTGATAGTGCTTGGATGGCGCCTATTTTTGAATTTCATGGGCTCAAGGTAGACTGCATAGACCATCATACACCAAATAGTCAAGCAAGAAGAGAGGCTTATTTGGCTGACATTACTTATGGAACCAATAATGAATTTGGTTTTGATTACTTAAGAGACAATATGTCTCACACTCCTGAAGATTTAGTTCAGCGTAAACACCATTTTGCAATTGTTGATGAGGTAGATTCTGTGTTGATTGATGATGCACGTACTCCTCTGATTATTTCAGGTCCAATTCCAGAGGGAGATCGTCATGAATTTGACGAACTTAAACCTAAAGTTGCCGATTTATTTACAAAACAGCGCACTTTATTGACCAGTGTACTTGCTGAAGCAAAAAAGAAAATTTCAGAGGAAAATACTGAGGAAGGTGGAATTCTTTTATTGCGAGTTTATCGTGGACTGCCTAAAAATAAAGCTTTAATAAAATTTTTAAGTGAAGAAGGAATTAAACAACTTCTCCAAAAAACTGAAAATTTTTACATGCAAGACAACAACCGTGAGATGCATGTCATTGATGAGGCTCTTTATTTTGTCATTGATGAAAAAAATAATTCCGTTGAACTTACCGATAAAGGTGTAGATTATCTTTCTGAAAGTGTACAAGACAAAAGCTTTTTTGTGCTTCCAGATATTGGAACAGAAATTGCTAAAATAGAGTCAAAAGAATTAACTCCTGAAAAGGAAGCTTCTGAAAAAGATACTCTTTTTAAAGATTTCAGTATAAAAAGTGAGAGGATTCATACAATGAATCAACTTTTTAAAGCCTATACTTTGTTTGAAAAGGACACAGAATACGTGGTAATGGAAAACAAAGTAATGATTGTAGATGAGCAAACAGGACGTATCATGGATGGTCGACGTTATTCTGATGGACTTCATCAAGCAATTGAAGCCAAGGAAAATGTAAAAATTGAAGCGGCAACCCAAACTTTTGCTACCGTTACACTTCAAAATTATTTCCGGATGTATCATAAATTATCTGGAATGACAGGAACAGCAATCACAGAAGCAGGTGAATTTTGGGAAATCTATAAGTTAGATGTAATGGAAATCCCAACCAACCGTCCAATAGCGAGAAAAGATCAAGAAGATCTGATTTATAAAACCAAGCGAGAGAAATACAATGCTGTTATAGATGAGGTGACCAAACTTGCTGAAGCAGGAAGACCTGTACTAATTGGTACTACATCAGTAGAGATTTCTGAATTGTTGAGTAAAATGCTTCACATTAGAAAAATCAAACACAATGTATTGAATGCAAAACTGCATAAACGAGAAGCTGATATTGTGGCCGAAGCTGGAAATCCTGGAGTAGTTACAATAGCAACTAATATGGCAGGTCGTGGAACTGACATTAAGCTTTCAAATGAAGTAAAAGAAGCTGGAGGATTAGCAATTGTAGGAACAGAACGTCATGACTCTAGACGAGTTGATCGTCAATTAAGAGGTCGTTCAGGTCGTCAGGGAGATCCAGGAAGTTCACAGTTTTTTGTTTCGCTTGAAGACAACTTAATGCGCCTTTTTGGTTCTGATAGAGTTGCTAAAGTGATGGATCGTATGGGACTTGAAGAAGGAGAAGTTATTCAACATTCAATGATGACCAAATCTATTGAAAGAGCTCAAAAGAAGGTGGAAGAAAACAACTTTGGTGTTCGGAAAAGATTATTGGAGTATGATGATGTAATGAATGCTCAAAGAGAGGTTATCTACAATCGACGTCGTCATGCACTTCAAGGTGATCGTCTAAAAGTAGATATAGCAAATATGTTATTTGAAACTTGTGAAGAGATTGTATTGAACAATAAAGCATCAAATGACTTCAAGAATTTTGAGTTTCAAATAATCAGTACTTTCTCTATTACTTCCCCTGTTTTGGAAGATGAATTTAAAGAAATGAGTGAGGGTGATCTAATTGATAAGTTGTATCAGACCACATTTGACTATTATAAACAAAAGGGAGAAATCAATGCAACTCTAACTTTCCCAGTCATCAAAGATGTATATGAGAGACCCGGAAATAAGTTTGAAAAAATTGTAGTTCCCTTTACCGATGGTAATAAAAGCTTAAAAGTTGTCACAAACCTCGAAAAAGCATATCACACAAAAGGAAAGCATTTAGTCGAAGATTTTGAGCGAAATATTACATTGGCTTTAATTGATGAAGCTTGGAAAAATCATCTTCGCAAAATGGATGAACTAAAGCAATCCGTCCAACTTGCCGTTCATGAGCAAAAAGACCCGTTATTGATTTATAAATTTGAGGCTTTTGAATTATTCAAGTTAATGATTGGAAATCTAAATAGAGAAGTAATATCATTCCTATTGAAAGGAAGTATCCCTTCTCAAGACACCAACATTCAAGAAGCAAAGAAAGTAAGTCGAAAAGACAACTTTAAAACATCAAAAGATGATGTGCTCAATACGGAGGAATTAGCAGCAAAGCAACGCGCAGTAGGTGCTGGTGCTAGTTCATCTCAAAGACAACCTGTGGAGACAATTGTTCGTGAAACACCCAAGTTTGGAAGAAATGAACGAGTGGAAATAAAAAATACTGCAACAGGTGAAAATAAAACATTAAAATTCAAACAAGCAGAGTCATTAATTAAAAGTGGGCAGTGGGTTATCACAGGAAAAGCTTAATTTTTGTAACTTCGGGTTCTAAGTTCTAGGCGAATGGAGATGTATGCGAAAATTTTGTTGTGGGCGATACCAAGTTTTTTAATCCTTGTTTTGATTGAAATTCTTTACGGACATTTCACTAAAAAACAAACTTACAGCTTGATGGATACACTATCCAGTTTAAGCTCAGGAGTTACAAATATTTTAAAGGACACCTTGGGAATTGGTATCATACTTATATCCTACCCCTTTCTAAAGAGTCAATTCCAAATTATACGTATTGAAGAAAGTATATTGCTATATGTAGTTGCTTTTATTTGTATTGACTTTGCTTCTTATTGGTCTCATCGTTTAAATCACTCTATCAATGTATTTTGGAACAATCATGTTGTACATCACAGTAGTGAGGAGTTTAATCTAGCTTGTGCTTTACGTCAAAGCATTTCAAATCTTTTAAGTTTTGGTGCACTTTTTTTAATTCCAGCTGCAGTTTTGGGTGTTCCTCACAATGTAATTGTTGTACTTGCACCTCTTCATCTTTTTGGTCAATTTTGGTACCACACAAGACATATTGGAAAATTAGGTTGGCTTGAATATATTCTAGTTACTCCCTCACAACACCGAGTGCATCATGCCATTAATCCTGAATATGTAGATAAAAACTTAGCAGCTATTTTTTCTGTTTGGGATCGTCTTTTCGGTACTTTTCAAGAGGAAATGGAAGATGTCCCTTGTGTTTTTGGCACACTTAAACCCGTACAAACTTGGAATCCTGTTTTGATTAATTTTCAGCATTTGTGGGGACTAATAATAGATGCATGGAGAGCGAAAAGCTGGATTGATAAACTAAAAATTTGGTGGATGCCAACAGGATGGAGACCCCAGGATGTTGCTTTGAAATTTCCTCGAAAAATAGTTCAAGATGTATATTCACAATCAAAATATGCACCTGAGTATAATATTTCACACAAAGCCATAGCCTTATTCCACTTCATAAGTTTAAATGTAATTATTTCTCTTTTCTTATCTTCTTTTGGAGAGCTTCAAACCAGTTCACAAATTAGCTATGGAATCTTGATTTTTGTAACCATATTTGGCTTTACTTCACTGATGGATGGTCACAAATGGGCAGCTTATTTTGAAGTAACTCGGGCTTTGTTTGGTTTAATTGTGATATTTTATCCAACCCAACAATATCTCTGGCAAACTGAATTTTTATTGTGTATTGGATTAAGCCTATACTTTTTACTAACTCTTATTTTCACTGTTAGTATACGAAATTCATTACCAAAACACCAGCTAATTGTCAGCTAGCATGGCAAGCAGTCCTCCACTTGAAATTCTCTTATTGGGTCCTGCACATCCTTACAGAGGTGGTATATCAGATTCTCAAATGGCATTTGCTAAGGCATTAAAAAAATTGAATACAAGAACTGAATTATGGACATTTACACATTTATATCCTGATTTTATTTTCCCTGGAAAAACACAATATAGCAAGGAAAAAGCTCCAACTGAATTGGATATTGAAAGAAAATTACATAGCTATAATCCATTAAAATGGTCGAAGATAGCGAATGAGATAAATCAACTTAAACCGGATGTTGTTGTGTTTAGGTATTGGACTCCACTGCTCTCCCCAAGTTGGTGTAGTATTGCAAGAAAATTAAATCCCTCAATCAAACGAATTGGTTTTATTGATAACTGGATCGCGCACGAATCAAAACCGTGGGATACCTTTCTAAACACTCGATTTGAACGAGCTATGGACTGTTTTCAAACCCTTTCAAGCGAACTCACTTCACAGGTGAAGCAAGTAACTGACAAAGCTGTTTGGGGAAAAACGCACCCCCTTGATGACGGGTTACCCAATCGTGTGGAAAGTAAAGTTGCCAAATCAAAACTTACTATCGATGATCAAGCTGATTATATTCTTTTTTTTGGACTCATTCGTGCATACAAAGGATTAGACCTATTGATAGAAGCTCTTTCATTGATTCCTAAAAAAAAGCTTCTGGTTGTTGGAGAAGCTTATGAAAACATTGAAAAATACGCTGCTATCGTCTCTAAATATAAATTGGAGGACAGGGTGCATTTTATAAATCACTTTGTCTCTAAACAAGAAATAGTCCACTATTTTTCAATAGCAGATGCTGTTGTATTACCCTACAAGAAAGCAACTCAGAGCGGTGTTAGTGCGATGGCTTATCACTTTGAAACACCCCTTGTGGTCACCAACCATAAAGGTCTGAGCGTTCCTGTATTGAACGATAATACCGGTGTTGTTTGCGAACCTAATCCATCAAGCATTGCAAAAGCAGTTATTAAAGCTACTGATCAAGAACAAAATAAACTATATCGTTCGAACATGCGTAAAAACAAAGCAAACTATTCATGGGATGCGTATGCCAAGGAATGGATAGAATTTATAAAGAAAAAATGAAACATCTAATATGTTCAGATATTGACGGTACTCTACTAAACATAGATCGAGTTTTATCTGAAAAAACAATTCAATTATTTAAAAAACTTAAGGATAAGTATCCCATCGTTTTGATTTCTTCTCGTATGCCAAAATCAATGCGATTATTGCAAAATGAATTAGAAATTACTAATCATCCACTTATTGCATATAATGGGAATTTAATCATTGATAATGATACCATTTTATATAGCGAATCACTTTCTACAGACATTTCATATGCTGTCTCAAATTATGTTAAAGGGACTACTATTCATTTGAGTTTGTATCATAATGATAACTGGAACGTACCGCAAGATGACTTTTGGGCAAAAAGGGAAATGAACAATACACGTGTTAAGCCTAAAATTCAACCCATTGAACAGACCCTTGATCAATGGCAGTCAAAACAATGGGGAGCTCATAAAATCATGTGTATGGGTGAAGAAAATGAAATTGATGTGTTGTACAAAAAGCTTTTGTCAAATCATGCTAATGAACTCCATGCTTATCGTTCAAAATCAACATATATCGAAATAAGTCCAATAGCAAAAGATAAAGCCTCAGCTATTTTATTTTTAATTCAGAATAAATACCCCGAATTGAGTATGGAAAACGTTATTTCTTTTGGCGATAATTATAACGATGCCACATTACTTCAACAATCAGGGATAGGAGTAGCAGTAGCAAATGCAAAACCCGAAATTCTTAAATTAGCCTCCAACATTACTTCAACTAATATTAATGATGGTGTTGCCTTATTCCTTAATGAAATGGAAAATAATGGACAACTATAGTTATAAGGTTTGTTTGAAGGCTGATTCTTCAAATCTTCAAGATATTCCTCTATCTGTTTATTTCCCGACGAATAAGCTCTCTGGTACTCTGGAATTTCAAATAATTTGTCTCCGTCAAAAATATCTCTGAATGTTAATTTGCCTTCTTGCATTTAGTTTGTTTTTTTTCTGATTGAGCACAACTTGTTTATATCCGCATATTGCGTTTATTTCTTTTATTTGTTTTTATCATTTCATTACCTTAATGTACTCATTATCATTGCTTTGTTGTTATGT
>JAUROD010000014.1 GCA_030835845.1 Flavobacteriaceae bacterium
AGAATTTGGTGAGGAATGGCCTTTTAATGAGGGTTGTTTGAGCATACCAGACATTCGTGAGGATGTCAAGAGAAAAGATAGATTGGTTATAAAGTACCAAAATTCAAAAGGGGAAGAGCTTACAGAAATATACACCGGACTAGCGGCTAGAGTAATTCAACACGAGTATGACCATATTGAAGGTGTTTTGTTTACTGATAAATTGTCACCTTTAAAAAAAAGGATGCTAAAAGGTAAATTAACAGCTATTTCAAAAGGTAATATATCTGTTGATTACAAAATGAAATTTCCATTACAATCAAAGAAAAGATAAATATGACACTAGACAAAGTTATTTCAATTGCAGGTCGTCCAGGGCTTTATGAAATTCAAATTCAAACTCGCTCAGGGGTTGTAGCTACCTCACTAGAAGACGGGAAACGAATTACAGCGACCCCTAGAGATCAAATTAGTTTGCTTTCAGAAATTAATATGTTTGGTCTTGAAGAAGAGGTTTCTCTTCATCAAATTCTAAAACTAATTTTTGCTAAAGAAGAGGGTAAAATTTGTTCGGTCAAAGCCAAGGCTTCCTCTAATGATTTAGAGGCATTCTTTTTTGATGTTTTCCAAGATTATGATGAAGATAGAGTATATCCTTCTGATATTAAGAAAGTCATTCAATGGTATAATATTTTACAAGAAAAAGCTCCTGAAATTTTCACAGAAAAAGAATCAATAGAAGAGTACTCTGAGAAATCAAATGAACAATAGAAAAGATCAGCTGGTTGCAATTGACCGACTACTTACTATCATGGATGAGTTGAGGGAAAAGTGTCCCTGGGATAAAAAGCAGACTTTTGAGTCGCTTCGTCATCTTACAATTGAGGAAACCTATGAATTGGGTGATGCGATTTTGGATCGTAATCTTGAAGAAATTAAAAATGAGTTGGGAGATTTACTCCTTCATATTGCTTTTTATGCCAAATTAGGAAGTGAACAAAAGGCATTTGACATTGGTGATATTGCCACAGCCATATCCGAAAAACTCATCCATCGCCATCCTCATATTTATGGGGATGTAAAAGTTGAAAACGAGGAGGATGTTAAGCGTAATTGGGAATCCATCAAACTAAAAGAAGGAAAAGAAGGTGTTTTGTCAGGCGTTCCTAACGGATTACCTGCATTAGTTAAAGCTCAACGTATTCAGGATAAAGTTGCTGGGGTAGGTTTTGATTGGGAAAACTCTAAACAAGTTTTTGAAAAAGTTAAAGAGGAGATTACAGAATTTCAAACGGAAGTCCAAAATAAAGACTATGACGCAATAGAAGATGAATTTGGAGATGTACTTTTCTCAATGATTAACTATGCTCGATTTTTAAAAATTAATCCAGAAACAGCACTGGAAAGAACAAATAAAAAGTTCATTAAACGATTTACTTATCTTGAGTCACAGGCAAAAAAATTAGGAAAGTCTCTTAAGGATATGACTCTCTCTGAAATGGATGAATTTTGGATAGAAGCAAAGAATTTATAAAGCTTTTTTTTCAAACCTTATCATCCAAACTTCTTTCATCTTCTTTCATACTTGTTTCTTGATTTTTTTTAAGGGTTCTTTTTAGGGTTTTGATTGCATTTATTTTATGTTCTAAACTTTCTTTCATTTCTGAAAGTTTTTTGATTTTAGTATTTACCTCGCTCACTAAAGGATTGTCTGAGCTGCTATTGCTAAAAAATTGTAGATTATTTTGCAATTGAATTAGCTCGTTAGAAAAATCAGCAATTTTCTTCCTAATCAAATTATACTCCTTGTTTAAAGCATCCTCATCCTCTTTAATTAATTTGAGATATGTGTTGAATTTTTCTTTTTCTTTTTCTTTTTTCGTTAAAGAAGTTTCATTCAACAAACCATTTAAATGACTTAAAAGTTTTTTTTGAATTGCTTGATTTGGTTGTGAATCAATTGATTGCCAATCTAGAATAACATTATTTATAAAGTCTTCAAGTTTTTTTGGAGTTGTAGGAGCCTTTTGTTTAATAAGATTATCATAAAACTTCTGCTGAATTTTATTTGCTGCTTGATCTTTCTCATTGAATGCGTTACTTTTATTTCTAAGTTTATCAAAATAAAGATTTGTTGAGGTTTTGAACTCTTTCCACAATTTTGTTGAAAGCTTTCTTGAAACGCGACCTGAATTTTTCCATTCATCTTGAATGGCTATCATTCGTTTGAAATAACTTCGATAATCAGGGTCTTCTAGAATGTTTTTTATCTCTTTTATTAAATTCCTTTTTTCAAGAACAAACTCTTTTTCTTGACTCTTCTGCTGCTTATAAAAATCGTTTTTTCCTTTATTAAATTGTCTTGTTACACTTCTAAAACGATCCCAAATTTGTTTATTTTCTTTTTTTGAAACGCTACCAATCCCATGAAATTCCTCTTTCAGTTTATTGATATTTTTCACTGCATTTTGCCAAGAATTATGATTTTTAGGAGGAGGAATAAAAGCTTTTACCATTCTATTTAAAACATCCTCTTTGAGCTTTAAATTTTCCGATTGTATGGAATCTATATTTTTATTGTATTGATTTTGGAGGTTCCGAATCACATTTGATGCTTCTTGAAGCCTTTTCCAGAGTTCTTCCCTATGTTCTTTTGCAACAGGTCCTAAATCATTCTTCCATAATCGGTGTAATGTATTTAATTCTCGAGATGCAGCGGTAATGTCAGGTTTATTAGCCAATGATTCTATTCGCTCAATTATTTTAAGCTTTTCTTTGTAATTGTGTTTATAGTCAATTTCTCTTAACTCTCGGTCAAGATGTAAAAAATCATAGAATCGTTCCACATGAAATTTATAAGTCTGCCAAATATTATTTAACTCAGATCTTGGTACTTGACCTGTGGATCGAAAAGCCTCTTGAAGGTTTTTAAATTCATTGTAAATTGAATTATTATTTTGATTGTTGTCAACCAAATTTTTAATTTGCTCAATGATTTCTTTTTTACGTTCAAGGTTTAGCTTTTGATTTTTTTCTAGTTCTCTGTAGTGCTCAGATTTTTTACGTTTATACTCTCGACTAAATAAACTGAATTTTTTTTTGTATTCAGGAGCATAATAAAAATCAATTTCGTTTCCGCCATCTTTCAAAAAAGCATCTTTTTTTTCAGCTAGTTCCTTTGCAAAACGTGTTTCAAATTCTGATGTTACTTTACGAAATAACTCACCTAATTTCAGCCAGTTATTATCTTTTAAAATCTTTTCTAACTCTTCAGGAAATTTTACAAGTGGAAGACTGTCTAAATCAATTTCAATTTTTGAATCATCCTTTTTACTTGATGCAGGATTTTTTTTTAATGATGGATTTGATGCTTCAAAAGGGCTATCTTTTTTAACTTTACTCTCAGGCGAGTAATCATTATTTTTTTCTTCCTCCTCGGGGGACATAGTAGGTTCCTTTTGCATGACAAATGGTATTGAATTTCTTCAGTTATCACTTAAATTTACAAAAAATAAACTAATTCGTTTAAATTGATGACCATAGTTTCCATGCTGCTTCAGCTTGTCCTACAAGCATATGGAAACCATTTGAAGCTTTTGCACCTAATTTTTTCCCTTTTTTCATAAAGGTTGTTTCTTCAGGGTTATATATCAAATCAAAAAGGAAATGTTCTTTTCCAATAGCTTTGTAATCTATTGGAGGACAATCTTCTATATCAGGAAAAGTACCTAAGGGAGTGCAATTCACAATCAAATGATGCGATTGAATTATATCACTTGTAAGTTGTTCATATTGAATTGAATCACCGGTTCCTTTTCGTGATACAATTTGGGTGTTAATTCCATTTTTACGAAGCACATATTCAACACCTTTTGAGGCGCCTCCACTACCTAGGATTAATGCTTTATCACAATTTTGATTCCATTGATTTAGTAATGCATTTTCAAAACCGATTATATCCGTATTATGCCCCTCTGTTGTACCGTCTCTATGAAAAACTATCGTATTTACTGCTCCAATACTTTGAGCCTCTTTAGAGAGTCTATCTAAAAATGGGATTATTTCTTCTTTGTAAGGAATAGTTACATTGAGTCCATTGATTTCTCCATTGGCTAATACTATTTTTACATCCTCAATATTCTGAAGATCATAATTTTCATATTTATGATTTAAAAGATTCTCAGTCTTAAATTTTTCGGCAAAGTAACTTCTTGAAAAAGAATAATCAATATTCTTTCCTATGAGCCCAAAATTATACTGCTGATTTATTTCCATAGCGTTCAAGTTGAAAGACGATTAGTCCACCCAAAAGTAGAAAAAATAGGGTAGAGAGTACGGATATGTCAAGGTTTGTCGGTAGAAAGTATTCTTTATAAGGGCTTTCAAATAGAGTAACTTTGTTTAATATACCAATTGAATTTTCATTTGTCCATGGCCATACAGATCCTAATGATCCAAGAATAAAACCCACCAAAATAGAGATGGTTAAATCGTGATATCGAAATAGCACAAAGTGGAGTAGTTTAGAAAAAAACACAAGTCCTGTAGCCGAACCAAAAGTAAACATGATAAATACCCAAAGAAGTCTTTTTCTTTCAGGTATATCCCATCCTATTCCATTTCCACTAAATAAATCAACCAAAGTATAATATATTGCGTTTACGGAGTCAACAAGAAGAAGGTTATAATTTCCTAAAATAAGTAAAAATAACGACCCTGAAAGCCCAGGGAGGGTCATTCCTGAAATGCTTAGCATTCCACAAAAAAAAACAAAAATTAAATTGTCATTTTCCGACCCAGGATTTATCCAGAGTAAAGTAATTCCTGTTATCACACCTAAGAAAGTACCGATGTAATCTTTTATTTTGTACACACTAATTTTCTTCCAAATAAAAAATACAGATACCGATATCATTCCATAAAACATACCTAAAACTTGATTAGGATAATTGTCGATCAAAAAATCAAGAAGAAGTGAGATAGTAAAAAAACTTATACCCACACCTGTAAAAAGAAGAACCAAAAATGAGCCATTAACACGGTTGTAAAAAGCCTTAAACCCTTGAATTTTTAATACTTTAATAGCGTTTGTGTCAAAGCGAGAAAAAGAATAAATGAGTTCTTCGTAAAAACCAGCAGCAAGAGCAATCATTCCCCCTGAAACACCAGGTATTTTATTTGCCATCCCCATTACAACTCCCTTAATTACCAGTAAAACAGCTTCTTTTATATTTCGCCTATATTTCATTAATTACTTTCTTAATGAGATTCTATTCATCAAGATAAGCATAAATGCTCCAGTACACATAAGAAGTACGGAAAGAACAATTTGTGGGTTGCCATCGTATGCAAATGGACTAACATTTTTACCAACTTCACTTCCATTAATAATAATAATTTTTTTCCAAGGCCATATTTTTGGAAGCGCACCTAACATAAAACCTACAAGCAAACTCATGGTTTGCTGACGTTTATGTTTAAAAAGCCAATTGAGTACTCGAGAAAAAAGTTTTAACCCTATTATAATTCCCAATCCAATAGCAAATACTTTTGAAAAAATTTCTTTAAATTCATCCCATTAAAAGTTTAAAAGTACTGAGATCACTCCCTTGACAGTGTTCAAAACTTCTTCATATACCCCCAGTAAAATAAAGATAAATGCACCAGAAATACCTGGCAATATCATTGCGATAATTGCAATCATACTACAAATGAATAAATAGGGTAAGCTATTAGAGTTGCCAGTTGGACTTAATTGAGTAATTCCCCAAGCAACAAAAAATCCAAAAATTAAAAACAAATATTGACCAATACCTTTTGTTTTTGCATCTCTAAATAGCAAAAAAATACTTGCTGTAATCAATCCAAAAAAAAACGACCATAGAAGAATTGTATGATGCTCTAAAAGATATGACATCAGGCTTGACAGAAATAAAATACTACTCGTTATACCAAGAAAGAGAGGCAGTAAAAAGGATCCGTTAATTTCTTTCCAAAACCTACTTATTCCTTGATTTTTTAAGACCAAGAGTTGATTCAATTTAAGATTGTGAATACTCTCGATTAATTCCTCGTATATCCCAGTAATTAATGCCATAGTGCCTCCAGAAACTCCTGGAACGATATCTGCTCCACCCATTAGCATACCCTTTAAGTATAGTTGAAATTGTTTCTTTGAAGGTAGAAGAGACATGAAATTGTTTATGGGTTATAATAATTGGGTTAGTGAAGGAAAAAGCTCAGCTAGTTTTGGATCAATATCTTTATTTTCCAATCTTACATTTTGAAGAAAATATTCCATTTCAATCGACTTACTTAATTTCATTGAGAAACCAGCAATGCGAAAGTCAATGTTTGCATTATTTGGATAAAACTCTTTTGCTTGTTGCCCGATTTGATATCCTTTTTCCCATTCGTTTAAAAAGACTAAAGTATCCATCCAACCAAGCCATATGTCAAGCTCATAATTCCCTAATTCAATAGTGTTTTGATATGCAATTTCCGCTTCTGAAAATCGTTGTAACTTTGTGTTTAATATCGCATTATGTTTCCAAAATGAAACACTATGTTCATTTATATCTAAAGATTTTTCAGAGTAATAAAGCGCTTTTTTAAAGTTTTTATTTCTGGTGTAGAAGTCAATGATCGCTACCCAACCTTTTTCGCTACTGGGATCCTCTTTAATTGCTTTGTGATAAAATTGAACAGCGAGTTGATCATTTCCTAAAACCTGATGACATTTTGCAATTCGAATAAGTAGATATGCAGTAGGGTCGTCAAGTTGTAAAGCGATTTGATAGTGTTCAATTGCTTCATTTATTCGTCCAATTTTCTCAAGCAATTTTGCTTTTTCAACATAAGCACCACTAAATCTATCTTCGCTAATTATAGCAAAATCAAATGCATTTAAGGCTTCTTCATTTTTATCCATTTGCGCATATTGCTTACCACTTTCCAGCCATGCAATTTCGTTGTATGGATTAGTTTCAAGAATATTATTTAGAATTTCAATAGCTTCTTCATTCAAGTTTAAAAATTCAAGGCAAAACAACAGGTTGTAGAGCACTTGAAAATCGTCTGGGTCTTCATCAATACTTAATTTAAAATATTTTTTTGCATCTATATAATTTTCTAAAACCATATACTCCATAGCCAACAAACACCATATCTCCTGCGGATCATCTGAGAATTCAAGTGCCTTAAAAAGTAATTCAATAGCCTCATTATGAAGTTTTTTCTTCGAAAAGATAGTTGCTTTCTGAATGTATACCTCTTGGTTATTAGGGTCCATTTCTTCAACAATATTCAGTAAATGTACTGCATCATCATGGTCTCCATCAAAAATTAAAATTTCCGATTTAAGTAAAAGTAAATCAGTGTGGAAAGGATGTTGATTTATCCCAAGGTGAAGCGCTTTCTTTGCAAGGTTTATTTCACCTGTATCTATATAAAATTGAATGATACATTCAAATTCAGCAGCATCGAAAAAATAGACCTGGTTGGTCTTTAACATTTGTTCGAAACGGGTTACTGGAGCATCTGAATCTTGCGAAAATTCACGAAACATATACTATGTATTGGTTTTAATAAATTTAAAAACTAAAGAGCTTGTGTTTGGTTGGAATGTTTATTATTGTTAACAAAGTTATTAACCTAACTACATTCTTCAAGAATATCAATAAGTATGCGGCAACCTTTTCTGATTTCCTTTTCAGTTATTGTGAGTGATGGAGAAATCCGTATTGCCTTTTTTTCCCAAAGTAAAAAGAAAAGGATAAGTCCACGTTCAGTAGCTTTATGAACTAAAGCTGAGGCAAGTTCTTCACTCTCAAGGATTGGAGCGAGCATAAGTCCACGACCATTAATTTTTTTAATTTTCGGATGTACTAATAAACTTCTAAATAAAGATTCTTTTTCATTTATTTTAGCCATTAGTTGTTTTTTATATATCGTCTCAAGAGTGGCCAATGCAGCAGCTGCAATTACAGGATTACCCCCAAAAGTAGTGATGTGACCCAAAGAAGGATTTTCAGATAAATGACGCATTAATTTTTCACTTGCACAAAATGCACCAATTGGCATTCCACCACCTAAACCTTTTCCGATGACGAGAATATCAGGCACGATATTGTAGTGTTCAAAAGCGAAAAGCTTACCAGTCCTTCCAATTCCTGGTTGTATTTCATCAAGGATTAATAGAGCACCCACATCTTCGCAACGTTTTTTAACCCTTTTTAAATAATTCATTTCAGGAAGAATGAAACCTGCACCACCTTGAATGGTCTCAAGAATCACAGCAGCTGTTTTTGCAGTAATTTTTTCGATATCTGATTCACTATTAAACTCAATGAAATTCACATTTGGCAATAGTGGAAGATATCCTTTTTTTTGAGTTTCTACACCAAGCAAACTTAGAGCGCCTTGCGTACTTCCGTGATACGAATTCTTTGCTCCAATTAGTTCTTTTCTTCCAGTTGCACGTTTGGCAAGTTTAATTGCACCCTCAATGGCTTCAGTTCCTGAATTTGTTAAATAGGTAACCGATAGTGAGGGAGGAAGTTTTTCAGCTAAAAATTTACAAAGATTCACTGCTGGTGCTTGAGCGTATTCACCATAAACCATAACATGTAAATACTTATTCAATTGACTTTTAATAGCACGGACCACAGCTGGGTGTCTGTGCCCTAAACTGCATGCAGAAACTCCTGCAACAAAGTCTAAATATTTTTTACCTGAACTATCCGTAATGTAATTTCCCTTCGCTCTTTTTACTTCCATCCCCATAGGAGTAGGAGTCGTCTTTGCTTGGTATTTAAGAAAGTTTTCCTTTAACATACCAAATTTAATTGTCTAAAAAAATATCTTTGAGACTTTCAGGTCGTTCTTCTAATCGCCAAATAAAACCTTTTAATTGTCTCAAATTAGGGTCAATTTTCTCTTCAGGTAATACATTTCCCTCTGGGTTTATATAAAATGAAATATCTTGAATTTCATTGTCTTTAAAAATTATGTTTAAAGCACTACATATTGTTTTATCTATTCCCACAAGTTTTTCAGTGTCAGAGTATAAATAATAAATTACCTGTGTGTTTTTTATTACGTCAATTTCATCCAGATTACCATCTTCAAAATTACCATAAAGTTCAAGCCCGTTGATTTGATTGTATCCATCGGTACTTAAACTATCTTTTTCAATTATAAAAGCATTGCCAAAGACAAATAATGAATCTAACTTTTTAGTTTTCAAGTCAGTAAGTAAGTGAATTACATTTCCCGTCATTTGACTTTCGTTGAACCATAAAATCGGATTACGTTTGTTTTTATCGTTTTCAGATAAAACCTGCATTTCTTTTTTAGTAAATGGACGATGATGAAGTTCAATTTTCCCACTTAACTCATTAAGATATAGTGAATCAGACTTTCCACGAATATCAGATTTTAATATTTTAACTCCATAATAAGCTCTCAATTCTCGAGCATCTGAGGGTCCAGTTCCAACAAGTGTGTCTGCGTGAATGTAAAGAGAGTCGTTATCGATTATATTGATCGCAACGGCTTTTCTTGTAATGATAGCAGAATCTTTAGCCTTAAATATTTCTGCGTAATTCCCTCTTATTATTGAGTTATTTATTGTGTCTTTGATACTTACCTTATTCGTTGCAGAGGCATATTCATTTTCATTCTGAAAGTATAAACTATCCCCTTTGATAATTTTATCATTGTAATAGATTTCAGCATTTTTTTTAAAATTACCAGATTGTCTATCCATATCATAAAATCCTTGTTCACAATAAATATCATAGTCCTTTCCAATTATTTTTGTTGGACCAAAAAGATTAACTGTGTTTAATTCTATTAGATAGTCAAGTTGAGTTGAAGTAACTTTATATTCTGGATTGTCAATACGTACATTCGATGTAAATCTGTATTTCTTTTCCTTCATAAAATATTTACCACGATTACTCTTCAAGACACTTGTGCTATCTATTATTGTACCAGGACTATTGTAGTAGGCGATATCTTCAAAACGGTCAATATACAAAGTATCTGTTTCCAAAGTCATGTCGGGTTGTTGTAAAAATACATTTCCCCAAGCAACTGCCTTGCCAGTTTCACCATCATAGCTTAGGTTTTTACTAGTCATTCGCAATGTATCACCTTGCGTAAACACGACCTCTCCTTCTGCTTCAAAAGTGTTCAGTTTTGAATAAAAAAGTGATTTATTGGATTCGATTAGAGCGCCTTGATGAAAGAGTTTTACACGATCCTCACCACTTTTAAGTAAAATTGTGGCGCCAGGAAAGCTAACTTCATCTTTTTTAAATGAACCAGCTTGTTGTATCTCGACAGTTCTTTTCTCTTGCGAAAATAAATGACAGCTACAAATTAGACAGTGTATAAAGACGCTAAAATGAAGTATTTTTCGCACGCAAATGGGTTAATTTTTTTATCTAAAAATGGTCTGTTTTCTATCTGGACCCACGGATACAATTTTGATTGGTGTTTCCAATTCTTTTTCCAAATAAGATATATATGCATTGAATTCTTTGGGAAACTCCTCCTCTTTAGTCATTTGAGTAAGGTCTTCTTTCCATCCAGCCATTTCAGTGTATACAGGTTTTACATTTTCAGGTTCAATTGAGAAAGGGAAATGCTCAATTTCACCTTGACTTGTTTTATATGCTGTACATATTTTAATTTTATCAAAACCAGAAAGAACGTCTCCTTTCATCATCATTAATTGAGTGACTCCATTTACACGGATAGCGTATTTAAGTGCAACAAGATCTATCCAACCACAACGACGCGCTCTGCCAGTTGTAGCGCCAAATTCCATCCCAACACGACCCATAGTTTCGCCATACCCATCAAAGAGCTCAGTGGGAAAGGGTCCGCTTCCTACTCTAGTTGTGTATGCCTTGAAAATTCCATACACATCACCAACTGTGTTTGGCGCAATACCTAATCCTGTACAAGCTCCAGCAGCTGTTGTAGTAGATGAGGTCACAAAGGGATAAGTTCCAAAGTCAACATCAAGTAATGAGCCTTGAGCTCCCTCTGCTAGAATTTTCTTATGGTTTTTTTGAGCCTGGTGAAGATAATCTTCGCTATCGATTAATTTAAGACGCTTTAAGTGTTCAATGCTTTCAAAAAAAATTTTTTCTAAGTCATTTAAGTCATATTCCAGCGCTACTTTATAATTTTCCAGCATTCCCAAGTGCTTATCTCTGAGTGTAGAGTAGCGATTTTTCCAATCATCGAGTAAAATATCACCAACACGTATTCCATTTCGCCCTGTCTTGTCCATATAGGTTGGACCAATGCCTTTTAGGGTCGATCCAATTTTAGCTTTCCCTTTTGCTGTCTCAGAAGCAGCATCTAAAAGACGATGAGTAGGTAAAATTAAATGTGCTTTTTTTGAGATTAATAGTTTTTCAGAAAAATCAATATCAAATGCAGCAAGTTTATCAATTTCGCCTTTGAAAATCACTGGATCTATTACAACTCCGTTACCAATTATATTGATAGCTGATGGGTGAAAAATACCTGATGGTATTGTATGTAAAACATGAGATATACCGTCGAATTTTAAGGTGTGCCCTGCATTTGGACCTCCTTGAAAACGAGCTATAATATCGTATTTCTGAGTTAAAACATCAACAATTTTTCCTTTTCCTTCGTCTCCCCATTGAAGACCGAGCAGTAAGTCAACCGACATATATTTGGTGGTTATTTATGATTCTTTTTTTGTACCGTAAAAGTATAAAGAATGATGATGAATATCAACATTAAAAACTTCTTCTATGGTTTGTTTAATTGATTGGATTCTTGGATCACAAAATTCTTTGACTTCACCGCTATCTGTTAAAATGATATGATCATGTTGTTTGTCAAAAAATGATTTTTCATATTGGGCTTGAGATCCAAATTGATGCTTTCGCACCAGCCCTGACTCCATTAATAAATCTACAGTATTGTATAATGTTGCTCTACTCACACGATAATTTTTGTTTTTCATCATGATGTAAAGTGATTCTATGTCAAAGTGTCCTTGATGTTCGTATATTTCATGAAGAATAGCGAACCTTTCAGGTGTTTTTCTGTGTTTGTGTTGATCCAAAAAACGAATAAACACATCTTTTACTACTTCTTGTGGGTCTTTTTTCTCAGACATAATTGAATGAATCTCTGACAAAATTACGTTTTCTTTTCTACTTACGTGTTACTTTTTCAATTCCCTTTAGTTTAAGTAAGTTTTGGGTAAGTTTATGAAGTGTTTGTTGGTTTTTTACACGTACCAAAATACTTCCTTTAAAAAGTTCTTCTTCAGTTGAGAAATTAAGTCGTTTAATATCGACATGCATATTATTTGAAATTACACGTGTCACCTCATTTACTAAACCAATTTGATCAATTCCAGAAAGATTTAACTCACTTGTAAATTCTTGCTCACTTGAATCTACCCACCAAGCAGGAATAATTCGGTAAGCAAAGTTTGATTGTAATGATAGTGAATTTGAACAGTTATGTTTATGAACTTTTATGCCTTCATTTATTGTAACAAAACCGAATACTTTGTCTCCAGAAATTGGTTTACAACATGGAGATAGCTTGTAAGGTAATTCTTCACGTTCTTTTCCAAAAACTAATTTGTCATATTTTGAGACAAATTCCTCTGTTTCAACTCCTTCTCTTTGGTGATTTGAACGAAGTCGATTTTTAAAGAAATTTAAGAAACTATTATTAAATGATACAGCAAACTCTTTTATTCGCTTGTTATCAATTGTTCCTAGTCCAACCCGATAGAACAAGTCTAAACTTGAATTCACTTTGAAATAAACAACCAACTGTTGAATTGACTTTTCATCTAACTTTACACGTAATTGTTTTAGTTTACGTCGTAAAATTTCTTTTCCATCTTCTGCCAATCTTTTCTTTTCTTCATTTAATGAAGCTTTAATTTTATTACGTGCACGAGATGTAATCACATAGTCTAGCCAGTTTGCCGTTGGTTTAGCATTTTCAGATGTTATAATTTCAATTAGGTCACCACTTTTTAGATTTCGCGAAAGAGGAACAAGCTTACCATTAACTCGTGCACCCCTTGTTTTTGCTCCTATTTCTGTATGAATGTGAAAAGCAAAATCTAAGGCAGATGAATCTTGAGGTAAAGATTTCAAATCTCCTTGAGGTGTAAAAACAAAAATCTCATCAGAATAAAGATTAAGCTTAAAGTTTTCTACAAAATCAACTGCATTGGAATCTTTTGTTTCCAAAACTTCTTGTAAACGATTCAACCAACCATCAATTCCAGAATCTTTTTCTACTCCTTGTTTATAGCGATAATGAGCCGCATACCCCTTCTCGGCAATTTCATGCATTCTTTCGGAGCGAATTTGAACTTCAACCCATTTGTTTTTAGGTCCCATAACAGTTATATGTAAAGATTCATAGCCGTTCGATTTTGGGGAGGATATCCAATCTCTAAGACGAGTTGGGTTAGGGGTGAAATGATCCGTAATTATTGAATAAATTTTCCAAGCTAAAAACTTTTCATTTTTTGGAGTAGATTTATATACAATTCGAATAGCAAATTTATCAAAGACTTGTTCGTAATTGATATTTTGAGCTTGCATTTTTTTATGAATTGAAAAAATTGACTTGCTCCTTCCTTTGATGAAATATCTCAGTCTTTCTTTATCTAAAGAGGCTTTTAAAAATGCTGAAAATTCTTTTATGTATTTGGCTTGTTCTTCTTGACTATCGTCAATTTTATTTTTAATTGCATCAAAACGCTGAGGCTCGGTATATTTTAAACTTAAATCCTCAAGTTCTGTCTTGATGTTAAACATCCCAATTCTGTGAGCAAGAGGCGCATAGATGTAAAGGGTTTCTGATGCAATTTTTACCTGTTTGTACTCTGGCATTGCATCCATTGTCTGCATATTGTGCAAACGATCGGCAATTTTTATGATAATTACACGTATGTCATCAGTAAGGGTAAGTAACATTTTTCGAAAATTCTCAGCTTGCAAAGAAATATCTGTATCTTTTTTGAGGCGAGATATTTTTGTTAGACCGTGTACAATTTTCGCAACTGTATTTCCGAAAAGCCTTTCTATATCGTTTAGTGTGTATGGGGTATCTTCAACAGTGTCGTGAAGTAATGCCGCTGAGATTGATTTTGCGTCAAGACCAATTTCAGAGGCTACAATTTTCGCAACAGCAATAGGATGAAAAATATAAGCTTCTCCTGATTTTCTCCTTTGGTTTTTATGCGCATCAACAGCTGTATTGAAGGCTAGACGTATCAACTTCTTATCTTCACCAGATAATTGTAAATAACTAATTCTCAGTAATTCTTTATACTGCTTAGCAATTTCTTTGTTTTCTATTTCTTCATCGATGAGCATAGAAGAAATTTACGTAAACTTTTTTTTTGTCCCAAGAAAAACTACGTGTTTCTTTGTCTTCTTACTTCAGCTAGCAAAATTCCTGCAGCTACGGAGACATTAAGTGAGTCATTTTTCCCCTGCATTGGGATAAAAACTTGCTGACCAATTTGCTCTAACCAATCAATAGATAAGCCCACGTCTTCAGTCCCTACTGCAATACCAACAGCTTTTGTGTAATCTGCTTTGGTATATTCTACTGCTTCTTGTCCAAACGCTGCATTATAAACCGTTATTTTATTGTTCTTTAAAAATTCAATCACTTCATTTACTGTTCCTGTAACAACAGGAACAGTAAATAAACAACCAACACTTGATCTAATTACATTTGGGTTATATAAATCAGTTTTTGGGTTTACTATGATTACTAAGTCTATGGAAAATGCATCAGCGGTTCGAAGTAAGGCTCCAATGTTTCCCGGTTTTTCAGGGGACTCTGCGATTAAAATAAATGGGTTTTGATTTATTAAACTTATTTGAGATAGGTGATGTTCTTCGATTTCAAATATTGCAATGAATTCAATTGTTTTTCGGTAGCAAAGCTGCTCAAAAAGAGTGTATTCAACGCTAAATATTTTAACCTCATTGAATTTTGAAAAACTCTCAATATTTGAATGTTCTTTGTGAACATGAAACAGGGAAAGTAATTTATATCCTCCATCAATCGCATGAAGAATTTCTTTTTCACCTTCAACAACAAACTTTTTCTCAAGACGTCTTTTTCGAGACTTTTCTTGAAGGCTTTTAATTAGTTTAATATTTGGATTTTGGCTGCTGGAAAGTAACATCAATTTATTTTCGAGAATATTTTTCCATGTAGCGTTTCCATAATTTGGTTTGATGGGTCTCTAAATTGATTGCTCTACCCTGAATATAAGCATGACTCAGCAAATTTGTTCTCATATCAAGAGCATCACCCTCTGCAATAAAAAATGTAGCATCTTTTCCAATTTCTATACTTCCTAGTTGGTCGTCAACACCAATTATTCTTGCTGCATCCAAGGTGATCATTTGTACAGCTTTTTCCTTAGGAACTCCGTATGCAGCAAAAGAACCTGCATAGAATGGTAAATTCCTAGTATTCATTCTTTCCATTCGACCGCTAAGGTCAATTGTCACTAGAAGTCCACCATCAATTAGTTTTTTTGCCATTCTGAAAGGAAGCTTAACATCTTCGTCATCAGTATTGGGTAGTCTATGAGGTCTCGATACCACAACAGGGATTTTATTTTCATTCAAAAAAGGGATGATTAAATGGGCATCATCTCCACCTACGAGAATTATATCTTCTATCCCATGTTTTTTCAATGCGATAATACCGTCGATAATTTGACGCTTTTCTTTGGCATGTAGATAAACTTTTTGATTTCCACTCAATGTGTTTTTCAAGGCTTCATAAGCTAGTTGTTTGGGATTTGTTTTTTGCTGATATATTCCAGCTTCCCTCATAAACCTATTGAAATCCTTCACCTCTTCCTCATAGTTTTTTTGATCATATACCAAAGGATCCTCACCTCTTGAGGTTCTTCCACGACGATATGTTCTAGGCCAAAAAATGTGAAGACCAGAATCTGATTTGAGTGCTGCATCCTCCCAATTCCATGCATCCAATTGAACGATAGATGAGGTGCCGGCGATACGCCCTCTACGAGGAGTAATCTGCGCGGTCAGTATTCCATTTGGACGTACTGATTCAACTACTTTTGATTCTGCATTGTATGCTATAATAGTGCGAATGTGTGGAAGAAAATCTCCAATTTCGTTAAGGTCATTTGTTGGTCTGATTGCGTCAATTTCAACCATACCTAAAGTGCTATTAACTGCAATAAAACCAGGGTAGAGGTGCTTGCCATTTCCTTGAATGGTTTCCTCATATATTTTTTCAGTTGTTTTTGTACCTACTTCAATGATTTTCCCATTTTCAAAACCTACAAACCCATTCTCAATAACTTCTCCATTTCCGATATGAATAGTCACTTCTTTAATGAGTATTGATTTTGACTGATTTATAGCTGGAGTTTGTTGTGCATGACCTACAAAGGAAATACAACAGATGTAAAATGTATAAATTAGTTTTTTCATAATTGATTATCTTTAATCAAGCGTTTCACAATGAAATTCCTTAGCTTGTTTCTTCTGTATTTTTTGAGTGGGTTGACCACCATTTTTGGCATTAACCATTTGTTGAATCAATTGATTCCGTTCTTTTTCTATTTCAATTAACTGATTGTTTACTTTATCAAGTTCAAAATAAAAAATCCCATCAATCATAGTTTTTTCAGCAACAGCGTAAATAGACATTGGATGATCGTTCCAAAGCACCAAATCAGCTGACTTACCAACTTTAACGCTTCCAACTTCATCGTCAATATGTAAAAGTTTTGCAGGATTTAGAGTAACAAATTTCCATGCATCTTCTTCAGATACACCGCCATATTTTACTGCCTTTGCTGCTTCTTGGTTTAATCTTCGTGACATTTCGGAGTCATCTGAGTTGAACGCAACCGTGACACCTTGACTGTGCATAATTGCTCCATTGTATGCTATTGCATCATTCACTTCATATTTATACGCCCACCAATCAGAGAAAGTTGAACCTCCAACACCATGATTTTTCATTATATCAGCTACTTTATACCCTTCCAAAATATGTGTAAAAGTACTTATTGTGATACCAAAACGCTCAGCTACTTTCATTAACATATTGATTTCACTTTGAACATATGAATGACAGGAGATAAACCTTTCACCATTTAAAATTTCCACTAAAGTTTCCATTTCAAGGTCATATCTTGGAGGGTTGGTTTTAGACTTTGTCTTTTTACTTAAATTATTATAAACCGACCATTCTTTTTTGTATTCATTGGCACGTTGAAAATAATCAACAAAGACTTGTTCGACACCCATACGAGTTTGCGGAAATCTTGAAAAACTTAACCAGTTGGATTGTTTTACATTTTCTCCAAGAGCAAATTTTATAAATGCATCTGCCCCAGGAAAGAGAAGTTTATCTGCATTTTCTCCCCATTTAGGTTTTATAATTGCTGAACGTCCCCCGATTGGATTGGCGGAACCGTGGAGTATTTGAAGGGTAGTAACTCCTCCAGATAAGTTTCTATAGAGGTTAATATCATCAGGGTCAATGACATCTTCAATTGTCACTTCTGCCGATGAATTATGTCCTCCCTCATTTATACTCGATGCTCCAATATGAGAGTGTTCATCAATAATTCCAGAGGTTAAATGCTTACCAGTTGCATCTATTTCATTGACTCCGGTAGCTGATAGGTCTTTACCGATCTCTTTAATTTTACCATTTTCAACCCAAACATCAGTATTTTTTAGAATTCCATCAGCTTCATTTGTCCAAACAGTAGCATTTTTAAAAATTAAGTTTTGTGAGGAAGGTTTAACCTTAAATCCAAAACCAACATTTGGGAATGTGATCTGACTCAAAGGTGGATTTTTTTTCTCTTTGAAGCTGTATTTTTGTTTACTAGTATTTCCAATACGATTTAGTGTCCAGTCTACACTTTTACCGTCAAAATTAACACCGCTTCCAGTGATTTTTTCTGAATCCGATATCTTTGCATTTAATTGAGCGTAACTCATCTTATCATCATTCTGAATCTGAAGACTTAGCCAACCTCCCTTTACGCTAGCTTTAGTATTTAGTGAGATAGAATCTTTTTTTGAATTTATTTTAATTTTGGAAATGCTGTTTTTGATGTCTATATCAATCTCAACTCCATCTATCTCAAGTTTATATTTGCCATCAATGTTAATTTCGTTAGTTTTTTCGATTATATGTTGCTCTCCTTGTACCCAGTTTTCAACCATTTTTGTAGGTTCATCAAAAATAGGTCCATCAGTGATTAAAAAGTTTGCTTGAGCTCCAATTTTTAATTGTCCTATCTGGTTTTGTTGACCAATTAATCGGGCAGGTATAATAGTCAATGCTAAAAGTGCTTTTTCAGGAGAAAGACCATAGGAAACAGCTTTTTTGATATGACTATAAAAGTCCTCTTTTTTTGTTCCATGGCTTGTAAGTGCGAATTTAATTCCTGCATCAGAAACTACTTTTGGATTGGAAGGTGCCTGATTCCAGTAACGCATTTCTCCTAAACTAATTTTTTGTGTGCTTACAGGGTCTGACACATCAAATGCTTTTGGAAAGTTAAGGGGTAGGAGCAAAGTTGCATTCATGTCTTTCAATAAATCAATTTGCTCGTATTCTCTTCCACTCGCAGTTACAACAAACGAAACATTGAATTCATTTCCTATTTTTACTGCTCGAGCAACATCCAATTTATTGTTTGTTTCAAACAATGCAGGTAGATTTTTATTTTCATTAAACGACTCCAGTGCCAGGTCTTTATTTTTTGCATTTCCTTGAGCATACCATTTGGAATCATGGAAAACTTGACGAATTAAAGCCATCGCACCCATAATGGAGCCTGGATAATATTGACTAGATTGACTACTTTTTGTAAATGAAAAATGTTGCGCTGTTTTTGTGTTTAGCATACGTAAACTTTCATCCGCCATATCATTTAAAGCTATAAGAACACTTGTGCCTCTGTGAATACCATCTCTACGATGAGAATTGACCACCCCAAAACCAGCACTACGAAGTTCTTTTGCATCACTTTCCTTGTAGGAAAAATCAGCTAATGCGTTATAATCACTTAAAATGTGGTCATTCCAATAGTATCCTTTACGTTGAGCTTCGTATTGAGTACTTCTACCTCTACCGCTTGGTGTATTGGTTGTTTTTATTCCAAAATCACTTTGCAATTCAACAAAAGACGGGTAAATATGCATACCTTCATTTTGATGAATTATTGTGTTTTTAGGTAAGGTTATATTTTCACCCAAAGCAACAATTTTACCATCCCTAAAGAGTATGGTTCCGTTGGAAATTTCTTTACTAGGCACTGGATGAATAGTAACCTGTGTAATCGCCTGATAATGGGTTGAGCTTGTTTTTACACCAGTATTGGTGGGGAAATAACTTTGTCCATATCCTACAAATGCAATAAAAGATATGATTACAAATAAACGAATTTTCATAAATTAAAATTTTAACCAAACTACAAATTAATTCTTAACTCATTACCAACTTGAATTCATTCTTTTTCCAATGAATAAGTAAAGAAATTACTTCATTATAAGATCTTATTCCCTTTGTTTGACCATTGGCTTTAAGAAACTGGTCATAAGTTGATTTAAAATAAGGTTCAATAGGGTTTTGGTATTTTTTCCAGAATAAATTTGATGTTTTTAAGTTTTTTACAATTCCACTATTAAGTTGATTCAATATTTCTACTGCTTTTTCTGGATTTTCATTGTAGAGCGAATTGTAACAATACCTAAACCCAAATAGTATTGCACTGTATTGAATAAATAAATCTGGGTGTTTATTTGCTTGAATAAAACCCATAAAATTAGCTTCATTTTCAGCCGCATACCCTTTTTGATGAGCCATTTCGTGAGCTATAGTAATAGGTAAATTTATTACTGGAATTAATTCATTAACATGCGCTTCAAGAGTAAATGGGTTTAAGTAGCCAGAAAAACCCATATATGTAAGGGGCACACTAAATTGGGAAAACTTGGCTTTTAAATGAATCTTTTGTTTTTTTTTGTAATTATCAAAAACTGAAAGTAAATCATTCTTTTCTCCTGAAAAAACAACTTCAATACTGTCATTGGTAACAAGCTGTCTGTGAATTTTATTACTCTCATTAACAAAATATAGCGTTAGGTCTTCTAGTTCATTTATGCTGTACTCTTTCTTCACATTAAATTGCTCGCTTAAAGGTATTCGGTAATAGTTTAACCCCCAATTTAATTGAAAGGTTATGTAAACAATCCCCAGTCCAAGAAGAAGAAATGTTAATGCAAATTCCTTTTTTTTAATTGTTAGACCTAGGTTGTAGGCTAACAAAGACCCAAGAGTTAAATAAATTACATCACCTATAGAAAATGGAATTGAATCAAAAAACCATGCTTTACTTCTAAATAAATAAGGGTAAATTAATTTTGAGTAAAAGCGCTCTATCCAATCGGGATGAAGTTTCAGTAGTTGTATAATACAAACTGAAAATAGAATTGACAGCGTCAAGAAAGTGATTTTACGTATTTGCATGAGTCAAAAAAAGCCCACCTGAGGCGGGCTTAAGTTAATAGTTTAAAATGACTTATTCAATCAATTCCACAATTTCAACTTCAAAAATCAAATTTGACCTTGGGGGAATTGCACGATTTCCTTGCTCTCCATAGGCTAAACTGTAAGGTAAAAATAAAGTAGCACGATCTCCAACACTCAATAGGCGAAGCCCTTCTTTAAACCCTTCAATCATTGCAGCATCTTTAGAACAATCAGCTGGAATTGGTTTATACGCATCAGCTAACTTACGCTGCTCATTTACCTTATTTAGTTCTTCTGCAATTTCAAGTTTACTAGTTTCCAATAAAGTTCCATCTTCAAAATAAACAGCGTAATGTGTTAAAGCTAAGTTCGTTTTGGTAACTGCAGGACCATTTCCTTTTTCTGTAATTAAGTACTGTAAGCCCGATGAGGTGGTTTTTGCCTGAGCTTTTTGACTTTCAAATTTATCTTGTGTTTGAAGTAAAATAATAGTATTTTTTTCCTCCTCTTCAACTTTTCTTCTTTCGAGCTCAGCAAAATAATTATTGAATACTTTTGCAGCATCAAAACGTTTCGCTTCCTTTCCTTTACGTATAATTTCAATATGCTGAATGGTGTCGTTTTGTACAATCGAATCAACAACTTCTTGCCCTTCAATAACTTGACCAAATACAGTATGTTTACCGTCTAACCATGGAGTTTCTTTATGTGTTATAAAAAATTGACTACCATTAGTCCCAGGACCAGCATTAGCCATTGATAAAATCCCAGGACCATTATGCGTTAGGTCTGTAATTTCATCTTCAAACCGATATCCAGGACCTCCTGAACCAGTTGAGGTAGGATCCCCACCCTGTATCATGAAATCATTTATTACACGATGAAAAACAATCCCATCGTAATATTCTTTTCCTCTAAATTCTCCGGATACATGTTCATTTGTTCCTTCACTAAGAGACACGAAATTAGCTACTGTTACAGGTGTTTTATCTGCCGTTAGTGTTACAATAATTGAACCTTTATTTGTTTGAATGTCAGCGTACAGACCTGGACTTAAATCAGGATATTTCGAAGTACATCCGATAATAAAAATTGCGGTAAGTAGTGAGAGAAATAATTTTTTCATTGTTGGGTATGTTAAAGTAAATTCAAATTTAGTTTTTTATTTGGAAACACTAGAAGGATTGATTTTTTTTAATTCCTTTAGATTTATTATCAATCGCAATGGTTCATTTATTCCAATTTTTTCACCATCACCAAGATATCCATGTGCCAGATAGGAAGGTACTAGGAAAATACCAGATTCCCCAACACTTAATTCCTTAACTGCATAGCGTAAAATTGGAAGTATTTCTTCTTTGTCGACTATATATGAAATTTCACCAAGTTCATTTTTTTCGTAAATATGTCTATTTTCGATACTTTGTATGCTGTATTCGAAAATCACTTGATCTCCAGTAGATGGTTTAATTGTATTATTATTATTGGATTCTGAAATTGTAAACCAATATCCTTCGGGTGAAGGTTTAAATTCAAATGAATCTCTTAATGCTATTTGCTGAAAAAGGAACTGTTGTTGATTGTTTAGTTTTTTATTTCTTGTAACAGAACTATTTAGAAAATCATCTTTACTCTGGTAGATTGGTTTTCTTACAGTTGTTTCTTGACAACCTATCAAACCTAAGCAAAGCAAAACTATTTTTTTTTTCATTTAAAAAAGGGAACTATTTTTTATAATAGCTTTACGGAAAAGAACAATTGTTTTTTCCATTGATTCGTTTGATATTCCACCTGCAGCATTGAAATGTCCTCCACCATTAAAATAATTTCGAGCAAACGTGTTTACATCAAAATTATCTTTTGATCTAAACGACATTTTAATAATTTTTTCTTGTTTGTTTTCGATTAAAATCACAGCTAATTTAACGTATTCTATACTTAATCCATAATTGACAAATCCCTCAGTGTCACCCTTTTTAAAATCACAACTATCTAATTCCTCCTGAGTTAAATAAGTATAGACAACCGGAAGATTATCAATGCGAGTCAATTTTTTTAATGTGATTCCAAGTAATTGAAGTCTTTCGAAGCGATAACTATCGTATATTTTTTGATGAATCAAAGCATGATTTACACCTAAGTCCAATAATTCAGCAACAATTCTGTGCGTTTTTGATGAAGTGGAGGAAAACCTAAAAGAACCTGAATCAGTCATTATACCAGTGTATATACACTGTGCAATTTCTACATCAATTGCCTTTTTATCAATAGCAGCCAGAACATTGTAAACCATCTCACAAGTGGACCCAATTGTGGTGTC
>JAUROD010000015.1 GCA_030835845.1 Flavobacteriaceae bacterium
CCATAGCACAAAGATAATGTGCTATTTCTTCCTAAAGACCCCATTTGTCCTACTTAAATTTTTACCCCATTAAAAAACCCCCAATCTCCTGGGGGTTTTCACTACTTATGAGACCAACTCGTCTCATCTTACTTCGGTTTGGTTTACAGTGTTTTTTCGGTTATTATATTCTTCAATTAAAGTAAATTAAGGAGTTGTACATTGTTCAGTAGTTCCTTCTGTGTCTCCTGAAATAGTCCAACTAAAAGTATTTACTAAAATATCTCTTGCGGTAACATTACAATAATAGGTGGGAGGTGCTCCAAAAGAAACATTACTTTGAAGACTTAATAACTTTGACCACCCATCTAATAGTTTGTCATAGTTTGCCGCACTAAAATCTGTAACACCTAGAAAAGTATCACCCATATATGTTACACCAGAAACATTACAAGATGAAAGATTTTGGTTAAAAGCTATAGCACCATTAAACATATTACCCATGAACTTTAGACTTGAAACATTCCATGAAGATATATCCCGATTAAAGTTCTTGGCACCCCTAAACATGTGATTCATGTTTGTTACACCTGAGACATCCCAAGTAGATATATTTCCATTAAAAGCAGTAGCACCATTAAACACACTACTCATATCTGTTATGGTTGAAGTGTTCCAAGAAGAAAAGTGTGATGTAGTCTATTGAAAACAAACTATTTAGATTTTTTTTAAAGCTATTTTATAGCCATAAAAAAACAGGACAAAATGCCCTGTTTAATTAGTAATGTTTTGGTTGTATGTCTAAAAACGTACTAGTAAGAGGTGATCGATACTATACGGCAACAAGATCTCCAGCAGTATTTTTTTGAGGTAGAGTAGAATGTCCCATCAAATGCATATCGATTTGATGTGCTGCTTCCCTTCCTTCAGATATAGCCCATACAATTAGTGATTGACCACGTCGTACGTCCCCAGCAACAAATATATTTGGTTTGTTGGTTTGGTATTTAGTTTCTCCTTTGATATTTCCTCGTTCATCATAGGTCAATCCAAGTTGCTCAGGAATACTTTTTTCAGGACCTGTAAAACCAAGTGCTAAAAGAGCCAATTCACACGGCCATTCTTTTTCACTTCCTTCACGTTCTTCTATTGTAGGACGTTCCCCTGGAATTCTTTTCCAAGCAACTTCAACGGTTTTTAAAGCCTTTAGATTTCCTTTTCCATCGCCAATAAATTCTTTGGTTAAGATGGACCATTCTCTGTGGCTTCCTTCTTCGTGCGAAGAAGATGTTTTTAGTTTGAAAGGCCAGTAAGGCCATGGGTTTTCTTCTGTTCTGCTATCTGCAGGTTTGGGCATAATTTCAAAGTTAGTTACACTTTTTGCCCCTTGTCTGTTTGAGGTTCCAATACAGTCAGAACCAGTATCACCCCCTCCAATGACCACGACATTTTTGTCCTTTGCTAAATATTTGTCTTCACGTTGGTGTTGTCCATCAACTGCTTTGTTGTTATGGGGTAAAAAATCCATTGCTTGGACTACCCCGTTTAGGTCAGCTCCTGGAATTGGCAATTCTCTTCGTATGGTTGCACCCATACATAAAACCACCGCATCAAAGTTTTTTTCAAGCTTCTCAGCCGAAATATCTTTTCCAATTTCGGTATTGACAACAAAGTTAATTCCCTCTGCTTCCAAGATTTCTAATCTTCTGTCAATAACATTTTTTTCCATTTTAAAATCAGGAATACCATAGCGAAGTAATCCTCCGATTTTATTGTCCCTTTCGAAGACGGTCACAAGGTGTCCGGCTTTATTTAGTTGTTGAGCAGCAGCAAGACCAGCGGGACCAGAACCTACAACAGCAATTTTTTTACCTGTACGTTGTACGGGAGGTTGTGCCTTGATCCACCCTTCTTTGAAGCCGCGTTCTACGATGTACTTTTCAATGAGTTCTATGGAAACAGGAGGATTTACAATACCCAATACACATGCTTCTTCACAAGGTGCAGGACACAAACGACCCGTAAATTCAGGGAAGTTGTTTGTGGAGTGCAAAATAGTCAATGCTTTTTCCCACTCGTTTTTGTATACCGCATCGTTAAAATCAGGAATTAAATTTCCTAGCGGACACCCACTGTGGCAAAAAGGAACACCACAATCCATGCATCTTCCTCCTTGTTCTTGAAGTTGATCGTCCTTTGGAGTTAGGGTAAATTCCTTGTAATTTTCAATTCTTTTCTTAGGGTCAATCGCTTCTTCTTTGATGCGATCATATTCCATAAAACCTCTTAATTTTCCCATGATGTTAAGCGTTTTGTTCTTGTTGGTTTTCAGCTGCAAGCATTTCCAATGCTTTTTTGTAATCCGTTGGCATAACTTTGATAAAGCATTTTGAACTCTCAGGCCAATCTTTTAAAATAGCGGTTGCCTTGCTGCTTGATGTATAGTCTTTGTGGTTGTTAAGCAATTTGTGCACGGTGTCTCTGTCTTGATCGGTTAGGTCTTCAAGTTCGACCATTTCAAGATTGAATTTTTTCTCGTCAAATTGTCCATTTGAACTATATAGATAGGCAATACCTCCGCTCATTCCAGCGGCAAAGTTTCGTCCAATTTCACCTAATACAACAGCGATTCCACCCGTCATATATTCACATCCGTGATCTCCAATGCCTTCTACCACTGCAGTTGCTCCAGAGTTACGAACACAAAAACGCTCTCCTGCAATTCCATTGATATAAGCTTCACCCGTAACTGCACCGTACAAAGCGACATTTCCAACGATGATATTTTCATCTGCTTTGAATGTAGCCTCTTTGGGAACTTCAGCAATTAATTTACCCCCCGATAGTCCTTTTCCAAAATAATCATTACAGGTTCCCGATACTTTCATAAACAATCCTTTGGCAGCAAAAGCACCAAAACTTTGTCCTGCAGTTCCATTGAATTGAAGACTTAAGGTATCTTCAGGGAGTCCATTTGCTCCGTGAATTTTAGAAATTTCGTTGGATAAAATTGCTCCTACTGTACGGTCTGTATTTCGAATAGGAAACCCCAAGTGTTGTTTCTCTTTTCTGTAAATAGCAGGATGCGCTTCTTGGATGATTTTAAAGTCGATTACATTTTCTAATCCGTGGTCTTGCTTTTGGGTATTGTGTAATTTTACCTTTGGACCTACTTCAGGTTTGTATAAAATTTTGGACAAGTCGATTCCTTGTGCTTTGAAGTGATCGACTGCCTTTTTCATATTTATTTTTTGAGATTGTCCAACCATATCATCGATGGTTCTAAATCCTAATTGAGCCATAATCTGACGAAGTTCTTCAGCCACAAAGTACATGAAGTTGATCACGTGCTCTGGTTTTCCTTTGAAGTTTTTACGCAACTCAGGATCTTGGGTTGCAATTCCAACTGGACAGGTATTAAGGTGACAAGCACGCATCATAATACATCCAGATGCGACAAGAGGTGCAGTAGAGAATCCAAATTCTTCAGCACCAAGCAAGCAAGCAATAGCGACATCTCTTCCTGTTTTCATTTGACCATCACACTCCAATACAATTCGATTTCTAAGGTCGTTTAGGACTAAAGTTTGTTGTGCTTCAGCAACACCTAGTTCCCAAGGAAGTCCAGCATGTTTTAATGAGGTTAAAGGAGATGCTCCTGTTCCACCATCAAATCCAGAAATCAAAATTACATCTGCTTTTGCTTTTGCTACCCCAGCAGCAATTGTTCCAACCCCAACCTCAGAAACAAGTTTTACGTTGATACGAGCTTCTCTATTCGCATTTTTGAGGTCATAGATAAGTTGTGCCAAATCCTCAATTGAATAGATATCGTGGTGAGGAGGAGGTGAAATCAATCCAACATAAGGGGTTGAATTACGAACGGACGCAATGTATGGATTTACTTTTGGCCCAGGGAGTTGTCCCCCTTCTCCAGGCTTGGCTCCTTGGGCCATTTTAATTTGAATTTCTTTTGCAGAAGAAAGGTAGTGACTCGATACACCAAAACGTCCAGAGGCAACTTGTTTGATTGCAGAGTTTCTCCAGTTTCCGTTGTTGTCTGGTTGAAAACGTTGTGGGTCTTCTCCTCCTTCACCAGAGTTACTTTTCCCCCCAATTCGGTTCATTGCAATCGCAAGGTTTTCGTGTGCTTCAGCAGAAATTGACCCAAGAGACATCGCTCCAGTTTTAAAACGCTTTACAATTTCTGTCCAAGGTTCTACTTCCTCAATTGGAATAGGATCAAAACTTGAAAATTCAAATAAACCACGTAAGGTCATTAGTTTTTCAGCTTGTTCATTGATCATTCGGGAATACACTTCATAACTTTCCCATTTGTTTTGGTTTACTGCTTGTTGAAGTTTAGCAATTGTAGTTGGGTTTAGCATATGTGCTTCTCCGTCTCTTCTCCAACGATATTCTCCTCCAATTTCTAAATCAAGACCAGAAAGTCCTGCTTTGGTAAATGCTTTTTGGTAACGTCTCGAAATTTCACGTTCTATTTCATACAATCCAATTCCCTCAATTCGAGTGGCAGTGTCACAGAAAAATTCATCGACAAATTTTTCACTCAAACCAAGAGCTTCAAAAATTTGAGCCCCACGATAAGAATGTAAGGTAGAAATACCAATTTTATTCATCACTTTGACAATTCCCTTTGCAATGGCTTTGTTGAAATTGTCAATGGCTTTATATGCATCGATTCCTTTGATATTCCCCGATTCAACTTGATCTTCAATGATTTCATTGACCATATATGGATTGATTGCACTTGCACCGTACCCAAATAAACAAGAAAAATGATGTGGCTCTCTTGGTTCAGCAGATTCAATTACAATACCAAAACCAGAACGTTTTTTTAATCGTTTAAATGCATTGTGTGTATGTGCACAAGCAAGTAACATTGGAATTGGAGCAAACGTATTAGAAACTCCTCGATCGGATAGAATCACAATATTTGCTCCGTTATCGACTTCTTTTTCAATGTTTTTTACCATCTTATCGAGTGCCTTTTCAAGACCGTTCATTCCCTTTTGTGCTTCATACAAAGTTGGGATTGCAATGGCTTTGAAATCAGGATGATTGATGTGTTTAATTTTATCTAAATCCTCATTTGAAATAACAGGATTTTGAATGTTTAGCTTTTTAGCATGGGTTTCAGAAACTTCAAAAATATTTAAGTCGTTTCCAATACTCAAAGAGGTGTCCGTTACAATTTCTTCGCGAATACCATCCAAAGGAGGATTGGTCACCTGAGCAAACAACTGCTTGAAGTAGTTGTATAAAAGTTGTGGACGGTCGGACAATACAGCAAGTGGAGTATCTGTCCCCATCGATCCAATTGCTTCTTTTCCTTCCACACTCATCGGAAGGATAATAGTTTTAAAGTCCTCTTGGGTATATCCAAAAACACGTAGTCTAGTTTCGTAATTTTCAGACTCTACCGCAATTTTGTTTTCAGTATATGGAACTTTAGAAAGGGGAAGTAAATTTTCATCAAGCCATTTTTGATAGGGTCTAGCAGTAACAATCTCTTGTTTGATTTCTTCATCTTCAATAATTCTACCTTCGTCCATGTTTACAAGAAACATTCTGCCCGGTTCCAATCGACCGTGTTTTTGAACATTTGCGGGGTGAATATCAAGTACTCCTGCTTCCGATGACATCACTACATAACCGTCTTTGGTTACCGTATATCTAGAAGGACGTAATCCATTTCTGTCAAGTAGTGCACCAATGTATTTTCCATCGGTAAATGGAATTGAAGCAGGTCCATCCCATGGCTCCATAATACAAGAGTTGAATTGATAGAATGCTTTTTTAGCAGGATCCATCGATTTGTGTTTTTCCCATGCTTCAGGAACAAGCATCATCATCACTTCAGGAAGTGAACGTCCCGTTGCAAGTAATAATTCAACTACCATGTCCATGGAAGCAGAGTCTGATTTTCCACGGAGAATAACAGGTAAAATAGCTTTAATGTCGTCGCCAAATAAGTCACTTTTGAAAAGCTCCTCTCTGGCTTGCATTCTGCTGTAATTTCCTCTAAAGGTGTTGATTTCCCCATTGTGACACATGTAACGAAATGGTTGTGCCAAATCCCAAGTAGGGAAAGTATTGGTTGAAAATCGTTGGTGAACAAGTGCCAAACGAGTCACCACTAGAGGATCTGAAAGATCAGTGTAAAAAGGCTCAATATCTTCTGGAACGAGGAGTCCTTTATAAATTAGTGTATAGGTAGACAAAGAAGGGAAATAAAAATAATTCGCTTCCGATAATTTAGATTCGTAAATGGTATGTTCAGCTACTTTACGTGCAATAAAAAGCTTGACGTTAAACTCGTGATCGGAGAGTTTTTCTGCTCCTTTCCCTACAAATACCTGAGCGATGTAAGGTTCTGTTTGTGATGCAATACGTCCAACAACACTTTTATTGACAGGAACCTTACGCCAACCTAAAACCTCTAAACCTTGTTTTTTAATTTCATTTTCAAACACATCAACACAATATTCGCGTTGGTTTTCTTTTTGTGGTAAAAAGGTCATTCCAACGGCATACTGATGAATTTCAGGGAGTTCAAAAGAAACGTTTTTGACCAAAAAATCATGTGGAATCTCAATTAAAATTCCAGCACCATCTCCCGTTTTGCCATCTGAACTAACCGCACCTCTGTGTTCTAATTTGACAAGGATGTCTAAGGCTTTCCCAATAATGTCATTGGTTTTCTTTCCTTCGAGGCTGCAAATGAATCCTGCACCACAGTTATCATGTTCAAAATCGGGCGAGTAGAGCCCCTGCTTTTTTGGTAACATACGCTTGTTTGATTTTTTGAATTTCAAATTTAACCCGAAAAATACCTTTTTGTTAGGTGTAGCTTACTTAAAATGAAGGAATTTTGAGACCTTTAATTTTTGAAAGTCTTTTTTTGGAAATTCGCAATTCTAACTTCCCTTTAATGTGTTTTATTTAAAAATCCTCTTACATTTAGTCCATATTAATCAAAAAAAACAATGAAACCTTCTGTTTTTTCAGTTTTGGGTGTGATGTCTGGCACCTCATTAGATGGAGTCGATTTTGTTCTGGCGCGCTTTACCTATTCTACCCAGTGGAGTTTCCAAATTCATGGAACTGAAACAATTCCGTACCCAACACGGTGGATTGAAAAACTAAATTCTGCTGTTTCACTAGCTCCCAAAGAATTGGCTCAGCTTGACGAAGAATATACCCTATACCTTGGAAATTTAATCACCGATTATTTAGCCAAAAATCGAGCCTTTACCGTGGACATTGTCAGTTCACACGGACATACTGTAAAGCATAACCCTGCTGCTGGATTGACCTATCAAATTGGTAACCTACCTCTTCTTTCAAAACAGTGTAATCAGACTGTGGTTTGTGACTTTAGAGTGGCCGATGTAGCACTTGGAGGTCAAGGAGCACCATTGGTACCCGGAGGAGAAGTTCATCTTTTTTCAGATTTTGCCGCTTGTGTTAATTTGGGGGGATTTGCCAACATCACACATCTAATCAGTACTCCTGTTTTTGCATACGATATTGGCGCAGTTAATACGATTTTAAATTATTTGATGAACAAGCTTGGAAAAGCTTTTGACTACAACGGTGAATTGGCTCGTTCTGGAAAGCCTATACCTTCCTTTTTGGAGGCATTAAATCAACTTGATTTTTACACTAAAAAAGGACCTAAATCATTGGGAATTGAATGGGTACATTTATATCTATTACCGGTTTTAAAGGAATTTGATACTCATTCCATCCCCGATCTATTACACAGTTATTGTTTGCACATTGGACAACAAATAGGGAAGGAATTACCGAAAAAAGGAAAAGTGTTATTTACCGGTGGAGGAACACACAATCTTTTTCTTATGGAACTAATTAGGAAACACACCTCATGTGATATAACTGTTCCCGAGCAGGAACTCATCGATTTTAAAGAAGCCCTTGTGTTTGCTTTTCTAGGTGTCCTCAAAACACTGGATCAACCAAATTGTCTGTCCTCGGTCACAGGAGCAATAAATAACCACAGTTCGGGTAATATATTTTTACCAAATGATTAATGAATAGTATTAAATTGTTATTTTCGTTTATTGTTCCTTTTTGAACACCAAATTTTTAAACTGCCATTCAATGGAAATTCTTTTAGTATCAATCTTTGTTCTGGGTTACTTTGCGATTACACTTGAGCACAATCTTAAAATCGATAAGCTAATCCCAGCACTAGCCATGATGGCACTTTTGTGGGCAATCATAGCATTAGCGCACATGCCTGTTTTTGAAGTAAATACGGCTTTAAAGGAGCTTGTCCCCACACATATAGAGGAAATTTTACTTCATCATTTAGGGAAAACAGCAGAAATTATAATCTTTCTTTTAGGCGCGATGACCATCGTTGAAATCATCGATTATTTTAATGGATTTTCAACAATAAAATCGTTTATCAAAACTAAATCAAAAAAATCATTACTCTGGATTTTTTCTGTTTTAGCGTTTATTTTATCTGCAATTATTGATAATCTGACCGCAACAATTGTATTGATTACAATCCTCCAAAAAGTAGTTATCGATCGAACAAGTAGAATATGGTTTGCAGGTTTGATAATAATTGCAGCAAATGCTGGTGGTGCTTGGTCACCTATAGGAGACGTAACAACAACTATGCTTTGGATTGGTAAAAAAGTAACTACTCTAAAATTGATTTCTTATTTGCTCTTGCCTTCAATTGTTTGTGTAGTCGTTCCAGTTACACTTGCAACTTTTTTACCTGCTTTCAAGGGAGAATTACCTCCAGCAGAAGAAGATGAGCATACCGATCAGATACACCCAAAAGCAAGTACAATGCTTTATTTGGGATTATCTTCAATTGTTTTTGTCCCTATTTTTAAAACAGTCACTCATCTACCTCCCTATGTAGGGATGATGCTTTCCCTAGCTGTTGTATCCACATTTGCTGAATTATTTACATCCTCAAAAATCAATATTACCTCGATAGATGATGAAAGTGAAAAAGAATCACACCACAGCCCAGTTCACAATGCATTGTCCAAAATAGAGTTACCTAGTATTTTATTCTTTTTGGGAATTTTAATGGCAGTTGCTGCACTAGAATCATTGGGAATGTTGTTCGAATTTGCCGAAGGTCTAAACTCAGCAATTCCAAATACAGATATTGTTATTATGCTTCTTGGAGCAGGTTCGGCAGTAATTGATAATGTACCGCTTGTAGCCGCATCAATGGGAATGTTCTCTCAAGGAACAGATCACCCATTATGGCATTTTATTGCGTTTTCAGCTGGAACAGGTGGAAGTATGTTGATTATTGGTTCAGCAGCTGGTGTAGTTGCTATGGGTATGGAGAAGATTGATTTCTTCTGGTATTTTAAAAATATATCTTGGTTGGCTTTCCTAGGCTTTTTTGCCGGATCAATAACATATATGTTGCTAAGGGGATTTGTTGCTTAAACTGTATACTATTTTAATTATTGTTTCGTTCTACTTTTATAATATTATTCTATGTTGAGATTAAGTTCAGTTGTTTTTACTCAAGAAGTAGCATCACTACAGGTGACTAAAACAATTTCCATTGCCGAATTAATTCAAAACGGAGGTTTAGGAGGTCAAATAATAATAGGGATTCTTTTCGTATTGTTCTTGATCGCTGTTTATATCTATTTTGAACGCTGGTTTGCAATTCGCTCGGCAAGTAGAGTAGATGAAACTTTTATGGAACAAATAAAGCATTTTGTTGGTCAAGGAAAGATTGATGCAGCGCAAGCACTCTGCCATAATGAAGATTTACCAGTAGCACGTTTGATTGAAAAAGGGTTGGCGCATATTGGTCGTCCCCTTGAAGATATCAACACCTCAATTGAAAATGCAGGACGACTTGAGGTATATAAACTTGAAAAAAATGTCAGTGTATTGGCAACTATTGCAGGGGTCGCTCCAATGATCGGTTTTTTAGGAACAGTCATCGGTATGATTTTATCCATTTTTGAAATTTCCAATGCAGGTGGAAATATTGATATGAAGTTACTCTCAGATGGACTTTATACGGCAATGACAACTACAGTTGCTGGATTAATAGTCGGTATAGTAGGGTATATTACCTACAACCACTTGGTGGTTAAGACCAATAAAATTGTATATCATATGGAGTCCGTTTCGTATGCGTTTTTAGACCTATTGAATGAACCAGCAGCCTAATGAATCTAAGAGGTCGTAATAAAATTTCACCCGAGTTTAACATGTCCTCCATGACGGATATCGTGTTCTTACTTCTGATATTTTTTATGATTGCATCTACCTTAGCCAAACAACTCGATACGATTCAAGTTAAACTTCCTCAGGCCAAAGGGAAAACCGAAAATAGACAATCGATTTCGGTGACAATCAATAGTGATAATCGCTTTTTTATAGATGAAAATCAAGTTCCAAAAAATTCCCTAGAAAGCGAATTAGTCATCTTGCTTCGTGCTCGCGAACAAAATGTAATTGTCTTACGTGCTGAAAATACCATTTCTATAAATGAGGTAGTTTATGTGATGAATATTGCGAATAAGAATGGGATAGAAATAATTTTAGCAGTGGATGCAAACTAACTCCTATGAAATCCCTTGAAACTTCACACAAGCGAAAGTCAGCTGCCATTACCTTTGTCGTTGCAGTGTTGTTGGTGTTGATATTTTCAGTACTTGGATTAACATATTTTGACCCCCCTATCCGCTATGGAATTGAGGTAAATTTTGGCACATCTTCGTCTGGTTTTGGCGAAGAACAAGTAGTCGAAGATGTTATGGTTTCAAACGTTGAGACAAACCAAAAAATTGCTCCTGCAAAAGTTACTCCAAAGGAAGTTTCGAATGAAATAATAAACGAAATAGAACCTGAGGTTCTTACCCAAACAGAGGAATCAATTCCTGTTGTCAAAGAAAAAAAAGTTGAGAAACCAATTCATCCTGTTGAGGAAGAAGAGCAACCAGTTAAAGAAATTGAACCACCGGCGCCCAAACCAGAACAACCCAAAATTTCTAAAGCAGTTGAAAATGCATTATCCAAAGTTTTGAATGCCAATGCAAACAAAAAAGCAGAAGAAAGTGAGGGAGAAAAGTCGAGTATTGGAGATCAAGGAGAACAGTCAGGAAACCCCTACGCAAGTAGCTATTACAGTAACGTTAGTGTAGGAGGAAATGCCAAAGGGTACGGATTAAATGGAAGGAAATTGATGAGCAATGGTTCGGTTACCCAAGAGTGTGATAGAGAAGGCACTATCGTTGTTCGAATATCTGTAAATCAAGACGGAAAAGTGGTTGCTGCCGAGCCTGGTGTAAAAGGAAGTAAAAATGTACACCCATGCTTACTTGAACCAGCCAGACAAACTGCTTTACTTCATCAGTGGTACCCCGATTATAATGCCCCAACATCTCAAGTAGGATTCATTGTTGTCAATTTTAAAATGAGTAATTAAGATGACGTATTTTGAAACTACGGAGTGGCTTTATACTCAACTGCCCGTGTACCAGCTTCAAGGAAGTTCTGCATATAAACCGGGTTTGGAAAAAATAAGCGCATTTATGGATTACCTAGGGAATCCACATTTGGATTTTAAATCCATTCATGTTGCAGGGACGAACGGAAAAGGATCCACATCACATATGATTGCCTCAGCATTACAAGAGGTGGGTTATAAGGTAGGGTTGTATACCTCACCACATTTAATCGATTTTTCTGAACGTATTAAACTAAATGGAACAGCCATTCCTCGGCCTTTTGTGATCGATTTTGTTCAATCACATAAAACTTATTTTTTGACAGCTCAGCTTTCTTTTTTTGAAATTACAGTTGGGATGTCTTACGCCTACTTTTCTGCTGAAAAGGTGGACTATGCAGTGGTGGAAGTTGGACTTGGAGGACGTCTTGACGCAACCAATATTATTGTACCAACATGCAGTGTAATTACAAATATTGGATTAGATCACACCCAATATTTGGGTACTACACTAGCGGAAATTGCTAGTGAAAAAGGAGGAATAATCAAACCCAATATTCCTGTTGTAATTGGGGAAAAACAAGCTGAAACTACAGCTGTTTTTACAGAAATTTCAACTCGTCAACAAGCAGCTTTATTATTTTCAGAAGAAATTGAAATGCCTGTAATTTTCTCGGATTTAAAGGGGGTGTACCAAGAAAAAAACCGAAGAACTGCCTATGCTGTACTTCGCCTTTTGTTAGATGAATCAAGCTTAGAGAAAAGCCTAAAGGGGTTTGAAAAAGTAATTCAAAATACAGGACTTCGTGGACGTTGGGAAAAGCTAGGTGATAAGCCTACAATCATTGCCGATGTGACACACAATAAGGATGGATTTGATCAAGTAATTCCGGTACTAAAAAAGCAGTCTTGTCAGAAAATGCATATTGTTTTAGGGTTTGTCAAGGAAAAAGAAATTGAATCCATATTGTCCCAATTACCAACAGAAGCGAAATACTATGCTTGTGCAGCTAATTCTGCTCGATCACTTTCATCAACTATACTGAGCGAAATGATGGAAAAAATAAGACTAGATGTGCGATCATATGATTCTGTAAAGGAGGCATTTGAATCAGCAAAAAGCAATGCGAGTGAAGAAGATTTTATTTATGTAGGAGGAAGTACATTTGTAATCGCTGAAATTCTTTAATAAAGTCTTTTTAAATTAAAAAAGTGCATTATATTTGCACCCGCAAGGGCGCTTAGCTCAGTTGGTTCAGAGCACCTCGTTTACACCGAGGGGGTCGGGGGTTCGAATCCCTCAGCGCCCACCACATTTACCTCAACAATTGTTGAGGTTTTTTTTTACGACTAATTGAACGATTACTTTAATTCTTTAATATTTTTTTTAAAGTAGTTGATGCTTTGCTCAACGCTTACCATCGAATTATTGGCAAAATTACCTCCTTGTTCAATGAAAAAGTTTTCCATTCCTGCCATTTCAGTAGAAGGTAAAACTGAAGTATAGTCTATTGATCCGTTTCCTAACTCGGTGTAATCTCTCGATTGCTTATGCATGTCTTTTATATGCCAGAGTTTAAAACGTCCAGGGGCTTTTTTGATCAGTTCCTTAGGTGAAATTTTTCCCGCGTGCATCACCCAATAAAAATCAACCTCAAGAGAAACCCATTCTGGGTTGGTTTCTTCAATCACCCAATCAAGTCCAAAACGATTATCATAGGTGTCAAAATCATATCCAAAATTATGATAAGCAAACCCTAGACCTGCATGGTGAATTCGTTTCCCTATGTGATTTAGTTTTTTGACAAGTAACTTATATCCAGCAGGAGAGTGATATTTCTGATCCAGTATCGGGAATACAATATAAGAATCTTCCAGGGCGAGAGCCCCTTCAATGCAACTGTCAACGTACTTATTTACTTTGTCATCGGATGCTTCAAGTAAATTGTTTACACCGTAATGACCACTTGAGGTGGTTAAATTAAGATCATCCAAGATAGACCTAAACTCAGTAGCTGAAAATCCGTAATACGATTTATTAACTGCATCATACCCATAAGATTCAAAGTCTTTATACCCCATTCTCTGAAGGGACTTTAATGTCTCAACAGGGTCTTTTGCCATTGCATCCCTTACCGTATACAACTGTAAACCAATTTTAAATGAGTTGGTCTCAAAAGACGGAACAATACCCATTGGGATAAATGGAAGTGTACTTAGCAATCCAGCAGATTCAATAAATTTTCTTCTATTCATACTTAAAATGGCTTTCCCTTTACCCTTTGGATATCAATAAGTCATAATGTACTTTATTTGTCCCCACTTTTTTAAACTTCGTAAACCCAAATGCTTTTAGTTGTTCCTTTATTTTTTTAACGTCAATCCATTCTTCATCAATTTCACAAAAAATTGAAGAAACATTTTTAAAAAAGGCACACTTTACAAGTTCATTGATGACCACATTCTCATGTCCTTCAACATCTATTTTAATGACGTAATTGGTATGTGGAGGAATAAGTTTCTCCAATTTGGTATGGTTGATTGTTTCAATTTTAACAGATGTACTATTATTTATTTCACGTAGACTGTTTTTGCCAGAATGTCCATCTACTGCGTTTAGACTAAAACTTCCGTTTTGATTAGAAATTGCCTTTTGAATAACTTGATACTCACTTGCCTTGTTTATCTCAAAATTTATGTTTAGTAATTCGGCAGTCGAAGGGGAGGGCTCAAAAGCCACTACACCTTCAATCATTTTATTTTTGGAAGCTAAAATCGAATATAGTCCCTGATTTGCTCCAATATCAATAAACATTGTAGTTGTGTTTATTTGCTCAATATACCGACTAAAAAATGTACCATAACTCCCGCGAAAGCAATACTCAAATGTTTTGTCTTTAAAAAAAGGAGTGAGATATACGTTGTAGAAAGATTTGATAGGATGCTCAGGTTGTGCGATGTATTTGTAAAATAAATAAATGATTTTAAAATACGTTTTACGTGCTAAATACATAGGCTAATCTTGCCGCTAAAGCGTTTATTTTTAATTCCTACTTGGAGAATAATTAGTTAAAGGGTATGCGACTAGACTTGCAATTAAATTAAATGCTTGACTATTTGCATTGTATTTTATTTAAAGATAAAAAAAAAGACGCCTAATGAGCGTCTTTTGTAGTTTATAAAGCTTTAATCATTTTGGCGATTTTGTCACGCTCTTCGTCAGCAAGTTCAGAATCTACTAAAATTCTACCGCTGTACTCATCAGTGATGATTTTTTGACGTGATGCAATTTCCATTTGTACTTGGGGTGGAATTGTAAAGAAAGAACCTCCAGAAGCTCCACGTTCAACAGGAACAATTGCTAACCCATTTTTAACACTTGAACGAATACGGTTGTATGCATTTACAAGACGATCTTCAATTTTGGCAGCAAATTTTTCTGATTGAGCAAGAAGAAGATTTTCTTCTTTTTCAGTTTCTTTCATGATTTCATCCAATTCTCCTTTTTTGGCATCCAAATGACTTTGTCTCTCATTCATTTGTTGCTCTAGAACTGAAATGGTTTCATTTTTAAGTTCAGTTTGTGCCTTAAGCTCTTTTATTTTTTTCTCTGCAAGTTGAATTTCAAGTTGTTGATATTCTTCTTCTTTTACGATTGAGTTGTATTCTCTGTTGTTTCGAACATTTTTAAGCTTATCAGCATATTTAGTAATTAGCTCTTTAGCTTCCTCAATTTTATTTTTGTGTTCCTTAATTCCAAGATCAAAATCTTTTAAATCAGTCTTAAGATTATCCATTTTTGATTTCATTACTGCAATTTCACTCTCCAAATCTTCCACTTCTAGAGGAAGTTCCCCTCGAACATTTCTGATTTCGTCGATGCGAGAATCAATAATTTGTAAATCAAAAAGGGCTCTTAGCTTGTCTTCTACAGTGATTTCAGTTTTTTTTGCCATAATTTAGAAGTACTTCACAGGGTTAGTATCTACTTGTGATAAAGTGATTGCAAAATTAGGGATTTTTTTTGTAAGAAACTCGTGGATTATTTTTTTTGTGAAATGCTCTGTTTCAAAGTGTCCTGCATCGATTAATAGCAGCTTATTTTCTGCCTTAAAAAAGTCGTGATATTTTAAATCTGAAGTCACCAAAGCATCTGCTTTTTGAGCTATTGCAGCCGCAATGCTAAAACTCCCAGAACCTCCCAAAACAGCTACATTTTTTATCTTTTTTCCAAGGAAATTAGAATGCCGAATATAGGGTGAGTTAAGCTGTTTTTTTACCATTTCCATAAATGGTTCTACGTTCATTTCATTGGGTAAAATACCAATACTTCCAAGTCCAATTTCTTGATTGGTATTTTCCAAAGAATACAATTCGTAGGCAACAACCTCATAGGGGTGAGCTTCTTTTAAGGCATTTAGTACATTTGATTTTGTATGTTTAGTAACAACGACCCGAATTTGAACCTCATTGATTTTTGTCAATTCTCCAGAATTTCCAATAGTGGGATTAGAAATTTCATTACCCATAAAACGACCTTCTCCCTGATGTGAAAAACTACACTTACTGTAATTACCAATTTCTCCTGCACCCGCTTTATGTAAAGCCTTTAAAAGATTTTCTTTTTCTTCACTCGGAACATAGGTGGTAAGCTGGAACAGGCTGTTTTTTTGACTCGTTAAAACCTGTTGATTTTCAAGACCTAAAATTTTACCTAAATGATAGCTTATTCCATTTTTATGATTGTCTAAAGCAGTGTGAATTGCATAGATAGCAATTTTATTTTCAATCGCCTTAAGTACTGTTTTTTCTACATATCCCTTTGAGGTTAATTGCTTTAATCCAGTGAATATAATTGGATGAAAACAAACAATTAGATTGCACCCTTTACTTATCGATTCCTCAACAACACCGTCGGTTACATCATGCGTGATTAAAACACCCTTACAATCCCTCGCTGAATCTCCAACCAACAAACCTACATTGTCAAATTCCTCGGCATACACTAGGGGAGCCCACTGTTCTAGTTCAATCGTTATATCGCTAATTTTCATAGTATCACTCGTATTATCTTGAAGTTTTTAATGTGTTCTCATTTGAAATCTTATCTTTACGAAGATAAAGATATTATAAGTTATGTGCTTTTTTCGCTCCTTTCTTTTCCCGTTATCGTTTTTATATGGAACAATAATTTTTTTTCGAAACCTATTTTTCGATATTGGGATTTTTAGCTCTAAGACCTACAACTATCCTACTATTGGTGTTGGAAATTTAAGTGTTGGAGGGACAGGTAAATCTGTCGCTGTCAACTATTTAATCAATTGTTTTAAAAATGAATATCAATTGACTACCCTAAGTAGAGGGTATGGTAGGAAATCAAAAGGTTTTCAAATTGCAACATCAACTTCTTCAGCCAATGAAGTTGGAGATGAACCCAAAATGTTTAAAGCTGCTCATCCCAAGGTAAAAGTAGCCGTTTGTAACCGACGTGTTGAGGGAATGAGAAGGCTGTTAATTGACAATGAAGATCAAAAAAATCCCCTATATATTTGGGATGATTGTTTTCAACATCGATGGGTAAAACCACAGTCGATGATATTGTTAACAACCTATAAAAGACCCTATTTTGATGATCTTTTACTTCCAGTAGGACACTTGAGAGAACCTACCCGAGGAGCTAAAAGAGCAGATATCGTATTGGTGACTAAATGCCCATATGAGATAAGTGATAAAGATAAAAAGCGGGTTGAGAATCAACTTAAATTAAAGCCCAAGCAAAAACTCTTTTTTTCCACTGTTCAATATTCCAACCAAATTCGAAGTACACAAAGAACCTTGTCATTGGTTACCCTCAATAAAGTTTCTTTTCTTGTGGTTACAGGAATTGCAGATGCGACTCCATTTATTAAATTTTTAAATGAGAAGTTTTTTACCTTTGATTATATTGGATTCAATGATCACCACCGTTTTTCTATGGCTGACATCAAAAGAATAAAGAAAAAAAGTGATGGTAGAATGATTCTCACCACAGAAAAAGATTTTGCACGACTAGATGCTTTGATGGATTCTGATTTATTGTTTTATCTACCAATCGAAATGTGCATCATGGATGATAGAGAAAGTGAATTTAAAGCAGCAATAACTGTAAATTTCAATGAAAATTAATGAATGTGCTTGTGTGCTTTGTATGAAGATCGAACTAGTGCTCCACTTTCTACATGACGAAAACCTAAATCTTTCCCAATCAATTCATATTTTTCAAATTGTTCGGGAGTGATAAATTCTTTCACACCAAGGTGCTTTTTAGATGGTTGAAGATACTGTCCAATAGTAACTACATCAACATCGGCAGCACGAAGATCGTGCAGGGTTTCAATAACTTCTTCCTCGCGTTCACCTAGACCAAGCATAATTCCAGACTTTGTTCTGTTTACACCTTGTTCTTTGAGGTATTTCAAAACCTCCATACTTTGGTCATATTTAGCTTGAATACGTACTTCCCGTGTAAGTCTCCTTACGGTTTCAATATTGTGCGAAATCACCTCAGGATGTACCTCAACCAACCGGTCAATATTACGTTTGTCACCTTGAAAGTCAGGAATTAGTGTTTCAAGGGTAGTATTTGGGTTCATTCGTCGAATCGCTTCTATTGTTTCAGCCCAAATAATCGAACCACCATCTTTTAAATCATCTCTGTCAACAGATGTAATTACTGCATGTTTAATTTGCATTAATTTGATTGATCGAGCCACTTTTTCGGGTTCTTCCCAATCTACATTTTCAGGACGACCGGTTTTTACTCCACAAAATCCACAAGAACGGGTACAAATATTTCCCAAAATCATGAAAGTTGCAGTTCCCTCACCCCAACATTCACCCATGTTTGGGCAACTTCCTGATGTACAAATAGTGTTGAGTTTGTATTTGTCAACTAAGCCTCTAAGTTCTGTGTATTTTTTTCCAGTTGGCAATTTGACACGTAACCATTTGGGTTTTCCGATAATTGGTTTAGAGGTGGTTTCAGTCGACATAGGTTGCAATCTTTCTTTTGCAAATATACAAACTAATTAGACCAGAAAGAAAAACCCAACAGCAAAAACAGTTAAGAATATGAGCCCAACCACACTTAATATTTTAAGTCCTTTACTAGGCTTGTGTTTTTCAGGCATTTGGTCGCTAAGTACCAAGCGAAAATTTAAAAATGCATAGAAAGGCGCAGTAACAAAAGAAAGTATCGTAGCGATTTCAACTAGACTACCCATTTCGCTCAATAAGAAAGTAAAAATTGAAATGGTTCCAATTGCGAGTATGATGATCCAAAACCGATAATTGAATTGCTTTTTTTTTGGATAAAGTATCTGAATTGTTTTTTCCAATGCACGAGGTGAGGCATCTAGGGTTGTTAGGGTAGTACTAAACATTGCAGTAAAGGCTGCAATTACAATAACTAAGTATACGGAGTCACTTAGTGAAGAAGTATATAGGTCAATCAATTGCTGTGCAAAAATCGCCCCTGAATTAGAAAAAGATGCACCACTTCCATACATCACAAATGCACCTAGACCCATAAAACATACTCCTAGAAAAACAGTGACGGAATATCCAGTATTGAAATCAAAAAGTCCTTCTTTGACGGAAACTTTTTTCGTTTTATTTTTTTCAATTGCCCAAAGGGACTGCCAGATTGAAATATCTAAGGGTGCAGGCATCCAGCCCATAAAAGCAGCTAGAAATAAATAGGCACTTTCAGCAGGAAAAATTTGAGCAAATGACACAGGATCAGTGTTTTTATATCCAGCAAGTATAACAGCTGCAAGTGTACTAATTGTAAGTATTACCAAAATCCATTTAATTACTTTGTCAAGTAAACTATAATTACCAATCCATAAAATAGCAAGGCATACAAATGTTATGATTGAACTCCAGACTACTAGGTTTGAGCTAATTCCAAAAAGGATAGAGGCAAGTGAGGCAGTCACAATTGTAACCGCAGTTTGAATGGTAAACATGGTACATAAGGTCATTATGAAATAGACCCAAAGATATCCTTTGCCGAGTTTTCCATAACCATCCAGTAATGTTTTGTTTGTAGCTAGTGTATAGCGTGAACCAAACTGAAAGAATGGATATTTAAATATATTAACAAGTAGCAAAGCCCAAAGTAACCCCCAACCGAAATCAGCTCCGGCACGGGTAGATTGAACTAAGTGAGAAACTCCAATTGCTGCTCCAGCAAAAAGGAGTCCTGGTCCTAATTTTTTGAGGTTAATGTACATCTTCTTCGATTTTCTGTGCTAATACTTTTTTTGCCCTTAACAAAGTAACCTTTATTGTGTTTATGGGTAGCTCTGTGATGGTCGCAATTTCTTTGTAACTCATATCATCAAAGATTCTCATCTTAAGTATGGTGGCATGATTAGGTTTGAGGCCTTTTATTTTTTCTTTTAGTGCTTTTAAGTTTTGGCTAATGATGAGTAAATCCTCAGGGGATGGAGTAGATGCTCCCAATTGGTCATATTCTCTAGCTTCTAAAGAAGTAAGTTGCTGCTGCTTTTTTTCTTTTCTATGTTCATCTATATGGATGTTATTGGAAATACTAACCAGCCAAGTGCCAAATTCGTATTCAGGATTGTAACTGTGAATTTTGTCAAAAGCTCGCGCAAGTGATTTTAAGGCAAGATCCTCAGCCAGCTCTTCATTATGACATTTTTTCAATAAATAATTAAAGAGATAATCCCAATAATGGTCATATAAATATGCAAAGGCACGTTGATCGTTTTTCTTTGCTTGCTCTAGGGCATTATTTAATTGAAATTCGTTCATTGAAACGAATATACAGAAATAAATTTATGATTTAACCAAATCAGGATTTTTGCATTCTTGCTCGTCGGGTAGTTTTCCGCAAAACCCACAGGGTTCATTATTTTTATTCAGAAAAGGACTTTGACTTGCACAAGTTCCAGCAAATTTGCCATTCTTTTTCACTAAAATCTTGATGGCTATTCCTGCAAATGCTAGACCTAATAAAACGAAGGATATGAGAAATAATTTCATGCCACAAATTTACATCTTTTCCGATGAACGAACACTTTTAGCTAAAATCTTTTAATAATTGTCAATTTTCACCAAATATTACATGAATCAACCGTTTTTAACCCAAATTACTACCATCCTTAACTTTCCCTAGTAGAATCTTGAAAAACTTTGTGAAGTTTGGGATGGATTTAAATTCAAAACTATACGTTATTATGAATAATTCCCCAATGAGTAAAGCTATAAAGCCCTTAAAAGTTAATACAACAGAACTAGTATTCCTAAAGTCATATGCTTTGGGAATGAGCGATTTGGCAATTATGCGTTTACCGGATGTTAGTCGCAATAAATTAATTTCAATTCGTTTCAAACTATTCAAAAAACTGGATGTGAGTAATGTGTATAGCGCAGTCAATAAGGCGATGTATACAGGTATACTTAATAAGAAAAACTTTATCGATGAATCATTGAAGGAACAAACACTTAAATTTATAGAACTGTCTTTTAATCGTATCGAATTATTTCAAGGTAATACTGAACAAATGAAATGGGAGTGGTATAAAATCTTACTTGAATACACAGGATTTTTGAGCAATAAAATTAAGGAGATAAAAAAAATCCCACCGAAGCGGGATTAAAGATTTTCATCTTCGGCATAAAGCCTTATTGTGATAAGATTGAGGGACAAATAAAAAAAATATAGACCTATGAGATAGCCATTCTTTTCAAGTAAAACATTGGGATTTTAAGTGTGTATGCACCAAAGTCCAACTAACCCATTACAATTTCATAAATAAATATAGTGTTGTGGTTTGATTGAAAGGTTTTGAAAAGACGGCTTCCTCTAGGTAAGAACTTGAAGATAGATTCGCCCAAAATGATAGAGAAAAACTACTGAAACACTAAATTTAAGGAAGATCCCTGTTAAAAAACCGATAAGTGACCCTATAGCAGCCTTAAAGGCTAATTTTGATGGAGTTTTATTGATAATTTCACCAGTATATGCCCCAATAAACGGACCAATTATAAGTCCAAACGGTCCCATAAAAATTAGTCCAACAATTAAACCAAGTGTTGAGCCAATAACTCCTTTTTTTGACCCCCCAAATTTTTTGGTCCCAATTGCGGGAATAATATAGTCGATTAGAAATACGGCTAACGCAATGCAAAATGTAATTGTTAAGAAGGTCGTATTTGATTCTACACGTTCACTTTGATGGAGAGAAAGAAGACCAAGCCATCCGGTTAGTGGACCTGGTAAAACAGGAAGAAAACTCCCAAGAATCCCAAGAAAAATTAATACAATCCCAAGTATTTCAAATAATAAATCCATGTTAATTCGTTTTTAAGGCAAAATAGATACAGCTAAGTTAAAATAAAAAGTAGTAATTTTAAGAGTCCTATCTAAATAGAACTTAATCCATTTGACCTATGAAAAAACAACTTATTATTATTCTCGGTTTTACTGTTGTCTTTCAGCTTTTTAGCTGTGAATATCTGAATACTTCGCTATACACACCAAAGGAAATACAAAAGGCATCAAGTTGGTCAGAAAATGACCAAGCTCCCAACTTCCCAGCTTGTCAGGAATTTCCAATAAATCAACAAGATCAGTGTTTTAAAGAGATTATTTCGTCCACTATTAATAATTCATTATCTAATGCTTATTTGATTGCAAATGAAGAGATAAATGAAGGGATAATATTGGTTATAAAGGTTGACAAAGAAGGGGTTATTTCACTTTCTGAAATTAAAAACGAATCAAAAGCATTACGAATAATTCCTGGGTTAAAAGAACAAATTGAAAGCGCAATTTCTTCTTTACCCAAAGCCCTTCCAGCAACAAAAACAAATGTAGGTGTGTTTGTTGAGGTGGAATTTGAATTGCCAATCCAGTTAAATACTAGTACAAAAAATTAATGGCAGAACGTATCATACTTGGAATCGACCCCGGTACAACCATTATGGGTTTTGGACTAATCAAGGTTGTCGAAAACAAGATGCAATTTATCGTAATGAATGAATTACAGCTTTCTAAATACAGTGATCACTATGTCAAACTTCGACTAATTTTTGAACGTACAATCGAATTAATCGACAACTACAATCCCGATGAAATTGCAATTGAAGCTCCTTTTTTTGGAAAGAATGTACAGTCAATGCTTAAACTTGGACGCGCTCAAGGAGTTGCAATGGCTGCTGGATTGTCAAGAGATATTCCAATTATTGAGTATTCCCCTAAAAAAATAAAAATGGCAATTACAGGAAATGGAAATGCTAGCAAAGAGCAAGTAGCTAAAATGCTTCAACAATTACTTGGATTCAAAACACTTCCAAAAAATCTTGATTCTACTGATGGGTTGGCTGCAGCTGTATGTCATTATTTCAATGCAGGAAAAGGTGAGGAAAGTCAAAAATATACTGGATGGAAAGCCTTTGTCTCTCAAAATCCTTCAAAAATTAAATCATAAATTTTGGGCGCTATCTATCTTCACATACCTTTTTGTAAACAGGCGTGCAGTTATTGTAATTTTCATTTTTCAACTTCACGCAAGTATAAGAATGAAATGTTAGAAGCTATGAAAAAAGAAATCTTTTTGCGAAAAGATGAATTGCCTCAAGCTCCGCTTCATAGTATTTATTTTGGAGGAGGAACACCTTCACTTCTATCTCCATCAGAAGTTGATTCCATAATCAACGTTATTAGAGCAAATTTTCAGTTGAGTAATCAAGTTGAAATAACTCTTGAGATGAATCCTGATGATGTCACGGAGAATTATTTGGAGGACATAAAAGCTGTTGGAATAAATCGTTTAAGTCTAGGAGTTCAGTCTTTTTTTGATGCTGAATTGAGAATAATGAATAGAGTTCATACTGCTCAGGAGTCTTTTCTTTTACTCGAAAAAGTAGCTGAATTATTTTCAAATTATTCTATGGATTTAATTTACGGTATGCCAAATAGTACCCTTGAGAGTTGGAAAAAAAATATAGATATTGCTCTATCTTTCTCTCCACCACACATATCAAGTTATGCATTGACAGTTGAACCAAAAACTATCCTTGAAAAACAGGTTGAACGGGGAGAGGTGAATCTATTGGTAGAAGAAGATGTTGAAAAGCAATTTAATTACTTGGTTAAAACGTTAGAAAAAAACAGATATGATCATTATGAAATTTCAAACTTTGGTAAAAAGAGTTTTCATGCTGTAAATAATTCCGCATATTGGGAAGGTAAACCATATCTAGGTATTGGTCCTTCTGCACACAGTTACTATAAAGATACTCGAAGTTGGAATATCAGAAATAATCAAATATATCTAAAATCCATAAGTGAAAATAGATTGCCTATTGAACGCGAATCACTATCCTTGATTGATCAGTATAATGAGTATATTATGACTGGGTTAAGAACATCTAGTGGAGTTTCGCTTACTAGGGTAAGCAATAATTTTGGTAAGCATTTTTCAAATTTATTAGAGAAAGAAGCTGAAAAACACCTGATAAATCAGCACCTTTTCTGGGATGGAGATCAATTAAAAGCAAGTTCAAAAGGTAAGTTTTTAGTCGATGGAATTGCATCAGACTTATTCTTGATTAACCTTTAAATAAGGCAGCATAGTTTTCATAAAACAATGGAAGTGTTTCTATTCCCTTGTAAAAATTAAACAATCCAAAATGCTCATTAGGTGAATGAATAGCGTCACTATCCAAACCAAAGCCCATCAAAACACTTTTAACACCCAATACTTTTTCAAATAAAGGGACAATAGGAATACTTCCTCCTCCGCGTTCTGGAAATGGTTCAACACCAAAACTTGTTGTATATGCTTTGTGTGCAGCTTGATATCCAATATTATCAATAGGTGTTACGTAAGGTTCACCACCATGATGACTAATCACATCTACTCGAACACTTTTTGGAGCAAGAGATTTAAAATAAGCCTCGAATAATCGACCTACTTCTTCCCAATCTTGATTAGGGACAAGGCGCATTGATATTTTGGCATGAGCTTCGCTTGCAATTACTGTTTTTGCTCCTTCACCAGTGTAGCCACCCCAAATACCATTTACATCAAGAGTTGGTCGTATAGATTGACGTTCACTTGTCGAGTAACCTTCTTCTCCATGAACATCAGCTAAATCGATGGATTCAATATATTCATTCAAATCAAAAGGAGCTTTTGCCATCTCAGCTCGTTCTTCATTAGATACCTCAACTACCTTCTCGTAAAAACCAGGTATTGTAATTCGGTTATTTTCATCTTGGAGTTGAGCAATCATTTGAGATAGAATATTTATTGGATTAGCAACAGCTCCACCATATAGACCAGAATGAAGGTCTCTGTTAGGACCTGTTACAGTAACTTCCATATAACTTAACCCTCTAAGTCCTGTTGTAATGGAAGGCTGTTGGTTACTAATCATACCAGTATCAGAGATTAATATAACATCACATGACAGTCGATCAGTATGATGTCTTATAAAATCCTCTAGATTGTCGCTACCAACTTCTTCTTCACCCTCAATCATAAATTTTACATTACAACAGAGTTTATCATTTTCTATCATCCATTGAAATGCTTTAATGTGCATGTACATTTGACCTTTATCATCACACGCTCCTCGAGCAAAAACCGCTCCCTCGGGATGAATTTTGGTTTTTTTAATAACTGGCTCAAAAGGAGGGCTGTCCCATAAATCAATTGGGTCTGGAGGTTGAACATCGTAATGACCATAGACAAGTACAGTGGGCAAGTCATCGGAGATAATTTTATCTGCATAGACAATTGGATATCCTTTTGTAGGCTCAACGGTCACATTTTCAGCACCAGCATGCTTAAGTGCATTGGCAACCCACTTAGCGGCATTATGAACATCTTCTGTGTAACTTGAGTCAGCACTTACAGATGGAATTTTTAATAAATCAATCAATTCATTGAGATATTGTTCTTTTTCTTGCACATTTAAATTCACGCTCATTTCGAGTTGTTTTATATTCTCCACAAAGATTTGTGTTTTTTGGGAAGTAAAAAATAATTTTTATAAAAACTTGACTATATTTGTGCGCGCTAATAACCAACTGCGGGTGTGGTGAAATTGGTAGACACGCTAGACTTAGGATCTAGTGCTTCACGGCTTGGGGGTTCGAGTCCCTTCACCCGCACTGAAAAATAACCTCAAACACTTCTTTATAAGTGATTTGAGGTTTTTTTATAAATTTATTTCAATGCAAGAGGAAATGATTCGCAATAAAGAGGTTTTTAGAGGTTGTTTTTTTACAGGCTGCCTTTCTTTTATTGTGGGAACGCTATTGCTAATCCTCTTTGTGTTTAAGGATAGTTTATTGGGCTAAAATAGACTTTAGTTTATTGTAAATTAAAGTATTATCATAAATTCCAGCAAAATTTTCGGCTCCTTTTCCCATTGCAAAAATTGGCACCATTGAGGCAGTGTGGTTTTTTGTAGTAAAGTTAAGCTGAGGTGTAAATGTTTTTATGTCACCAGAATTAAGAGCTGTACCACCCGTTTCATGATCAGCTGTAACAATTAATAATGTGTTGGGATTAGCTTTTGTGTATTGAATAGCAATTCCAATTGCTTCGTCAAAATCTTTAAATTCTGACAACAAATAGTTTTCTATGTTAGCATGTCCACCCCAATCAATTTGTGCACCCTCAACCATCAAGAAAAAAGACTTTTCTTTTGTATCAAGTTTCGCCAACATACTCTGTATTCCATTTGCTAACTTAGGTTCTCTTCCTTCTAAAATTGATTTTGGTTCTAAATCACTTGTAAAATAACCAACTCTTTCATTTTGAGAAGACTCAAATTCACTCAAGTTATCTACAAATTTAAAACTATTGTTTTCAGTAATTAAATTTCTATTGTCAGTCCTTTTATTGAAATGTTCTCTCCCGCCACCAATAAAATAATCAATTTCGCTTTCGACAAATTGCAATGCGATTTCTTCATATAATCGCCTTGAACTTACATTGGCATAAAAAGAAGCAGGAGTTGCATGAACGATACTTGATGTTGCTATTAAACCAGAATTGTAACCCATTTTTTCACAATCTTCAAGAATTGAACTGACTTCTGTACCATTTAAATCAAAACCGATTACTCCATTTTTTGTTTTTACCCCAGAAGCCATCGAAGTTCCACTTGCAGCAGAATCCGTAACGAGGTTATCAGATGAATGAGTTTTTATTAAACCGATAACACTAAACTGTTCAAGATTTGTTTTATTTCCGTTGGCGTACATCCCAGCAGTAATTTGTGAAAGTCCTGTACCATCACCAATCATAAATATTATGTTGGTCTGTTTTTCTTGAGATTGAAGTTGAAAAAAGATGATTAGGGCTAAAATGAATGGAGTCACTTTCATTTGATTTTTTTTTTGCAAATTACGACTAATGTTTAATTTACGCTCACCTCCTGTTTTATTTTAATTTAAATATCATCCAAATCCTTACCTTTGATACAAAATAACGAGATTTGACAAAAACGTGTAATAGACCAATAGACGCTGTTATTACCTGGGTTGACGGATCAGATCCGTTGCATCAAAAAAAGCGTCTGAGTTTTCTAAGTCAGTCCGCTGTTGATGTTTTGCCAGGTGCAGATGATACACGTTTTAATGCAATAAATGAAATCGATTATTGTATATTGTCAATTCTCAAATTCGCTCCTTTTATCCGCAAAATATTTATCGTAACAGATCAACAAACTCCAAAAATCAACCAATTGGTTAGGACATATTTTCCTTTACGCTTACAGGATATTAGAATTGTTGACCATACAGAAATTTTTGAAGACCATATCGATGTTCTTCCAACATTTAATAGTCGTACTATAGAGTCCATGTTATTTAAAATTAAGGGTTTAGCTGACGAATTTGTTTATTTCAATGACGACGTTTTTCTTGCACGACCTATCAGTCCAACTGATTGGTTTATAGATAGCAGTCCAGTGATTCGTGGGAAATGGGTTCTTCCACCCTATGAACGTATTCTGTGGGATGCGCTTAGAAGCTCATTCGCTCGTTTAAAATCGCCAAATAAAAAGATACAATTAGCAGCTTCATTTCAATTGGGTCAGTGGAATGCCGCTAAAATATTTCATTTTAGATGGAGATACTTTAGGGCAGGGCACGCAACGATCACGATGTCCAAAAAAAATATAGAAGATTTTTTTAGAGAAAGACCTGATATTTTACGTTCAAATATTTCATATCGTTTTCGTCATGCTAATCAGTTTAATGCCGTTGCATTATCAAACCATCTTGAACTAAGTAATAAAAATAAAAACACAACCTCAACTCAAGCAATTTATTTACGTCCTCACAACAAGAATGTATCTTATGTAAAAAAGAAATTTGAAGAATGTCTAAAGGACTCTAGTAAACTATTTTTATGTGTTCAAAGTTTGGATCAAGCTTCGAGTGAGGTACAGGAGGCTGTATTTAGTGAAATGAATACTATTTTAGCATTAAATGAGTAAAAAATCTAACATTGCCGTAATCTCGATGGTGCGAAATGACACCTTTTATGCTGACAAATGGATCAACTATTATGGTGCTCAATTTGGTTATAAAAACCTTTATCTTTTTATTGATGGTGAAGATCAACAATCACCAAAAATGTCAGATAAAATCAATTGTTTTCAAGAACCTCACATACCTATGAAAAGAGCAAAAGGGGATAGGTATCGTGCGCGAAAAATATCCTATTTTGCACAATCTCTTTTTAAAAAATATGAGGTTGTTTTGGCAATGGATATTGATGAATTTTTGGTTCTTGATCCAAATGTAGAGGGTTCATTGAGCGACTATTTGTTGTCAAATTTTCAAATGGATTCTATTTCAGCTTTAGGAATTGATGTGGGACAACATAAAAACCTTGAACAACCGATAGATTTAAATAAGCCTTTTCTCTCACAACGAAGATTTGCCCAAGTTTCTGATCGATATACCAAACCAATTGTTGCGTTTAAACCGCTAACCTGGGGATCTGGTTATCATCGAGTAAAAGGGAAAAATTTTAAGGTAGATGAATATCTATTTCTATTCCATTTTGGTCTAGTTGATTTAGATACTACATTACTAAAAATTACAGATAAAGAAATAACTGAAGCAGGCTGGTCTGGACATATGGATAGACGATTAGCCTTATTCCAAGATATTTTAAAAGGTCCAGTTGAAAACACTGAATCTTTTATTGTTACAGCAAGAACGTATTTTAACACAACTCGTAAATGGTATGCATGGAATAAACCATCTCCAATAAAGGGAAATGCAGTTATTGAAATTCCAGACCGATTTAAATCTATAGTTTAGTAAATTGCAGTCCAATTTTTCGAATTGAAAAAACAGTTATGAAAAAAATTCAAATGGTTGACCTTAAGAGTCAATACGATTTCATTCAACCCCAGGTTAATAAAGCAATAGAGGAGGTAATGACCAATACGGCATTTATAAATGGTCCAGCTGTTCATGAATTTCAAGCTGATCTAGAGGCCTATTTGGGTGTAAAACATGTCATACCCTGCGCAAATGGAACTGATGCATTACAAATTGCATTGATGGGATTGAAACTTGAACCAGGTGATGAGGTTATTACGGCTGATTTCACTTTCGCTGCGACTGTCGAGGTTATTTCACTACTTAAGTTGACTCCAATTTTAGTTGACGTTGATCCAAAAACATTTAATATTGACCCTGAGGCGATTGTGGCAGCCATAACTCCAAGGACCAAAGCAATCATTCCAGTTCATTTGTTTGGACAAGTAGCAGATATGGAGCAAATCAATGCAATTGCAAAAAAGCACGATTTATTTGTCATAGAAGATAATGCCCAAGGAATAGGAGCCTCTTACACCCATAAGGACGGGAGAAAAGCAAAAACAGGAACGTTGAGTAATGTTGCTGCTACTTCTTTTTTTCCATCTAAAAATTTAGGCGCATATGGCGATGCAGGAGCAATTTTCACTAATGATGATGAGCTTGCTCATTTTATTCGTGGAATTGTAAATCATGGAATGTATAAGAGATATTATCACGACGTGGTTGGTGTAAATTCTCGATTGGATTCAATACAAGCGGCAATTTTAAGGATTAAATTACAGTATTTAGATTACTATAACGAACGAAGGAAAGAAGCTGCTATTCAATACACTAACCTATTGCAAAACCATCCTAATATTATAACTCCTTATCGAGAAGGAGATTGCGATTCCCACGTATTTCACCAATATACACTCCGAATTATCAATCACGATCGTGATGGCTTAGTCAAATTTTTAAATGAAAATGAAATTCCGTGTGGAGTATATTATCCAGTTCCTCTTCATCAACAAAAAGCATATTTAGACCCTGAAATTGATACGTCTAAATTCCCTGTGACCAATAAACTTGTAAATGAGGTGATTTCTCTTCCAATGCATTCTGAACTGTCAATTGATCAAATTGAATTTATTTCACAAAAAATCAAAGCGTATTTAGATTAATTAGTTAAGAAAGAAACTGTTATATTAAGGCTATGAGAATCAGTAAGAATTTTATAGTGTCCTGTATTTTTAACCTCTACTAATTCTGCATTTTTCCATTTTTCAGCAACTTCTGCAGATTTTCTGATAGGTAGAATTCTGTCATTAATATCGTGTAATAATAACGCTTTATGTACTGATGATTGTTTAGCATAATCTTCTACGTTTAATGTTTCAACACTTACGCCTTCTTCCCTTTCAATTTTATCTATGAGTTGCCTAATTACCTTTTCTGGTAGTCCAAACTCTGAACATACTTCTCTAATTCGTTCACTAAATTTATTCGGAATGGTAAAAGCTACGTATCGATTGATTTGAATTTCTGGATTTTTTCCTAATGCTCCAAGCGCGGCAACTCCACCAAAAGAGTGACTAACAATTTGTGTAACCTTAAATAATTTAATTAGTTCTTCAACAAGTTTGGTAAATTCAAAAGGGCTTGTTTTTTCTCTGCTGCTTGCTCCGTGGGATGGACCATCGAACGCATAAACTGTGTAGTCATTTTTAGTCAAAAGAGGAATAAGTTTTGCAAAATTTCCAGCATGCCCTTCCCAGCCGTGTACCATTAATATGCGAGTATTCCCTTTTCCCCATTGATAACATTGGATATCAAAATCCTGAAATTTATATGTATTTTTTTTTGCAGTATCCAATACTTTTTTTTCATGAGGAAGAAGTTTGAATTGCATCGGTTTGGTCAAAAAGGTAAAGGCTTTTTCAATAAAGTAAGGTGGGTAAATGACAGCAATTAGCCAAATAAGTTTTTTCTTAAAATTCATAAATTCTTCTTCAAAACACAAAGTACACTAAAAAATAGTATCTTCATATTAAACAATTATAATTATGAAAAAAATTACTTTCATACTGACTTTTCTTTTATCATTTGGGCTTTTTGCTCAGACAACCTTCATTCATTGTGGTAAATTATTTGACAGTAAAACTGGAAAAATCAAAAACGAACAAACCATTATAGTTAATGGAGACAAAATAGAAACAGTAAAAAAGGGGTATATCAGTCCTCCAGATGGTGTTAAAGCAATAGATTTAAAAAATAAAACAGTGTATCCTGGATTTATTGATATGCATGTCCATATTGAGGGAGAAAGTAATCCTTCAAAATATTTAGATCGCTATCAATTAAACCCAGCTGACGTTGCATACGATGCGGCGTTGTACGCAAAGAGGACACTCATGGCTGGTTTTACGACTGTCCGTGATATGGGTGGATCAGGAGTAAACCTCGCACTTCGAGATGCAATTAAGGCAGGGAAAACAGCGGGACCAAGAATATTTACTGCAGGTAAAAGTCTTGCTTCAACAGGTGGTCATGGTGATCCAACAAACGGGAACAAAGAAAGTTTGCAAGGTGATCCAGGACCAAAAGATGGCGTAGTTAATTCTCCAGAAGATGCTAGAAAAGCAGTTCGTCAGCGATACAAAAATGGTGCTGACTGGATAAAAATTACTGCAACTGGAGGAGTATTAAGTGTAGCTAAAAGCGGTGAAAACCCCCAGTTTACATCAGAAGAAATTGCTGCTATAACGTCTACTGCTAAAGACTATGGAATGCAAGTTGCTGCCCATGCACATGGTGATGAAGGAATGTATCGTGCGGTTTTAAATGGTGTTAAAACCATCGAGCACGGAACTTTGATTTCAGAGAGAACGATGAAACTAATGATTGAAAAAAATGCTTTTTTAGTTGCGACAATCAGTGCTGGTAAATTTGTTGCTGAGAAGGCAAAAATACCTGGATTTTATCCACCAATTATTGTCCCAAAAGCGATTAAAATTGGTGCGCAAATTCAACAAACCTTTGCTAACGCATATAAAATGGGAGTTCCAATTGCTTTTGGAACCGATTCAGGGGTGTCATTACATGGAGATAACGGTAGAGAATTTGGTTATATGGTTGAGGTTGGAATGCCTGAGAGTGAAGCAATACAATCAGCTACCATTGTCAACGCAATGGTCTTAGAAAGAGAAAATGAATTAGGTCAGATTGCACCTGGTTTTTTTGCAGATATTGTTGCTTCAGAGGATAATGCACTTGACAACATTCGAACTCTTGAAAACATTACCTTCGTAATGAAAAATGGAGTTGTATTTAAGCAATAAAAAAACCTTAAAAAATATTATTCGATCGTTCCTGAGCTAGTTTCAGATGAGCGATCGATTTTTTTTACGAGACCTTGTAGTACTTTTCCAGGACCTACTTCTGTAAAATGTGTGGTTCCGTCTGCTAACATTTTTTCAATACTTTGAGTCCATCGAACAGGTGCCGTTAACTGTGCAATCAGATTTTTCTTTATTTCATCAGCATTCCTTACTCCCGATGCGACAACATTTTGATAAACTGGACATATAGGGGAAACCAATGGTTTTGATTCAATTGCTTGAGCTAATTCTTTCTTTGCAGGTTCCATTAATGGAGAATGAAATGCTCCACCAACCGGAAGAGGTAAAGCTCTTCTAGCACCTGCTTCTTTTAAAGATTCACAGGCTAAGTCAATTGCTTTTTTCTCCCCTGAAATTACCAATTGGCCAGGGCAGTTGTAGTTTGCAGCAACAACAATTCCTGGAGTTGATTGACAGATTTCCTCGATGATATGATCTTCTAAACCAAGAACAGCCGCCATTGTTCCGGGGATTTCATCACAGGCTGCTTGCATTGCCAAAGCACGTTGATGAACTAACTGCAGACCATCTTCAAAGGAAAGTGCTTTTGCGGCTACAAGAGCAGAGAATTCGCCAAGTGAATGACCAGCGACACAATCAGGCTTAAAGCGTGACCCCATTACTTCACTTAAAATAACAGAATGAAGAAAAATTGCAGGCTGAGTAACCTGTGTTTGTTTAAGTGCTTCAGCATCTTCACCAAACATAATTTCAGTAATATCGAATCCTAGAATTTCATTTGCTCTTTCAAAGCGCTTTTTTGCCTCTACAGAAGCATCGAAAAGATCTTTTCCCATTCCGGGAAATTGAGCACCTTGGCCTGGAAATAAATATGCGTTCATCAGTTAAATTTTATCATATGTTAAATAGGAGTAGTTGTAAGGTTGGTCTTTGGTAGAAGTAAAGTCTTCCTGAGCAATAAGAGACCACTTTGTTAAATCAATTTCGGGGAAGAATACGTCAGCTTCAAAGTTGTGATGAACACGTGTCAATTCAATTCGACTACAATGGTCCATGAAAAGTCTATAAATTTCACCACCACCAATAATGAAGGGTTGTTGATCGTCTTTAACCAATGAAAGCGCATCATTTATGTTATTAACAACAATTGCTCCAACAGGTTTGTAGTCTTTTTTTGTAGTTAGAACAATATTTGTACGGTTGGGTAATGCTTTAGGCATAGACTCAAACGTCTTACGTCCCATAATAATTGGATGACCTGATGTAAGGCGTTTAAATCTTTTTAAATCTTCAGAAATATGCCAAATTAAATTGTTGTTTTTCCCAAGTTCGTTGTTCTGGGCAGCAGCAGCAATCATTGTGATTGTTTGTTTATCGGTCATGGAGATTTTTTTCGGATCAGAACTTTTTTCATCTTCTAATAAAAGTCCATCATTCTTGAATTTAATTAATTGTGGTGTCACCAGCTAATATATCACTTTTACAAAGCAAAAATACAGGTTATTCCTGAATCAAAACATCATTTATTAAAAAGTTAAGTCCAACTTTTTAACCACAATAAAATATGTATTTTTACTAAAACTTCCACAACATGCGATATATGTTCCCATTTCTTCAAGATTGTATTTATCTAAATACAGCTTACACAGGTCTTTTGTCTGAACCTTTGGTTGAATGGCGTAAGCAAGATGATAAAAACTTTCAGGAGCATGGTGACCTTTACAAAAGAATAAATGAAAAAGAATATTTTGATGAGGCAAAAACTGAATTGGCTCAATTTATTGGGACAAAAGAAGATAATTGCTTTATAACCTCCAATTTTTCTTTTGCTTTTCAAACTTTTTTATTTTCACTTCCTAGAAACTCATATTTTTTAATGCTTGAGGAGGAATATCCCTCTCTAGTGGAAATTGTAAGTGATCATGGTTTTGAATTTAAGCAGATACAAATCAGTTCAAATATAGAAGAAAAAATATGGGATGAATTACACAAAAATCAATACAAAGTATTTGCATTGAGTATTATTCAATATGCATCTGGGCTTTTATTTGATCTGGATTGGCTTAAAAAAATAAAAAAAGCTTTTCCCAACCTACTGATTTTAGCAGATGGAACACAATTTGTAGGAGCAGAAAAGTTTAATTTTTCTTTATGTCCAATTGATGCAATTTTTGGAAGTACATACAAGTGGCTTTTAGCTGGTTATGGGACAGGTTTTCTAGCCGTTAAAGATGAGGTGATTACTCAATTGAATTTAGATAAAAATAAATTTTCTAAATCTTTTGATCGTGGTCAACTATCAGTAAAAGCTCTTGGAAGCCTTACGTTTTCAATTCGTCAAATTCAAAAAGCAAATTTTGATGAGTTAATGGATTATAAAAGTAATTTAGCTAGAAAGCTTTTTGAAGGTTTAAAAAAAAGACAACTTATAGAATCTTATATAGCTGAACGAAAGAAGCATTCATCAATTTTTAATATTCAAATATCGACTAACGCATTTCAGTATTTACTTTCAAACAATGTGCGTTGTATCCCAAGAGGTAAAGGAGTTAGAATTTCAATTCATCACTATAATACAAATGAAGAAATAGATGTGTTATTTGATTTATTAGACAATTACACAGAAAAAAAACGCTAGGATTTAGCTTAAGTCCAGTGCTTAGAATATAGTGGAATCACTATACTGCTACAGCACCTTTTATCAAGGGGTATGGATCATAATTAACCAATTCAAAATCATCATACGTGAATGCAAATAAATCTTTGATTTCAGGATTAATTTTCATCTGAGGTAATTTCCTAGGTTCTCTACTGAGTTGAAGTTTTATCTGTTCTTTGTGATTTGAGTAAATGTGAGCGTCTCCAAAAGTATGTACGAAGTCCCCAACTTCAAGATTGCATACTTGAGCCATCATTAAGGTCAATAAAGCGTAGGATGCAATATTAAATGGTACCCCAAGAAAAACGTCAGCAGAACGTTGATAAAGTTGACATGAAAGTTTTCCCTCAGCAACATAGAATTGGAAAAAAGCATGACATGGAGGTAAGGCAGCTTTGTTGTTTGCAACATTTTCGGAAAAACTCAAGGAGGTATCTGGAAGCACACTAGGATTCCAGGCTGACACCAGCATTCGACGACTGTCAGGGTTGGTTTTTAAGGTGTGGATTATATCTTTTATTTGATCAATTTCCTCTCCGTTCCAATTTCTCCATTGGTATCCATAAACAGGACCTAAGTTTCCACTTTCATCTGCCCATTCATTCCAAATTCGGACACCATTTTCTTGTAAGTAAGCAATGTTTGTATCTCCTTTTAAAAACCAAAGTAATTCGTGGATAATAGATTTTAAATGCAATTTTTTTGTGGTTACCATCGGGAAACCCTCTTCCAAATTAAAACGCATTTGATATCCAAATACAGATGTTGTTCCTGTTCCTGTCCGATCAGTTTTAGTTACTCCATGGGTTTGAATATGACGAATTAAATCTAGGTATTGTTGCATGTAATGGTATTTAAATCAAAAATAATTACTTCTATAAATTATTTGCATGAAGAAGTGAAATAGTTATCCAACTTATTGGTTGAAAACTCATTTTTGGTTTTTTATTCCGATTTTTTACGCTTGTCAAGTTCATCTCTGATTTTTGCAGCTGCTTCGTAATCTTCATTTTTAACAAACTTTTCGAGTAAATTAAGCAGTTCTTTTGATGAGGTTTTAGTTAAATCGCGAATACTACCAACTTGAGCATCATGTTGTTCAATAAAGTTTTTAATCCAATCTTTTTCTTGCCCAGGAGCTCCACGTTGTCCCTCAATTTCGGTATAACCTGCTTTTGAGAGGATGTTTTCATAAGTAAAAATAGAAGCATTAAAACGGATGGCAAGTGCTACAGCATCTGAAGTACGTGCATCAATAATTTCTTCAATTTCATCTCTTTCACATATTAAACTTGAATAAAACACACCATCAACCAGCTTATGAATTATTATCTGCTTTACAATAATTTTAAATCGTTCAAAGCAGTTGAACATTAAATCATGGGTAATTGGTCGGGGTGGAGTAATTTCTTTTTCAAGACCAGTTGCAATGGATTGAGCTTCAAAAGCACCAATGATTACGGGTAAGTTTCTTTTGCCATCCAACTCACTCAAAATAAGAGCATAAGCGCCACTTTGAGCTTGGCTATACGAAATTCCTTTTATTGTTAATTCAACGAGTACCATAGGTTTCTAAGAGTGTACTAAGATACTAAAGAATTTTTTTTAAAGACCTTGGGAAACTAAATAAAGCTAAAAACTGTTCAGAATAAGAGACCACAATGTAGTTCAATTTGAACGAAAGTCTTAAATTTGCAGTCAAATAGATTTTAGGGTATGAAAACAATACAATTCAGGGAAGCAATCGCGCAAGCAATGTCAGAGGAAATGCGTCGTGATGAAAGCATTTATCTGATGGGAGAGGAAGTAGCTGAATATAATGGAGCCTATAAAGCTTCAAAAGGTATGCTTGATGAATTTGGTGCAAAACGTGTAATTGACACACCTATCTCTGAACTTGGTTTTGCAGGCATTGGAGTTGGATCTACAATGACGGGTAATCGTCCCATTATTGAATTTATGACTTTCAACTTTGCCTTGGTTGGAATCGATCAAATTATTAATAATGCAGCTAAAATCAGACAAATGTCAGGTGGACAATTCCCTTGTCCAATTGTATTCAGAGGTCCAACAGCTTCTGCAGGTCAATTGGCGGCTACTCACTCGCAAGCATTTGAAAGTTGGTATGCCAATTGTCCAGGTTTAAAGGTTATCGTTCCGTCTAATCCTTATGATGCGAAGGGACTCCTTAAGGCTGCTATACGAGACAATGATCCTGTAATTTTTATGGAATCTGAACAAATGTATGGTGACAAAGGTGAGGTTCCAGAAGATGAATACATTTTACCAATTGGAGTTGCTGATGTGAAAAGGAAAGGAAATGATGTGACTATTGTTTCTTTTGGAAAAATCATTAAAGAAGCATACAAAGCAGCCGATGTCTTAGCGGAAGAAGGAATTGATTGCGAAATAATAGATTTAAGAACAATCCGTCCGATGGATCATGAGACAATTTTAACCTCTGTTAAAAAAACAAACCGGCTAGTTATACTTGAGGAAGCATGGCCTTTTGGAAACATTGCAACGGAAATAACATACCAGGTACAGAGTCAAATTTTTGATCACCTTGATGCTCCAATTGAAAAAATAAATACAGCAGACACACCTGCTCCTTTTTCACCCGTATTACTTGCTGAATGGCTACCAAACAGTGGAGATGTGATAAAAGCGGTTAAAAAAGTACTCTATCACGCGAATTAATCTTTTAATATAGAACGAATTGCGGAACATTTTTGTTAGTTTCGCAACAAATTTTGAAAAACAATTATTTATGGAAACCAATATCATTTACATCCCACTAATGCTTTCAGTTGTAGGTTTAGCCTATATGTTAATCAAAGCGAACTGGGTTAGAAAACAAGATGCTGGAAATGAACGTATGGTTGAGATATCAACCGCTATTAAAGAAGGAGCACTTGCTTTTTTAAATGCTGAGTACAGATTGTTACTTGTTTTTGTCTTTATTGCATCGATTGCATTATACACCATTTCTGCCTTTGTTAAAACAACAAGTTGGATGATTGTACCCGCGTTTATCTTGGGAGCTGTATTTTCTGCTTTCGCAGGAAACATAGGAATGCGAATTGCTACTGAAGCAAATTCTCGAACTGCAGAAGCTGCCAAAACAAGCTTACCCAAAGCACTTCAAGTATCTTTTGGTGGTGGAACTGTGATGGGATTGGGTGTTGCTGGACTTGCAGTACTTGGACTAACACTTCTTTTCATGTTCTTTGTAGGTCAATTTATGGGGACGGAAGGAACTTTTTATGATAATATGACGATAGTTCTCGAAACCCTTGCTGGTTTCTCACTAGGAGCGGAGTCAATTGCTCTTTTTGCTCGTGTTGGTGGTGGTATTTATACTAAAGCAGCTGATGTAGGAGCAGATTTAGTTGGAAAGGTTGAGGCAGGTATACCTGAGGATGACCCAAGAAACCCTGCAACGATTGCTGATAACGTTGGAGATAACGTTGGAGATGTTGCTGGAATGGGAGCTGACTTATTTGGATCATATGTTGCTACGGTTCTTGCTGCAATGGTACTTGGTAATTATGTAATTCGTGATATGTCAATTGATAGTCAATTTACCGACGCTTTTAACAACATGGGACCCATCCTTTTACCCGTTGTTATTGCTGGAGTTGGAATTTTAGCTTCTATTATTGGTACTTTCTTCGTAAAAATTTCTAACAATGATGCGAAAGAAAGTAAAGTACAAGCAGCTCTTGACTTAGGAAACTGGGCTTCAATTTTAATCACTCTATTGGCAAGTTATTTCCTTATTGATTGGATGTTGCCAAGCACAATGAATATGAAATTCTTTGGAGAGGGATATAGAGAAGTAAGTTCATTAAATGTATTTTTTGCAGCATGCATTGGTTTAGCTGTTGGTGCATTGATTTCGATGGTAACTGCTTACTACACAAGTTTAGGAAAAAAACCAGTACTTGATATCGTAAAAAATAGCTCAACTGGTGCTGCAACAAATATTATTGCAGGTCTTGCAGTAGGTATGAAGTCAACCTTTTTATCTGTCCTTCTTTTTGCGGCAGCGATTTATGGCTCGTATGCACTTGCAGGATTTTATGGGGTAGCTTTGGCTGCTTCCGCAATGATGGCAACTACAGCAATGCAGCTAGCTATTGATGCATTTGGACCTATTGCGGATAATGCTGGTGGTGTAGCTGAAATGAGTGAGCTTGACCCTGAGGTACGTGAACGTACAGACATTCTTGATTCTGTAGGTAATACAACTGCAGCTGTTGGAAAAGGATTTGCAATTGCATCCGCTGCACTTACAGCTTTAGCACTTTTTGCTGCCTATGTAACTTTTACTGGAATTGATGGGATTAATATCTTTAAAGCAGATGTGCTAGCAATGCTTTTTGTTGGAGCGATGATCCCAGTAATTTTCTCTGCTTTAGCCATGGAATCTGTTGGTAAAGCAGCTATGGAAATGGTAGAAGAAGTAAGGCGTCAGTTTAGAGAAATTCCAGGGATTATGGAAGGAAAAGGAACTCCAGACTATGCTAAATGTGTGGATATTTCTACAAAAGCTGCATTGAAAGAAATGTTAATGCCTGGTTTAATAACAATCATTACTCCTATTATTATAGGGTTAATATTTGGTGCTGAACCTCTTGGTGGATATATGGCTGGAGTGTGTGTTAGTGGTGTTATGTGGGCAATTTTCCAAAATAATGCAGGTGGTGCATGGGACAATGCAAAAAAATCGTTTGAAGCAGGTGTGGAAATAAATGGTGAAATGACTTTCAAAGGTTCAGATGCACACAAAGCAGCTGTAACTGGTGACACTGTTGGTGACCCATTCAAAGATACTTCGGGTCCTTCAATGAATATTTTAATTAAACTAACTTGTTTGGTAGGGCTTGTGATTGCTCCTCTTTTAGCTGAAGGGCATAATGCTTCAGAAGGTGCACACAAAGAAGAAATTCGCAAAGAGATTCGTGTTAAAGTTAGTTCCGATGATGCTGGTTTAATGACTGCTGTAATTGAAAGAACTACTTCCGAAAATGGAAAAGAGGTAGTTGATACTCAAACTATACAAGGCACTGAAACTGAAGTTCAAGTAGCATTGAATGAGATGAAAGAGATTGAAGTTTCTGTAGCTAAAGAATAAACTCAATTGAGTAAAAAAAAACCACTTCATTGAGGTGGTTTTTTTTTGCATTAAAATAAACCGTTTATTTCTGCATCAATAAGTTCAATTATCTTCCCTAGGTCCTCTGGTTTGTCAACAAAGTTGATATTGTCTACATCGATAATCAGTAACTTCCCCTTGTCATAATTGTGTACCCATGCCTCGTAACGTTCATTAAGTCTACTCAAATAGTCAATACTAATTGAATTTTCAAATTCTCGTCCACGACGGTGGATGTTATTTACCAAGTTTGGAATACTAGATCGAAGATATATCATTAAATCAGGACCTGTAACAAGAGTCTCCATTAAATCAAAGAGTTCTTTATAGTTATCAAAATCTCTTTTTGTAAGCAATCCCATTGCGTGGAGGTTAGGAGCAAATATATATGCATCCTCGTATATAGTTCGGTCTTGAATAACTTTTTTTCCGCTTTTTTGGATTTCTAACAATTGACCAAATCGACTGTTTAAGAAATAAATTTGCAAATTAAAAGACCAACGTTCCATTTCATGATAAAAATCATCTAAATATGGATTTTCAAGAACTTCCTCATAATGTGCTTGCCATCTGTAATGAGTGGAAAGAAGTTTGGTTAAAGTAGTTTTTCCGGCTCCAATGTTTCCCGCAATGGCAATATGCATAGTTTAGTTTTTAACGATTATGAGTTTGGATTAGTATCCCTAAAATCATTTAAAAATAGTCTTTTTTTTATTGATTTTCAGATTTTTTTATTTCAAATATCAGTTAGGAATAAATGTTTTTAGTTTCAAAAAAAATAAATACCTTTGTGCCATAAACGAGGAAGGATTTGTCTGATTGCAGACCTCGATAAAAAAATGCTAAAACAGAATTGCTTTCCTTTCGATAAGTAATCTTCAAATCCTTCCAGAAAGCAATAAATGAAATGTCTTATTTTTTTACCTCAGAATCTGTAAGTGAAGGGCATCCTGATAAGGTAGCCGATCAAATTAGTGATGCATTAATTGATCACTTTTTAGCCTTTGACCCTGAAAGCAAAGTAGCCTGTGAAACACTAGTTACAACTGGTCAAGCGGTTTTGGCAGGAGAAGTTAAAAGCAATACGTATTTAGACGTTCAGAAAATCGCTCGTGATACAATTAATAAAATTGGATATACTAAAGGAGAATATCAATTTTCGGGTGATTCTTGCGGTGTTATTTCACTAATTCATGAACAATCCCAGGAGATTAATCAAGGTGTTGAACGCTCTCAAAAAAAATTACAAGGAGCAGGAGATCAGGGAATTATGTTTGGGTACGCCTCAAATGAAACAGATAATTTCATGCCATTGGCTCTTGATTTGTCTCATAAATTATTGATAGAACTAGCTAAGCTTCGTCGTGAGAATAACCAAATTACCTATTTGCGTCCAGATGCGAAATCTCAAGTTACCTTGGAATATGATGACAATGATAATCCTGTTCGAATAGATACAATTGTTATTTCAACTCAGCACGATCAATTTGATCAAAATGATGAACGCATGTTGAAAAAAATTAAAGAGGATATCATTCAAATTTTAATCCCAAGAGTCAAAGTAATGCTTTCTTCTCATATTCAAACTCTTTTTGATGACCAAATAACCTATCATATAAATCCAACAGGAAAGTTTGTTATAGGTGGTCCCCACGGAGATACTGGTCTTACTGGTAGAAAAATAATTGTGGATACCTATGGAGGAAAAGGAGGACATGGGGGAGGAGCATTTAGTGGAAAAGATCCAAGTAAAGTTGACCGAAGTGCAGCATATGCTTCTAGACATATAGCTAAAAACCTTGTAGCAGCAGGTGTTTCTGACGAAATATTGGTCCAATTAAGCTATGCAATTGGCGTAGCAGAACCAACCTCAATAGCAGTAAATACCTACGGAAAGTCTAATGTTGAATTAACAGATGGAGAAATAGCTAAAAAAATTAAATCAATTTTTGATCTTACTCCATTTGGGATTGAACAGCGTTTAAAATTACGTTCACCTATTTACTCTGAAACTGCTGCATATGGTCATATGGGTAGGACTCCAGAAACAATTACTAAAGTATTTGAATCTCCATACAGTGGAAAAGTTGTCCGTGAAGTGGAACTCTTCACCTGGGAGAAGCTTGATCAGGTTGATGAAGTGAAAAAGGGCTTTAATATTTCTTAAAATCATGGAGCTAACCTATCTTGAACAGTTGCAAACTATTCGATTGGCCAATGGTCAACTTTTAAGCTTTCAGCATTTTGGGAGAGATTATTCTGTTACACCAGTTATTGTAATTAATCATCCACTGACAGCTAATTCAAATGTGGCTGGAGAAAATGGTTGGTGGACCGATATAGTAGGAGATGGGAAGACAATAGATACCACAAAATATGCAATAATCTCCTTTAATATTCCAGGTAACGGGTTTGATAACCAATTGATTGAAAAATATACAGATTGGACAACAACGACTATAGCTTCTTTTTTTTGTGAAGCACTCCAACAACTTGGAATCAATAGAATTGAAGCTTTAATAGGAGGTTCAATTGGTGCCGGAATAGCTTGGGAAATGGCTGCTTTAATTCCTGATTTTATAAAGTATTTAGTCCCAATTGGAGGAGACTGGAAAACGTCAGATTGGATGATTGCAAATACCTTTATCCAAAAGCAAATTTTGGAAAGCAACCCACAACCCATAGAAATTGCCAGAATGCATGCTATGTTGTGTTATAGAACACCCCAATCTTTCAAGTTGCGTTTCAATCGATCAATTAACCCAGAATTGGGGATATATAATGTAGAATCATGGTTGAAACATCACGGAAAAAAACTCAAAGATAGATTCCAGTTACAAGCATACAAAACAATGAATCATTTGTTGGGAAGTATCGATGTTACAAGAAATGGTAAATCATTTGAAGAGATTATAACTTCAATACAGTCAGAAATACATATTGTGTCTATTGATAGTGATTTATTTTTTCCATTGCTTGAAGACCAAGAAACAGTAAGTTTAGCTAAAGCAGTTGGGGTTACTATTAATCATCATGTAATTGAATCTGATTATGGACATGATGCATTTTTGATGGAACCCGAAAAAGTAACAGAATGTTTAGCTAAAATATTTAATTAAATTAAAATCTATGAAAGTTAACTTAGAACGCGTAAACAGAGATTATTTATTTGAAGTACGAAACGAAGCTGGTCGAAGTGTCTTTTTAGACAACAAGTCAAAAGCAGAAGGAGTAGTAGCAGGAATTAGTCCAATGGAGTTGGTACTGATGGGAATTGCAGGCTGTAGTAGTATTGACATTGTTTCTATTTTAGGGAAGCAGAAAATCAATCCTGATACACTTAGAATGGAAGTTCATGGATTAAGAAATGAAGGAGAAGTTCCTGCAATTTTTCACACGATTCAAATCGTAATTTATCTTGATGGTAAAGACATTACTCCTGAAAAAGCTACTAGAGCTGCTAAACTATCGTATGAAAAATATTGTTCAGTTTCAAAAATGATTGATAATGTAGCAAAAATAGAGTTTAAGATAATTTTAAACGGAAAGGAAGTATGAGTCATCGATTAGAAACAAAGGCTATTCGGACTCAAATGGAGCGTTCCCAGTTTTTGGAACACTCTACTCCCTTACATTTGACATCAAGTTTTGTCTTTGAGGATGCAGAGGAAATGCGCGCTGCTTTTGCTGAAGAAAAGCAACGTAATATTTACAGTCGCTTCACCAATCCAAATACGTCAGAATTTATTGAAAAGGTTGTTGATATGGAAGGTGCCGAGGATGGGGTTTCTTTTGCTACAGGAATGGGGGCTGTTTTTGGAACTTTCGCTGCCTTATTAGATAGCAATGACCATATTGTTTCTGCCCGTTCGGTTTTTGGTTCTACACACACATTATTTACAAAATTTCTTCCCAAGTGGAATATACACACCTCCTATTTTGAGGTTAATCAGGTTGATAAAATTGAACAATTAATTCAACCAAACACTAAGATTCTATATGCAGAAACACCTACTAATCCAGGAGTTGATGTTTTAGATTTATCATATTTGGGTAAGATCGCAAAAAAACATAATCTAATTCTAGTTATTGATAATTGTTTTGCCACACCTTATTTGCAACAACCAATCAAATTTGGAGCAGAACTTGTCATTCATTCAGCTACTAAACTTATCGATGGTCAAGGCAGAGTCCTTGGAGGGGTTACTGTAGGCTCTAAAGAATTGATTCGTGAAATTTATCTTTTTGCACGAAACACAGGTTCAGCATTGTCACCATTTAATGCTTGGATTCTTTCAAAAAGTATGGAAACTCTCCCTGTACGAGTTGATAGACATTGTGAAACAGCGTTAAAAATTGCCACCTTTTTAGAAAATCATCCTAAGGTTAACTGGGTTAGGTACCCCTTTTTAAAATCACACCCACAATATAACTTAGCCAAAGAACAAATGCTTCAAGGGGGAAGTATCATTGCTTTCGAAGTTAGTGGTGGATTAGAGGCTGGTAGAACTTTTTTTGATAACATTAAAATGTTATCACTTTCATCCAATCTTGGAGATTCTCGAACAATTGTGACACACCCCGCTTCAACTACACACAGTAAATTATCACAAGAGGATCGTGAGGCGGTTGGAATTACTGACGGAATGGTTAGACTTTCAATTGGACTAGAACATTCTCAAGATATTGAAGACGATTTATCACAAGCATTAAATACTATATAAATGACTGCAATAGAACATGCTTTAACGGATAGAATTTTGGTACTTGATGGTGCTATGGGTACAATGTTGCAAGCCTATCATTTTGAGGAAGAAGATTTTCGAGGCACCCGATTTAAAGACCATCCTTCATCTTTAAAAGGGAACAACGATCTATTGTCCTTAACTCAACCTGAGGCAATTAAAGAAGTACATAGAAGTTATTTTGAAGTGGGTGCAGATATAGTTGAAACAAACACTTTTTCTTCTACATCAATCGGAATGGCAGATTACAACATGGAGGAATGGGTTTATGAACTCAATTATGCTTCAGCTAAATTGGCACGCGAAGTGGCAGATGAATTCACAAAAAAAACTCCTGAAAAACCAAGATTTGTAGCAGGTTCAATAGGACCTACCAATCGAACAGCTAGCATGTCACCTGATGTCAATGATCCGGGTTTTCGCGCAGTTACTTTTGATGATTTGGTAAAGGCCTATTCAGAACAAGCTCGTGCTCTAATTGAAGGTGGTTCAGATGTTCTGCTGGTGGAGACTGTTTTTGATACCCTTAACGCGAAAGCAGCCTTATTTGCTATTGACGAGCTCAAAGAAAGCCATTACTCGGATATACCTGTTATGGTAAGTGGAACTATAACTGATGCAAGTGGAAGAACCCTCTCTGGACAAACTGTTGAGGCTTTCGCAGTGTCTGTATCTCATATTCCTTTATTAAGTGTTGGGTTTAATTGTGCCCTAGGGGCGGATCAATTATTACCCTATTTACGACGTTTATCCATGACTACAGATGCATTGGTGTCTGCTCACCCAAATGCAGGTTTGCCAAATGCATTTGGAGCGTATGACCAAAGCCCTAAAGAGATGGCAGATTTGATTGCCCACTATTTAGAAGAGAATTTGGTAAACATCATTGGTGGATGTTGCGGATCAACACCAGCTCATATTGAACACATTGCTAAATTGGCAGAACGCTATAAACCTCGAAAACGAAGTATTTCTGTATGAAGAACCGTCCGCTAATACTTTCTGGGTTAGAACCATTGGTAATAACTCCTAGTTCAAACTTTGTTAACGTAGGAGAACGAACAAATGTCACAGGGTCTCGCCGTTTTCTTCGTTTAATTGAATCCGGTGATTTTGCCTCAGCAATTGAAATAGCTCGCGACCAAGTTGATGGTGGAGCCCAGATTCTAGATGTCAATATGGATGAGGGTATGATTGACGGAGTCAAAGCAATGACTACCTTTCTCAATTTATTAGCTGCAGAACCAGATATTTCAAGGATTCCAATAATGATTGATTCCTCAAAATGGGAGATAATTGAGGCTGGATTGAAAGTGGTTCAAGGAAAATGTGTAGTCAATTCAATAAGCCTTAAAGAAGGAGAAGAAAACTTCATTTATCAGGCAAAAATGATCCGTCGTTATGGGGCTGCTGTAATTGTTATGGCATTTGATGAAAAAGGACAAGCTGACACATTAGATCATCGTATTTCAATTTGTAAGCGGTCATATAAAATATTGGTTAATCGACTTAATTTTCCACCTGAGGATATCATTTTTGATCCCAATATATTTCCCGTAGCTACAGGAATGGATGAACACAAGCGCAATGCAATTGATTTCTTTAAAACGGCTCAATGGATAAGAGAACATTTACCTCATGCACATGTTAGTGGTGGTGTAAGTAATGTTTCTTTCTCTTTCAGGGGAAACAATCGTGTTCGAGAAGCGATGCATTCTGCTTTTTTATATCATGCAATTCAACATGGAATGAATATGGGCATTGTTAACCCAACCATGCTAGAAATTTATGATGAAATCTCACCGGATTTACTTGTACATGTTGAGGATGTATTGCTCGATAGGCGATCAGATGCAACTGAGCGTTTATTAGATTATGCAGAACAAATCGTGGGAGATCAAAAAGTTAAAAAAGTTGAGGTAAAAGCATGGCGTAATGAAAAATTACAGAACAGAATTACACATTCACTGGTCAAGGGTATAGATGAATTTATTGAAATTGATGTGGAGGAGGCTCGTCAGTCTGTAACCAAACCCATTGAGGTTATTGAGAGTCATTTGATGACAGGAATGAATGTAGTTGGCGATCTTTTTGGTTCGGGCAAAATGTTCTTACCACAGGTGGTCAAATCGGCACGTGTAATGAAAAAAGCAGTTGCCTATTTATTGCCATTTATCGAGGCAGAAAAGGATGGTAAACAACAAGCAGCTGGAAAAATCCTCATGGCTACAGTAAAGGGTGATGTTCATGATATTGGAAAAAATATTGTGGGAGTTGTCTTGGCATGTAATAATTACGAAATCATCGATCTAGGCGTAATGGTACCCCCAGAAAAAATCATTGAAGTTGCCATAGAACAGCAAGTAGATATCATAGGTCTTTCTGGACTTATTACACCCTCTTTAGACGAGATGATTTATATCGCCCAAGAGATGAAACGAAAGCAATTAGAAATACCTTTGTTGATTGGTGGAGCAACAACATCAAAAGCACATACTGCGGTAAAAATTGCACCAGAAATAAAATCCACAGTCGTCCATGTGAATGATGCATCAAGGGCAGTTACTGTTACAGGTAGTTTGCTCAATAAAGAATTTTCTAAAACATATAAAGAACAAATCCGCTCAGAATATGAAAGTTTTAGGGAAAAATTTTTGGATCGTCAAGAAACTAAAGAACATATAGGATTAACTGATGCTCGAAAAAGAAAGTTTCAGATTAACTGGGAGAATTTTACACCCTCTGTTCCTAACAAATTAGGAGTTCACTGTATCGAAAATCAAAGTTTAGATGAACTAATTCCTTTTATAGATTGGAGTCCATTTTTTCGTTCATGGGATTTACATGGTCGTTATCCTGATATATTAAATGATAAAATAGTTGGCGAACAAGCTACTGATTTGTTTGCGGATGCTCAAGTTGTCTTATCTGAAATATTGGAAAATAAACTTCTTATAGCTAAAGCTGTCTTTGGAATTTTTCCAGCAAATTCAATAGATGATGATGATATTGAAGTCTATTCAGTTGAGGATAAAAATAAAGTAAATACGACCTTTTTAACTCTTCGTCAACAGCTTAAAAAACGTGAAGGAAAAACAAATGTGGCTCTAGCTGATTTCATTGCACCTAAGACAACAAAAAAAGATGATTATATCGGTGCATTTTGCGTAACTGCTGGTTTTGGTTCTGACGAATTGGCCAAAAAATACGAAGAAGAAAATGACGATTATAACGCCATAATGGTGAAAGCTTTAGCAGATCGATTAGCCGAGGCTTTTGCAGAATATCTACATAAAGAAGTACGAACAAAACATTGGGGTTATGCATCCTCTGAGAAATTGGACAATCAAGCATTAATAAAAGAGGAATATAAAGGGATACGTCCTGCTCCTGGCTACCCAGCTTGTCCTGATCATCTAGAAAAAAATACCATTTGGTCACTTTTAGGTGTTGAGGAAAAAATTGGTGTATATCTAACTGAAAGTTTAGCAATGTGGCCTGCCTCATCGGTTTCGGGGTACTATTTTGCAAATCCCGAATCACATTATTTTGGTGTTGGTAAAATTACTCAAGACCAATTGAAATCATATAGTAAACGAAAACAAATTCCTTTGGAAGAAGCCGAAAAATGGCTTAGACCTAACTTAAAATAAAGATGAAAGTAATTGATCATATTGCGAAAGCTGAAGATAAAACACAATTTACATTTGAAATTTTACCTCCTTTGAAAGGGCAAAATATCCAATCAATTTACTCGGCTATTGATCCTCTTATGGAATTCAACCCTCCATTTATTGATGTCACATATCATAGGGAAGAATACGTATATAAGGAACTATCAAATGGGTTATTGGAAAAGCATATCATTCGAAAAAGACCTGGGACAGTTGGAATTTGTGCAGCACTTCAACATAAATATAATGTTGATGCTATCCCTCATATTTTGTGTGGAGGTTTCACAAAGGAAGATACAGAAAACTTTTTAATTGATTTAGATTTTTTAGGTATTGATAACGTGGTAGCGCTTCGCGGAGACGCAGTTAAGTCAGAGGTTTATTTCAAACCTACTAAGGATGGTCATGCTTATGCAAGTGAACTTGTTGGTCAGATTACGGATTTAAATAAGGGTATTTATCTTGACGAGGAAATCCAAAACACTTCTAAAACAAATTTTTGTATTGGAGTATCAGGTTATCCTGAAAAGCATATGGAAGCACCTAGTCTGGATAGTGACCTTCATTTTTTAAAGAAAAAGATCGAAGCTGGAGCCGATTATGTTGTAACTCAAATGTTTTTTGATAATTCAAAGTTTTTTGAATTTCAAGCTAAATGTAAAGATGCAGGTATAAATGCACCCATTATACCAGGTTTAAAACCTTTTGCTACACTAAAACAACTTAACGCTCTTCCCCATCGTTTTCATGTTGACTTACCTGAAGAACTTATAAAAGCGGTAATTAAGTGTAAGGATAACAATCAGGTTAGACAAGTAGGAATTGAATGGTGTATTTCACAAAGTAAAGAATTGAAAAATGCAGGGGTACCCTTTTTACACTATTATTCAATGGGTAAATCGGACAATATTCGGTCCATTGCAGAAGCAATTTTTTAACAGTTTAATTATTTTTCATCATTTGCTCTAAAGTTTGGAATAATTCTAGCATTTGTACTTTGTTCAAAACTATAAGCAGCTTCTATAAGTGTTGCTTCACTCCATGCCCTACCAAAAAATGAAAGACCTACTGGTAAGCCATGGATATTTCCCATTGGAACCGTAATAATTGGATAGCCAGCCCATGCAGAAGAAGATGAACTTCCAATATGAAAATTGTCACCGTTTAACCAATCTGTGCTCCAAGCAGGACTTCCAGTGGGTGCTATTATTGCATCAAGTTGATACTCGTCCATCACACGGTCAATCCCTTCTTTTTGACTCATACGAATTAAATTAGCCAGTGCATTTTTATAGGTTTCACTATTCATACCATCTGTTGCCAAGGCCATTTCAAGATAAGCCTGATTGTAATATTTCAATTCGATACTATCCTCTTTATTGAAAGCAATTAGCTCTTCTAAATTTCTAATCGGAGCATCCTCTCCTAGAGAGGCAAAATAGTTATTCAAACCATCCTTATATTCATGAAGCATAACTTGAAAAGAATTTCTTCCAGTTTCTCTAGGCGCAATTTGATCGATTTCAATTACTTCAGCTCCTTGCGCTTTAAGGGTGCGTAATGACAATTGAACCAAACTATCAACTTCTGCATTTTCTCCTAAAGGTTGAGTTAAAAGAGCAATCCGTTTTCCCTTTAATCCATCTACTTTTAGATGTGGAGTATAATCCACAAGTGTTTTACCTTTACTATTAAGTGTTTTTGGATCATCATTATCAATTCCAGCTAAAATACCTAGTGCAATAACGGCATCACTAACCGAACGTGCCATTGGACCTGCAGAATCTTGAGTATATGAAATTGGTACAATTCCACTTCGACTGATAAGTCCCACAGTAGGCTTAATTCCAACAATACCTGATGCATTTGATGGACACACAATTGATCCGTTTGTTTCTGTACCAATAGCTAAAACGGTGAGGTTTGCTGAAACAGCTACTCCTGATCCTGAGCTAGAACCACATGGATTTCTTGTTAACACATACGGATTCTTTGTTTGACCATTAATTCCACTCCATCCGCTTGAAGAATTTTGACCTCTAAAGTTTGCCCATTCACTCAAATTTGCTTTTGCTATAATAACTGCTCCTGCTTTTCTTAATTTTTTTGCAACATGACTATCTTTAAGTGGTTTGGATCCTTCTAGAGCTCTAGATCCTGCAGTAGTTGACATTTTATCGTGTGTATCGATATTGTCCTTTAAAACAATGGGAACACCATGTAAGGGACCGCGAATTTTACCTTCTTTCAATTCTTGATCAAGTACTGAAGCAATCTCTAATGCTTCAGGATTAACTTGAATAATAGAACGTAAATTTGGACCAGATGCATCTATAACGGCGATACGATTTAAGTATGCTGAGGTCACTTCAGTAATCGTAAAATCTCCTTCTTCATATCCTTTTGTAAGGGTTGTGACGTCAACTTCTAAAAAAGGAAAATCATTTAAATCAGTTTTTTTTGAAGCGGGGCTTTGACAATTTATAAGAAATAAAAAGGCAAGAAAAAATATGCGATTAGTTGTCATTGAATAGCAGTTTAGATCATTGATTTTATCAAATTAATCATTTTTATTTAAAAAGAACCTTATTTTGGTGTAGTTACTTTAAAAAAACGGATGAAAAATTTGTTTTTTTGAACTCTGGGTGTAGATTTGCAATGAATAAAGACAAAATGAAAAATACATTTTTTTATTACACAGACTTTTACTACTTCTTTTCGGAGACAAGAGGGACTATGTAATATTAAAATTACACGATAATAAAAAGTCCTGACATTTGTTCGGGACTTTTTTTTTGAGATAAATTAATCGATGAGTAATAAAATTGCAATTCAGGGTATTAAGGGTTCATTTCACCATGTTGTGGCACTTGAATACTATGGTTTGGATGTTGATACATTAGAATGCCTAAGTTTTGATGCACTAGTTCAAAGTATAATTGATGAAAAATCAGTTGAGGGAGTTATGGCAATTGAAAATTCTATCGCAGGTTCTATTATTCCTAATTATGCATTGATTGATTCTAATAATTTATCAATTGTTGGGGAATATAATTTGACAATTAACCATAATTTAATGACTCTAAAAGATCAGTCAATAAATGATTTAGATGAAGTTCATTCCCATCCAATGGCATTACTTCAATGTAAAGATTTTTTTAAATCCTACCCCCATATCCGATTAATAGAGGCTGCCGATACAGCTGATGTTGCACGTTCAATTTCTGAAGATAATCTTCAAAGAATAGGGGCTATTGCACCAAAAGAAGCAGCAACAATATACGGATTGGATATTTTAGCAGAATCAATTCAAACTATTCAGGATAACGTGACTCGATTTGTTGTTGTTCAAAAAAAGAACGGTTCACTAAGTGAGTCTAAAATAAATAAAGCTTCATTGAAGTTTATTCTTGACCACCAAAGAGGAAGCCTTGCTGCAGTTCTCAATGTAATGAGTGACTGTCTTTTAAATTTAACAAAAATTCAGTCCCTACCAGTCATCCAAATCCCTGGAAAGTATGCCTTTTTTGTAGATGTAACTTTTGAGACATTTGAACAATATAAAAAAGCAAAATCAATCCTGTCTATAATGGCACTCGAATTTAAAATATTAGGTGAATACGCCAACGCAAAGCAATGAAAGTAGAAACTGCAACTCGACTGGAAAGTGTAAAAGAATATTACTTCTCTAAAAAATTAAGAGAAGTTGCTGGTCTTATCCAATCAGGTAAGCCAATTTTGAATATGGGAATTGGCAGTCCAGACCTACCACCTCATCCAAACGTTGTCTCTGCATTAGAAAAAAGCCTTACTCATCCCAAGGCACATATGTATCAGAGTTATCAGGGATTACCCGAGTTACGTGAAGCTATGGCAGGTTTTTACCAAACTAATTATGAGGTAAAACTTGACCCAAAAAGTGAGTTACTACCATTAATGGGGTCTAAAGAGGGGATAATGCACATTTCAATGGCATTTCTTAACCCTGGAGATGAGGTTTTAATTCCTAACCCTGGATATCCTACCTATGCCTCAGTAACTAAGTTGGTTCAGGCAAAACCAGTTTTTTATGCGCTTAAAGAGGAAAACAATTGGCAACCAGATTTCAATACTTTAGATGCGCTGGATACTTCTAAAATTAAATTAATGTGGATTAATTATCCACATATGCCAACAGGAGCAAGGGCAGATAGAAGTACTTTTGAACGTCTTGTACTTTGGGCAAAAGCTAGTTCAATTTTACTTGTTAACGACAATCCTTACAGCTTTATTTTGAACTCAAACCCAGTGAGTTTATTAAGTATTCCTGAGGCAAAAGAAGTAGTTTTAGAGCTTAATTCATTGAGTAAATCTTTTAATATGGCAGGTTGGCGAGTAGGTATGTTGGTAGGAAATGCTTCGCTTATTGAGTCTGTACTTAAAGTAAAAAGCAACATGGATTCAGGAATGTTTTTCGGAATTCAACATGGAGCAATTGCAGCTTTACAAACCTCTCGTTCTTGGTTTGATGAATTGAATGAAGTATATCGAAAACGACGTGTTTTGGTTGAAGAATTAGCTGCTTTAATGGACACTACTTTCGACTCAAATAGCGTTGGAATGTTTGTCTGGGCTAAATTGAATGATAGCTCGATTTTATCCGAGGCATTTATAGATAAAATTTTATACGAAAAGCATTTATTTATAACTCCTGGAACCATTTTTGGAAGTCAAGGAGAGGGCTATATTCGTTTTTCTCTATGTTTAAAAGAAGAACAAATTCTGGAAGCAATAAAACGAATGAAATAATGAAGTTGTATGTCATTGGAATCGGTTTAATTGGTGGGTCTATGGCAATAGATTTAAAAAATCTGTACCCTTCAATGGAAGTGATTGGAATTGATAACAATGAGACTCATTTAGACCAAGCATTGAAACTTGGTATTATAGATAAAAAGGGGACATTAGATGAGCTTTATCAGGCTGACCGAATCATTTTAAGTATCCCAGTTAAGGACTCTGTTATACTTCTTCCAAAAATTTTGGATATGGTGCATACTGATGCTCTTGTTTGGGATGTTGGTTCAACAAAGTCTCAATTATGTAACGTTGTAAATACGCATCCAAAACGTCAAAACTTTTTAGCTGCCCATCCAATTGCAGGGACTGAATTTTCAGGACCCTCTTATGCACAAGAGGGACTGTTTCAGGGTAAACCACAAATTTTATGTGAAAGCAAATCCACTCGACCTGACCTTCTGTCTTGGGCGAAAACTGCATTTAGAGAAATTGGAATGTACTTAAGGTTTATGGATGCACAAGAACATGATAAACATATGGCATATGTATCTCACTTATCTCATATAAGTTCTTTTATGTTAGGTAAAACAGTTTTGGAAAGAGAAGACGATGAACAGAATATTTTTGATTTAGCAGGCAGTGGATTCGAGTCTACGGTTCGTTTGGCAAAAAGTTCTCCAGATATGTGGACTCCTATTTTCGAGCAAAATAAAGAGAATGTCATCGATATATTATCAGCATACATAGAAAACTTAGAAAACTTTAAACATAAACTGGTTCAAAATGATTTTGATGATTTGTATCAGCAAATGAAATTAACAAATCAATTAACAACAATTCTAAACGGAATAAAACCCAATAATTAAATTATGGAAAACACACCTGTAATGCGAAAATGGTTAAATGACTTTGGTCTTTCGCACCCGCTAGTCATCGGTGGTCCTTGTAGTGCCGAAACAGAAGAACAAGTAATGAAAATTGCAAATGAATTAAAAGATACTGACGTGACTGTTTATCGTGCAGGCATATGGAAACCTCGTACACGTCCAGGAAATTTTGAAGGTGTTGGAGCAATTGGTTTGAAATGGCTTCAACGTGTAAAAAAAGAAACAGGCTTACTCACTGCTACTGAGGTTGCGAACAAAGACCATGTGAAACTTGCTCTTGAACACGACATTGATATATTATGGATTGGTGCTCGTTCAACAGTAAGTCCCTTTATTGTTCAAGAAATTGCAGATGCCCTAGAGGGGACTGATAAAATTGTATTGGTCAAAAATCCTGTAAATCCAGACGTGGCTTTATGGCTTGGTGGTGTAGAAAGACTGTATTCTGCAAACATTAAAAACTTAGGGCTTATTCACCGAGGGTTCTCTACCTATGAAAAAACAAAATACCGTAACAATCCAGAATGGCAAATAGCAGTTGAGGTTCAGAATAGATTTCCTGATTTACCTTTGATATGCGATCCATCACACATTACAGGAAAACGAGATATGATTTTTGATGCTTGTCAAATGGCACTAGACTTAAACTTTGATGGGTTAATGATAGAAAGTCATTGGGATCCCGATAATGCTTGGAGTGATGCAGCTCAACAAGTTACTCCATCAAGATTAGTTCAAATTATGAAAGATTTGAAGATTAGAAAACCTACTACAAATGAAGAAAATTACCAAACTGAGCTTCAAAATCTACGTGCTCAAATTGACATAGCTGATCAAACAATTCTCGATACTCTTGGTAAACGTATGAAGGTGGCTGAGGCAATTGGGGAATTGAAAAAAGCAAATAATGTTGCTGTTTTACAGAACAAACGCTGGAATGAGATTCTTGGGAAAATGGTTCTTGAGGGAGAAGACCGCGGACTTTCAGAAGAATTTGTTTTAAAATTATTTAAAGCAATTCACCAAGAGTCTATTAACCATCAAGAACAGATTGTAAAATACTAATAAATAAAAAAAACTCGCTTCTGCGAGTTTTTTTTGCTAACAAAATGGGTCTAGTTTTATTGACTGTTTTCTTAAAGTGTCGTTATTAAATAATATTTTTTGTATTTTAAAAAACATAAACAAAATCATTATGTCATTTTCAAACATTTCAATTATGCGTGCTTCACGTGAGGCACTCAATCCGCATTGGGGATTAGGTGTTTTAATTTCTTTTATATATGTTGTTATAGTTGGCTCTTCAGGCTATTTTGTACCCAATTTAAGCGAATTGATTCCATTGCTTTTTGCAGGTCCTTTTTCTTTAGGTTTTGCATATTTTTCTTTTTCTGTGATACATAACAAACCTCCCTATTTAGGTCAATTGTTTGAGGGATTTCAATCGTATGGAAAAAGTTTTCTTGCGTATTTAGTGATCTCAATTTTAGCAGTTGTTGGATTTATACTCTTAATAATCCCTGGTATAATTATTTCCTTGGGATTAGGTATGACATTTTACGTGATGGCAGATCGTCCCGATTTGTCTTTCATTGAGTGTATTCAAGAAAGTTGGCGTTTAATGCGCGATCAAAAAATTAAGTTTTTAGGGTTAAATTTGCGCTTTTTTCCTTGGTACCTTTTGGGTATTCTTTGCCTTGGTGTCGGAGTCCTTTTTGTGATTCCTTGGCATTATGCTTCTTGTGCAAAATTTTATGATCAAATAAAATCAGAGAATTAGGACAAAGCATTTGCAATTCTATGAATTGCCTCTTTGATATTTTCTACAGAAGCGGCATAAGATATACGTATACAGTCATCATTTCCGAAGGCATCTCCACTAACAGTTGCTACGTGGGCGTGTTCCAAAAGGAATAGTGCAAAATCATTAGAGTTTTCAATTCTTTTTTCGCGTATAATTTTTCCAAAAAAGTATGAAATATCTGGAAAGACATAAAAAGCACCCTCAGGTTCATTAAGTTTAAAACCTGGAATTTCAGAAAGAAGCTTAGTGATTAATTCTCTACGATTTTTGAATTCATCAACCATATATTGTATGTTGCTCACAGGAGCCTCAAGTGCAGTAATAGTTGCACGTTGCGCAATACAATTAGCTCCGCTGGTAATTTGACCCTGCATCTTGTTACATGCTTTGGCAATCCAGGTTGGAGCACCGATATACCCAATTCTCCACCCAGTCATTGCAAATGCTTTAGCAACACCATTTACAGTAATTGTTCGGTCATATAATTCTGGGATAGCAGCTAAGCTAAAGTGTGGTGTTCCGTAATTAATATGCTCGTAGATTTCATCTGACAGAATAAAGATGTCAGGATATTTTTCTAACACCTTCCCAATCGCTCTATATTCTTCTTCTGTATAAATTGTTCCACTCGGATTATTGGGTGAGTTGAACATAATAAGTTTTGTTTTTGGAGTAATTGCAGCTTCAAGATCAGCAGGGGTTATTTTAAAGTTGGAATCAATGGACGTAGGAATGATTTTTGATGTAGCTTCTGCTAATGTGGCAATTGCTGAATAACTAACCCAGTAGGGTGCAGGAAGTAATACCTCGTCACCAGGATTCAATAAAACCATACAGACATTTGCAATTGACTGCTTAGCACCAGTTGAAACAACGATTTGAGAGGGGTCGTAACTTACTCCGTTATCTCGTTTAAATTTTGTGCAAATTGCTTCTTTTAATTCAACATACCCATCTACTGGAGAATATGAATTATAGTTGTCATTTACTGCTTGTATTGCTGCATCTTTAATAAATTCAGGAGTATTAAAGTCAGGTTCTCCTAAGCTTAATCCAATGATATCGACACCTTGACTTTTTAATTCACGTGCTTTTGCAGCCATGGCAAGTGTGGCAGACACTGGCAAGTTGTTAATTCTGTTTGAAAGTGCGTCCATAATTTTTCTTTAGACGGGTTGTACCCCCATTTGTTTTAAATGTTGAAAGTGCGAAAATAATGCACTTCTAGTAGTTTTATACTCATTGTAGGGTAAATTAAATTCTTTTGCTGTTTTCTTAACAATTTTAGCAATATCTGTGTAATGAACGTGGCTAATATGAGGAAAAATATGGTGTTCAATTTGATGATTTAAACCTCCAGTAAACCAATTGACCAACTTATTTTTGGTAGAGAAGTTTACAGTCGTAAAGAGTTGATGAATTGCCCATGTGTTTTTCATCGTTCCTGTTTTTTTATCAGGTAATGGCATCTCAGCTTCTTCCACAACATGTGCAAGTTGGAACGTTAAACTTAAAATTAACCCTGCAGTGTAGTGCATCGCAAAAAAGCCAATTAATATTTGCCACCATGTAAGTTCAATGAAAAGCATTGGAATGACAATCCAAATTCCAGAATATAGAATTTTTGTTCCAATCAAAATGGACCATTGACGAAGGGGTTGTAGTTTTTTTCTATAAGTTAATTTCTTTTTTAAATATCTCTTAATCTGCTGAAAGTCAGTAGATATTACCCAATTAATTGTAAGTAAACCATAGATAAAAACAGCATAAAGATGCTGAAATCGATGGCATGGAAGCCAAGAGCTGTGTTTTGAAAAACGTATAACACGACCAGCCTGTAGATCTTCATCGTGTCCGTGAATATTGGTATATGTGTGGTGCAGAATATTGTGCTGTACTTTCCAATTATGTACATTTCCAGCAAGGATATAAATGGAAGATCCCATTAATTTATTAATCCAACCATATCTTGAAAATGAACCATGATTCCCATCATGCATTACATTCATTCCGACTCCAGCCATACCAATACCCATTACAAAGCACAAGCCAAGTTTAATCCAAGCGTTGTAACTTGTAAAAATCACTAAAAAGTAAGGGGTAATTAGTATTCCAAACATAATGATTGTTTTAATATGCAGTTTCCAATTACCTGTTTTTGAAGAGTCTTTTTTTCTAAAATGATCGTTAACTCTTTTGTTCAGCGTTTGAAAAAATTTCTTTGGATCTTTACGTGCAAAACGAATTTGTTTTGTTGTTGAATTATTTGCCATCGTTTGGTTTAAGTATATTTGTTTTTTTTACAAGGTTAAAACTACAAAATTTGAAAAGGATAGTACACTATTTTCCCTCACTTTCTCAAGAGCAAATTAAACAATTCAATCAACTTGAAGAGTTGTATAAGTTTTGGAATGCTCAAATAAATGTAATTTCTCGTCAAGATATTGATTCTCTATACGAGAAACACGTTCTTCACTCTTTGGGGATAGCTAAAGCTCAAATATTTAAGTCGGGATCAAGGGTATTGGATGTGGGAACTGGTGGAGGCTTTCCAGGAATACCACTTGCAATAATGTTTCCAAAAACGCAGTTTTATTTAATCGATTCAATTGGAAAAAAAATTAAAGTTGTTCAGGCAATTGCAACTTCTCTAGGTTTGAAAAATGTAGAAGCTCGTCACCAACGCGCTCAGGAATTTAAACAACCGGTAGATTTTATTGTTAGCCGTGCAGTAACTCGAATGGAAGATTTCGTACCATGGGTTTCAAAAAACATTAAAAACAAAGGTAATCACAGACTCAATAATGGTATCCTTTATTTGAAAGGAGGAGATTTATCAGAGGAATTAAAACCTTTCCCTCAAGCGCAAGAGATTGAATTGTCAGCTTGTTTTGAGGAAGATTTTTTCCAAACTAAAAAAGTAGTTTATCTACCTTTAAAATAATACTACATTATTTTTCTAAAAAAGGATAACGATAGTCTTTAGGGGTTAGCAAAGGTTCTTTAATCAATCTTGGTGATACCCAACGAAGTAAGTTTAATTTTGATCCAGCTTTATCGTTTGTTCCAGAGGCTCTAGCTCCACCAAAGGGTTGTTGACCAACAACTGCTCCAGTGGGCTTATCATTTATATAAAAATTACCAGCACAATTCTCAAGTGTTTTAAGAGCTTCTTCAGCAGCAAAACGATCTTTCGAAAAAATAGCACCCGTTAAAGCATATTCAGAAGTATCATCTACAAGTTCAAGGGTGGCTGAAAAATCTTTATCTTCATACACATAAACCGTTACAACGGGACCAAATAGTTCTCTTTCCATTGTATCGTATTTAGGATTTGATGTTTGTAGTACAGTAGGCTCAACAAAGTAACCTGTACTATCATCACATTTTCCGCCATAAACCAACGTTACTTCGTCAGATTTTTTTGCTTGATCAATAGCCTCTTTCAGCCTGTCAAAAGCACCTTTGTGAATTACTGAGGTCATAAAATTACTCAAGTCTTCGGGAGTGCCTATTGTGATACTTTTCAAGTCATTGACTACATGATCAAGTATTGCCTGAGCATTTGATTTCGGAAGATAAATACGAGATGCAGCTGAACACTTTTGTCCTTGAAATTCAAAAGCACCTCTAACAATTGCTGTAGATACTTGAGCAG
>JAUROD010000016.1 GCA_030835845.1 Flavobacteriaceae bacterium
ACAAAAACACCTGTTTTCTTTATATGTGGGGGAAGACTAGGGGTTTTTGAATTGACAAAGCGCCCAGAAACTGACCAAAAAATAAAGCCCATATAATCGGGTTTTAACCCTGCCAATGCGAGGATATTTTCTGTGTCCCGCATCCCACATACTTTTAGTTTCATTGCTCCAATTGTGTTATAAAATCATGTGCAGATTTTCCAGGGTTATCAGTTTTCATAAAATTTTCTCCAATCAAAAACCCTTGATATCCATAGGTTTTTAATGTTTTTATTGCTTCTACTTCACTAATACCACTTTCAGAAACTTTGACAAATTCCTTAGGAATAAAATCGACCAATTCGATACTTGTCTCCAGAGCGACTTCAAACGTTTTTAAATTGCGATTGTTTACTCCCAACATATCTAGTGAGGGCATAATTGACTTTTCTAATTCCGAACGATTGTGAACTTCTAACAATACCTCGAGTCCTAGTGACTTTGCAAAGGTAGAAAGTTGTTTGATTTCATTTTGCTCTAAAACGGCTGCAATTAGAAGAATTACATCAGCTCCGTGTGCCTTAGCTTCAATAAGTTGATATTCATTTACAATAAATTCTTTTCGCAACAATGGGAATTGAGTAGATGAACGTGCAAGAATTAAATCATCAAGTGAGCCGCCAAAATATTTTCCATCAGTTAATACAGACATTCCACAAACCCCAGCATCTTCGTAACCTTTCGATACTCGATCCACGTCGAGTGTACTATTAATATTCTGTTTAGAGGGAGACCTCCTTTTGTATTCCGCAATGATTCCAGATTTGCTTTCACGTAATTTTTTTGAAAGAGAATTTACAGGTCGGTCAAATAGTGGCGAGGATTCCCAAAATGAAATAGGAAAAAGGGCTTTTCGCTGATCGACTTCCCTTCTTTTGTCTAAAATAATTTGATCTAGTATGCTCATTTGCTTAGCTTTTGTAATCGAATTAATGCCTTGTGTGCCGCTCCCGAAGCTAAAGATTCTTTCGCTTTTTCAAAACCCTCTCTTGGACTCAAGTTTTGCACAGTTGCAATTGCCATTCCGGCATTGGCGCAAACCACATTGCGTTGTGCCTCTGTTCCTTTGTTTTGAATTACTTCCAGGAAAATTTTAGCCGAAGAGGGGACATCTTCCCCACCAGATATTTCATTTGCCATTAAAGGACTTAAATCAAAGTCCTGTGGAGCAATCACCCGTTCACTGTGATGACTAAATGCCTTGGCAGGTCCAGTGAGTGAAAGTTCATCATACCCATCAAGAGCAAAAAGTACCGTATAATTTAGAGGTGTTTTTTGAAGTAAATAATGATACAGTCGTGCAAGTTCTAAATTAAAAACCCCAGTGAGTTGATTTTTTGGAAATGATGGATTAACCAAAGGTCCCAACATATTAAAGAAGGTTTTTACACCCAATTCTCTTCGAACGGGAGCTACATTTTTCATTGCTGGGTGAAATAAAGGAGCATGAAGAATACAAATACCAGCTTGATCCACACAACGTTTTAAAAAATCCTCATCGTCGCTAAATTGAATCCCAAGTGCTTCAAGAACATTACTTGATCCACATCCAGAAGAAACTCCATAATTTCCATGTTTGGCAACCTTAATTCCTGCTCCTGCAGTGACAAATGAGGCTAGTGTAGAAATATTAAAAGTGTCTTTTCCATCCCCTCCAGTTCCACATAAATCAATCGTATTAAATTCACTTAAGTCAATTGGAATACATAATTCAAGTAGTGCTTCTCTAAACCCTTCAAGTTCTTCTAAGCGAATATTCCGCATCATATATACGGTGAGAAAAGAAGCTATTTGAACAGGAGTATATTTTCCATCCGCAATATTGACAATCATTTGCCTTGCTTCTTCCTCATTGAGGTGTTGGTGCTGTATAAGTCGATTTAAAATGTCTTTCATTCGGAACGGTTTATCCAGTTTTCAATTATTTTTTTTCCCTGTGGGGTCAATACCGATTCGGGGTGATATTGTACTGCACGAACATCATAGGTTTTGTGTCGAAGTGACATCAATTGTCCTTCGTCGTCGACTGAAGTCGCAACCAATTCGTATGGGAGAGGCTGAGCGACCACCCAGGAGTGGTATCTCCCTATTTCGAAGGTAGTAGGTAAATCGTTAAATAAAAGATCGTCCTCAATAATATTTACTGGGGTTGCAATCCCGTGATACACCTTATCAAGATTAATCAGCTTTCCACCAAATACCTCACCAATTGCTTGTTGTCCAAGACAAACTCCAAGTATTTTTTTTGTAGGAGCATACCGTTTAATTGCCGCTTTTAGTAATCCCGATTCGTCTGGAATACCAGGTCCTGGAGAAAGTAAAATAAAAGGAAAATCCTCCAATTCATCTAACTCAAATTGATCGTTTCGTTTTACTGTAACTTCACAGTTCAATTCCTCCAAATAGCGAACTAAGTTGTAGGTAAAAGAGTCGTAATTATCTATTACAAATACTTTTTTCATTTTATATCCTGAGCTATATCAAGTGCTTTATCCAAAGCACCAAGTTTGTTATATACTTCTTGTAATTCACTTTCTGGGACAGAATTGGCAACAATTCCGGCTCCAGCTTGATAATGGAGTTTTTGATTTTGACTCAAAAACGAACGAATTATTATCGCATGATTAAAATTGCCATAATAATCCATGTACCCAATAGCACCCCCATAAAAATTACGCTTACTGCCTTCATAACGATCAATCAGTTGCAATGCTTTGTGCTTTGGTGCACCACTTAGTGTACCTGCAGGGAAAGTGTCTGCAACTACCCGAAAACTGTTTGCCATTTTTTTCATTGTACAACTTACTTTTGATACCAAATGAATCACATGAGAATAAAATTGAATTTCTCTATTTTTCTCAACAATTACTTGTGATCCATTTCGACTTAAATCATTTCTTGCCAAGTCAACAAGCATAACATGTTCGCTATTTTCTTTGGGATCTTTTGCAAGAGCTTTTGCTGCTTTTGCGTCTTGTTCATCGTTTCCTGTTCGACGAAATGTCCCAGCAATCGGATGTATTTCTGCTTTTCCTTCTTCAATAATCAATTGCGCTTCTGGAGAACTACCAAAAATTTTAAAATTACCGTAATCAAAAAAGAACAAATAGGGGGAGGGGTTTATCGATCTTAAACTTCTGTAAACATTAAATTCATCCCCTTTAAATCCTTGAGAAAAACGACGCGATAACACCAGTTGAAATACATCACCTCGATAACAATGTGCTTTCCCTTTTTCAACAAAATCAATAAATTGTGCATCGGTTAGGTTTGAGGTTTTCTCACCTACTTTTTCAAATGAAAAGGGAGTACTTGCTTTAGACCCCAACAAACGTTCTATCTCCTCTAAATTATGCGTGCCATCGTATACATGAGAAAACATATACGCTTCATGGTTGAATAAACTGATTGCCAAAATATTTTGATAGACCGCATAATAAATATCAGGAATGTCTAGACCTTCTTTTTCGGCATCTAACTTAATTTGTTCAAAATAGGCAACTGCATCATGCGCAATGTACCCAAATATGCCATTGCTTATAAAAGGAAACGAATAGGGTTCACTGTCAAATCGTTGTGAAAATGCATGTATTTCATTTGGAATGTCAGTGTATTCATCTACTTCGGTTGTACTTGTACTTCCATCAGGATAGCGTGTTGTGAGGATTCCATTTTTAAGTGAAATGGAGGCAATTGGGTTACAACATATGTACGAAAAATCATTGCTGTTCGCATGGTAGTCACTACTTTCAAGTAAAAGTGAATGCGGGAAAACATCGCGTAACTTCAAATATGCACTAACAGGAGTTAGTGTATCTGCTAAGATTCGCTTATACGTTGATTGAAGTTTAAATTTTGTCATTTTTTTAATTAAAAAAGGCTTGTCGTGATGACAAGCCTTTATATATTATATTGCTGATTTCACGAATAAACAGGGTTTACTCGTTCCACCAATTGATTATTGAATATCTAATTTTCATTACCTCAAAGATAAATCAAAAAATGATTTATTCAAGAAATCAAAGCGTTTATTTGTTATTGTGCGAGCCATCACAAAATCCCTCTGGATTTTGCGTGTTTCCACAACCACATTTAGGTCGTTGAATTTTCATAATTACATTTTTAAAGTTACAACAAGATCAAAATTATCTGAGATTACCTTATCGCCAAGGTTGTCAAAAAAGGAGTCAGAACCATATCGTACATTATATTTTGAACGATCTAACACGACTTTAGTTACAGCAGTATTATCTGTCACTACCAATTCGAACATTGCTGGAGAAGTAATTCCTTTGATTGTAAAATCACCTGTAATGTGGTATACACCATCTCCATTGTCATGTACGTTGTTAAAAACCAAAGTAGCCTCAGGGTGTTTTTCTACACTAAAAAAATCATCAGACTTTAGGTGTCCAATGAGCTTTTGAGCATATTCTCCCTCAAGGTCAGTACAGTTTATTGATGCCATGTTAACGACAAAGTTACCTGCCGAAAGTTTCCCATCTGTAAAAGATAGATCACCTGAATTAAAGGTAAGCGTCCCTGTGTGACCACTGGTTAATTTTGTTCCTGTCCATTGAATGCTGCTTTCAGCTAAGTCAATTGTTTTTACTTGTGCTACAAGCATTGAACTCGCTGTTAAAGCTAGTCCAAGTAAAAGGGTAAAAGTGTTCTTTTTCATTGTGTGTGTGTTAATTGTTTTCATTTTTTTTGTGTTGATTAAGTTAATTTGGTAAGTATTTGATTTAATATTTCTTTTTCATTTATGGTGAGTGAATGCATCAATTCAGCTTCTTTCTGATTAATTAATGGGTCTATTTTCCTGAGAAGCAAAAGACCCTCAGTGGTGATGTTAACTTCTATTTTTCTTCTATTTTTTTCACATACAACACGTTCAACATAGTCTTTATTAATTAGTTTATCAATTAATCGAGTAGTATTCGATGTACGATGAATCATTCGTTCGTTGATTGTAAATAAATTAGTGGTTTTGTCTTTTTGTCCACGTAAAATTCGCAATACGTTGAATTGTGGTAATGATATTCCAAATGTCTTCACCAACGTACTAAGCTCCTCGTGAAAGTGAATCCCACTTTTTAGGGTTGACACCACTAAGGAACGATTTATATTTGAATTATTCATTTGTATTTACAACTGTTGTATTTACAAATATAAGAGTTTTAACTTTAGATTGTACTTTTTCACTATTTATTTTGTGCCTTACATCTTTCCTTATACATTTGAAAAAATAATCAACTATGATTGACCTATCTCAAGAGGAGTGGAACTTACTAATAAAGGAGGCTGCAAACTCATTTTTACTGGATGTTCGAACTGAAGAAGAATTTCAAGAAGGACATTTGGCAGACGCTACTTGTATAGACATTCGTCAACCTCAGGAATTTATGGATGCTGTTCAGAAGCTAGATAAATCAAAGAGCTATTTCATTTATTGTCGATCGGGTGCAAGAAGTGCACAAGCATGTCAGTTACTTGATCAACTAGGTGTGATTGCAACGTATAATCTTAAAGGTGGAATTCTAGAATGGCAAGGAGATCTAGTTAGCGAATAAACCCCATTCCCCAATTTTATGACAGAAGACCTACTTCATTTTTTATGGAAGCATCAATGTATCGATGGTGCTAATTTCAACAACCCAAGGTGAGACACTAAGTATAATTTCTCCTGGATATTTTAATATTCACGGTGGTTCAGATTTTAATCAAGCGCAAATTAGATTGAATAAAATGCATTGGGCAGGATCAGTATAGATTCATATTAAATCCTCATATTGGTATTCCCATAATCATCAAAACGACCCCACTTATGACAATATAATTTTACATGTCGTTTGGGAAGATCATATAGAAATTTGTCGGACGAATGGGGATTTAATCCCTACCCTTATTCTCCAGCCTATTGTGTCGTCCAAACTTTTAGAAAAATACCAATGTACTTTTCAAAGACCATATCATTGGATACCTTGTGAAAATGATTTCAACCTTGTCCCCGAAACGATTCTAACCTCGTGGAAAGAACGTTTGTTTGTAGCTCGCTTAGAAAATAAAGCACAACGAATTCAAGATCTACTAAAGGACACGAAAAACGATTGGGAAGCAACGTTGTTTGCGTTGTTGGCTCGAAATTTTGGACTCAATGTAAATGGCGATGCTTTTTTTTATGTGGCAAGATCAATGGATTTTTCTATTGTTCGAAAAAACAGCTCAAATCCTTTTCGACTTGAAGCTTTGTTTTTGGGTCAGGCAGGATTACTTTCATGCGATAAAGAAGATCCCTATCTGAGTAAGCTACGCGAAGAATATCGTTTCCTTTCGAATAAATTTGGGATTCAACCTTTAGAGGAAAGAATACAGTTCACACGACTTCGTCCTATGAATTTTCCAACGATTCGTTGGGTGCAATTAGCTCAGTTGTACAGCAATCATCTAGGGCTTCTTGCCAAAATAATGAATGAGTTTCCTCGTTTTGATTTTTCATGGATCACTAAAATAGAAGTTTCCTCTTTTTGGGAGACGCACTATTCCTTTAATAAAAATCTCATAAAAGGAAAAAGCAAATATCTAAGAACATGCTCGAATTAATAGTGATCAACACCATCATACCTTTTATGTTTTGTTATTTCAAAGCCCATGGAAGAGATGTGTCAGAGGAATTACTGGATTAAATAACGACCCTTCAACCCGAAAAAAATGGATTAATCAAACGGTTTGGATCACTTCATGCCAAAATTGAAAGTGCTTTGGACACCCAAGCTTTAATTGAATTAAAAAAACAGTTTTGCGACACAAAAAAATGTGTAAATTGCCATATTGGTGCATATTTATTAAACCATTAAAAATGACAAAGAATTTTAGGTATTGGTTCGAAAAACACGGCTTTGCAGTTTGCACTCGCCTAGCAGACCAACTTGGTATGAAAGTAAAAAGTGTGCGTTTGTTTTTTATTTATGCTTCATTTACAACTTTGATTGGTGGGTTTATTCTTTATTTAACCCTTGCTTTTTGGTTGAAATTGAAAGATTTAGTCTACACAAAACGATCTTCTGTATTTGATTTATAAAAAATCTAGGCGTCAGATAGTTTGTAATTCGCATTTATTTTTAGATATTCGGGTCTCAGGAATTTAAACAACAACCAAATGAACAATAAACGAAAACTTACTTTAGTATCATTTTTATCCTTTTTTTCAACCCCAATATTCGCACAAGAAAAAGGACTTGATGAGCGAATTAACGAAGCATTCACTCCAATTGCTGATTGGTGGGGTGCGTTGATATTACATAATTTTCCTGGTACTGAAATCCCTACGATTATTTTTCTACTCGTTGGTGGTGCATTATTTTTTACTTTTTACTTTGGCTTTATAAACGTCAAACGTTTCCCTACTGCCATCAATACAGTAAGGGGCAAATACGATGAATTAGATAAAGATGAAAACAAAGAAGAAGGTGAAGTTAGTCACTTTCAAGCTCTTGCTACTGCTGTCTCTGGAACAGTCGGAAACGGAAATATTGCTGGAGTAGCACTTGCTATTGCAATTGGAGGTCCTGGAGCCACTTTTTGGATGATTTTATGCGGTCTAATTGGTATGTCTACCAAATTTGTAGAATGTACACTGGGTGTTAAATATCGTGATGTAGGTGAGGATGGAACCGTTTATGGTGGTCCTATGTATTACCTCACTAAAGGGTTACAAGAACAAGGATATGCCAAACTTGGACGAGTTTTAGCAGTTATTTTTGCTTTATTGTGTATCGGTGCCTCTTTTGGGGGTGGTAATGCAGCACAATCTAATCAAGCGGCAATGCAATTAGTAAGTTCTTTTGGAATGACCGGTGGAAATGCAAGAACTATCATAGGACTTATTATGATGGTCGTAGTTGGCATTATCATTATTGGAGGAATTAAAAGAATTGCTTCAGTAACCGAAAAAGTAGTTCCTTTTATGGCTTTGATGTATATCCTAGCTTGTATTTATATTATAGGTACAAACATCACATTTGTAGATGATGCGTTTGGTATGATTTTCTCTCAAGCATTTAACCCTCAAGCAGGTTTGGGTGGTTTAATTGGAGTTTTGATTACTGGATTTAGACGAGCTGCATTTTCAAATGAAGCAGGGGCTGGATCAGCTTCTATCGCTCACTCTGCCGTAAAGACTAAATATGCTGCCTCTGAAGGACTAGTTGCTCTACTTGAACCTTTTATTGACACCGTAGTTATTTGTACGCTTACTGCGCTTGTAATTATCATTTTTAACGGTGACAATACTGTATTTCAGTACGGTGGAGAAGGTGGAGTAGTGACTATAGCAGGCCAACAGGTAGAAGGAGCCGCAATTACAGCCGCAGCCTTCTCTAAATACATTGCATTTTCTGGACCATTCCTTACAATAGCCGTTGTGTTATTTGCAGTTTCGACAATGATTTCTTGGTCGTACTACGGATTACAATCTTGGATGTTTGTCTTTGGAAAAAGTAAAATTTCTGATCTTACTTACAAGATTTTATTCCTCGCTTTTATCGTAATTGGTGCAGCTGGTGATATGTCTGCTGTTTGGACTTTTTCAGACGCAATGATTTTGGCATTGGTATTCCCGAATATGATAGGTCTATTCTTCCTATATCCTAAAGTTAAAGAAGAATTAAACCGATATTTAGATGCGATTTCCACAATGAATAAATAATATGAAAAAATCGACTGCTTTTGTTTTTCGTTTATCTCGAAAAACAAAAGGGGTGGGTTATTTAATGATTTTTATAGAGGCTTTTCAAGACCTTTTTTTTTATTCTCAATTCTTCAACCACTCAATCAATTCAGACTTTTGACAAGATTCTTCAAAAGCGAATTGACTCCATCCAAGCCGCTTCATTTAAACCAAAAGTATATCCATTTAATCTTAATTTTTTGACAGATACTAATGCCTATTTTATGAAAATTACACCCTTGCAATTTGATCGTTTAATCAAGTATCGTAAGCAAGGAAAGTGGATAAATTCTGTTTCTCAGATTAAGGAAGTAACCAAAGTAGACCAAGTTTGGATTGAACAATATAGACCATATTTTAAATTTCCATCACGTTCACAAAAGAAGAATAAAAAAAAGATTCCATTAAGATTATTGGAGCTTAACACCGCAACTTCAAATGACTTAACAAAAGCACGAGGAATTGGATCAGTTTTAAGCGATAGAATTATTGATTATCGATCTCATCTAAATGGATTTTCAACTCTTGACCAACTTGACGAGGTGTATGGATTATCCCCCCAAGTGGTGAATGAAATTAAGTACTATTTTACACTTTCAAAACCAGCTAAAATTGATAAAATTGAAATTGATAAAGCAAGTATTTATGAACTCGCAAAAATTCCCTATTTAACATGGAAACAGGCGAGATCCATTGTGGCATTAGGAACAAAGCAAGGAGCTATTTCATTAGGTGATTTACACCAAATTGAGACAATTGACAGTTTACAAATTAAAAGATTAACCCTATATTTGTTTTAAAAAAAGAAAGCTATGATAGACCCACAACTATTGGTTGCGATGCAAGAAAATGAAGCACATACTTTAATTGCCGAATCAGCGAAAGAATTTGCTTTAAGGGTACTTTATCCACATGTTATGGAATGGGATGAAAAACAGTATTTTCCTATTGAAGCGATGCGGGAGGCTGGTAATCTTGGTTTTTTAGGTGTGCTAATTCCTGAGGAATATGGTGGATCTGGTTTAGGGTATCATGAATACATTTCAATTATTGAGGAAATTTCGGTAATTGATCCTTCCATTGGGCTTTCTGTTGCGGCTCATAATTCGTTGTGTACAAATCACATTTATCTTTTTGGAAACGAAGCACAACGATGTAAGTGGCTTCCAAAGCTCACTTCAGGGGAACACATTGGAGCATGGGGACTTACAGAACACAACACGGGATCTGATGCCAAGGGAATGAGTACAACGGCCAAAAAAGAGGGCAACGATTGGATACTTAATGGAACTAAAAATTTTATCACACACGGTAAAAGTGGTGATATTGCAGTTGTTATTGCTAGAAACGGTGAAAAAGGAGATAATCACGGCATGACAGCTTTTGTTGTAGAGCGAGGGACACCAGGGTTTACAGCAGGTAAAAAAGAAAATAAATTAGGAATGCGAGCATCTGAAACTGCTGAAATGGTTTTTGCAGATTGCCGAATTCCAGATGAAAATAGATTAGGTGAAGTTGGAGAAGGATTTATTCAGTCCATGAAAATTTTAGATGGGGGTCGTATTTCAATTGGCGCACTTTCTCTTGGAATTGCAAGAGGGGCTTACGAAGCTTCTTTGAAATATTCACAAGAAAGAGAACAGTTTGGAAAAGCAATTAGTAAGTTTCAGGCAATTTCATTTAAACTTGCTGAAATGGCAACCGAAATTGAAGCATCTAAATTGCTTTTACACAAAGCAGCAAGTGATAAAATGCAAGGAAAAAATGTCACAAAATCTGGGGCAATGGCTAAAATGTATGCCTCCGAAGCCTGTGTTAAAATTTCTAGTGAAGCTGTACAAATACACGGTGGATACGGCTTTACTAAAGACTTTCCAGTTGAAAAATTTTATCGTGACTCAAAACTTTGTACAATTGGAGAAGGAACTACTGAAATTCAAAAATTAGTTATTTCACGAGAACTATTAAAGAAATAAGTCAAAGAAGCACTTTATTTAAATAAACCAATTATATTTGCACACATTTTAAAAGAGAGGAGGTTACGTTTTATGTTAATAATTCCAGTAAAAGAAGGCGAAAACATCGATAGAGCGCTTAAGCGTTTCAAAAGAAAATTCGACAAAACAGGTTCAATGCGTCAGCTACGTGCACGTAAGCAATTCGTTAAACCTTCTGTAAAAAACAGAACTAAAATTCAAAAAGCACAGTACATCCAACATCTGAGGGACGCAGAAATGCAATAATTGTTTGTGTAAAATAATTTCAACGTTGTAGTAAAAGTTTTATCTTTCACTGCAACGTTTTTTTTATGTCTATTTCTAAGTTTATTGATTTTGTCCAATTAGAGAAGAAATACTCTCCCCATACGCAAAAAGCCTATCAAAGGGATTTAGAGGAATTTGCTGCATTTTGTGAAAACGAATATCAAGAAAAATCAATTGATCTATTGGAGTACACCATAATTCGTTCATGGATAGTAAGCTTGGTTAATGCAGGGAACTCAAACCGCACCATTAATCGAAAAGTTTCTGTCCTACGATCATACTATCGATTTTTAATGCGTATTGAACTTCGCAATGAAAATCCACTACGAAAGCACAAGCCTTTAAAAGATTTCAAAAAAATTCAATTGCCTTTTTCAGAAACTGAAATGAAAAACTTATTCGAAGGCAATTATTTTTCATCGGATTACAAAGGAATCCTAAGCAAAACAATCATTGAAACATTGTATTGCACAGGGATGCGCAGAATTGAATTAATTGAGCTTAAACACAGTGCTATCGATTTTGATTCACATACTTTAAAAGTTTTAGGTAAACGTAATAAAGAGCGAATAATTCCAATGATACCAACACTTGAGAAGCAATTAAAACTATACATAGAAGAAACAAAAGAGTATTTTGACTCACATGATTCTCCTTTTTTGTTCCGTTTGGATAATGGTAAAAAACTCAGTGATAATTTTGTTTATCATGTAGTAAATGATTACTTTTCAATTGTCTCATCAAAAGAAAAAAGGAGTCCACATGTGCTACGGCATAGTTTTGCAACTCACCTTTTGAATCAGGGGGCAGACCTAAACACCATAAAAGAGTTATTAGGTCATGCTTCGCTCGCTACGACTCAAGTGTATACTCACAGTAGCATGCAAAAGATTAAGGAGGTGTATAAGCTAGCTCACCCAAGAGGAGATAAAAAATGAAGTATAACGCTAAAACTTATCCTTATGAAAGTAAATGTTCAAGCAACTAATTTCAACATCGATCAAAAATTAATTGACTTTACACAACGCAAAATTGACAAATTATTTCAATTCTACGATAAAATACTTCGTGTAGATGTTTTTTTTAAATTAGAAAATACTTCAGACCGAATTAACAAACTAGCGGAAATAAAAATTAGTATTGTAGGTGAAAATGTGGTAGTTAAGAAGCTTTGTAAAAGCTTTGAGGAGTCTGTAGACCTTAGTGTTCGTGCTGCAGAACGTATATTAATTCGGCATAAAGAGTTATTGCGTTCATAGTACATTTTTTTTTCAGATATTTTTTTGATTGCAAATAAATAAATCTCTACATTTGCACCGCTCGAAAGGGTACATAAAAGCCGATGTAGCTCAGCTGGCTAGAGCAGCTGATTTGTAATCAGCAGGTCGTGGGTTCGAGTCCCTCCATCGGCTCTTAAGAAATTGTTCTTTATTTTATTATTGGGGAGATACTCAAGCGGCCAACGAGGACAGACTGTAAATCTGTTGGTTTTTACCTTCGCAGGTTCGAATCCTGCTCTCCCCACCATCTATTTTAAAAAAATAATGCGGGAGTAGCTCAGTTGGTAGAGCGTCAGCCTTCCAAGCTGAATGTCGCCGGTTCGAACCCGGTCTCCCGCTCTTTTTTTTACTGCCGATGTAGCTCAGGGGTAGAGCGTTTCCTTGGTAAGGAAGAGGTCTCGGGTTCAAATCCCGACATTGGCTCTTCAATTCCCTTATTCACTTCTTTATTTACTTTCTTTTCATCCTATATGGTTATCTTTGCACAAACTTTTTTTTATGCAAACACCCGAAGGACTTACCGACTTATTAACCCTTACTCATCTTGGTGACTCGCTTTTTGAGGGAGAAAATTATCAAACTGTTTGGAAACGTGTATATGGAGGGCAAGTTCTTGCTCAATCTTTACACGCGGCTAATCAAACTGTTTCGGCAGATCGTCATGTTCATTCTTTACATGGTTATTTTATTCTCGCAGGGGATATTAAAACATCTATTCAATATAAAGTTGAAAACCTAAGAGATGGAGGCAGTTTTTCTACTCGTCGAGTAACCGCATTTCAAAACGATAAGGCTATATTTGTTTTAGCTGCATCGTATCAAATTCAACAAGAAGCGTTAGACCAGCATATCCAATCTCCAGCAGCTGCTGAACCAGAGAAATTACTTTCAGATGCTCAATTGCTCAATTCAACAAATGACGTCCCAGATCGAATGAAACTTTACTTATTGGCAAGACATCCTTTTGCCTTTGAATTTCGTCCTGAACGTGATTATTCTCAAAAGATTTCACCAAAAGAAAATCGAAATGTTTGGTTTAAACTGAAGAAAAAAACCATACTTGATATCAAACAGCAACAAGAATTTTTAGCGTATGCTGTGGACTATGATTTATTGGTTATGTCGGTTATTAGTCACTACCAAAATAATTTCGATCAACCCCTTCAAGTTGCAAGCCTTGATCATGCAATGTGGTTTCATCGTCCTTTTGATGTCAATCAGTGGCTTTTATTTTCAATGGATAGTCCAAATATTTCAGGAGCAAGATGTCTCGGCAAGGGAAGTATTTTTGATCGAAGTGGGAATTTGGTTGCTACTGTAATTCAAGAAGGTCTTGCCAGACCAATGGTAATTGAATAACCTATTATTTTTTTGAACTTAATTGGGTAGCAAAGTCTTGAATTATTTTTTTCATTTTGGGGTCTTTTCCAAATGCAACAAAATCACTAGCAAGTTTTTCTAGGTCACGATCCACAATCTTAAGTAGATTTTTTCGAACCAAACGTTTACTTTCTATAAACACAGGGGAGTAAACAGCTATACACTTTTCAAGGTGTATTTTTGCACGTTCAAAAACCTCAGAAGCAGGTGCAATTTCTTGGACAATATTCGCCTCCAATGCCTCTTTTGCAGAAAATAAAGTAGCGTTTTGAAGGGCTTGAAAGGCACGTTGTTCTCCTAGGGTATAACTCCATAAATCCATCATTAATTCAGGAACAAGCATTGAAAGTTTAAATTCGTGCATACCAATCACGTGTTTGGGTTCCTCAGCCATAATTCGATAATCGGCACATAAAGTCAAAATGGTCGCTCCAGCAGGTGCAAAACCAGTGATAGCACAAACAAAAGGACGACGATACCTAACCATTGCTTGAATAGCACCAAAGTATTCAACCCAATACGCATGAGCTTCAGTCTCATTCATCGTAGCTACCTCATTTACATCCAAACCCGCACTAAAAACTCCTGTTTGACCAGTTAAAATAACTCCCTTGATTTCTTCGTTATTTTCAAGTGATTCAAACGCTTCTCTCAATCCACTAGAAAGTCCGTGATTGATTGCATTTACTTTTCCATTTTTTAATGTGACTACTGCAATCTGATTTTCGAAATGTACTTCAACCATCTTAATTAGTTTATTAAAATCGAATTAAATTAATGACCAAGATAACGGTATTATATCATATATTTAGCACTTTCTTTGAAGTAAAAGACAACTTATAGACATTTTTTAAATGAATCTTGAGACAAATTTTTTCACAACAACTAAGACAGGACGTTATTCCACCTGGGGAAATTTAAGTCAAAAAACAAAATACTTTTGGTTTGGTCTTCATGGCTCAAGAATGCTTTGCGAGCAGGTTATCTACAAATTCAGCAACTTTGATCCAGACGAGCATTTTGTTGTTGCTCCGGAGTCACTTAGTCGTTTTTATGAAAAAGATTTTGGAGGTCCTGTGGTTGGTTCATGGATGACCAAACGTGATCGACTTCATGAAATTGAAGACAATGGGAATTATCTTTCAGGATTATATAGTCAATTTCTAACCCAACTTCCAGATGGTTGTAAAAAGACCATATTCGGATTCTCCCAAGGGGGTACCACTGTTTTTCGTTGGCTACACAGTAGAAATGTTGAGGTAGATTATTTAATTCCTTACGCTTGTTGGATTCCAGAAGATATCGATCTGACTGAAAGTAAAACAGATTTAGTACAAATTAAAATCCTTTATACGTATGGGTTAAATGACATATACCTTACCGCTGAATTAATCGAAATGGTTAAGGATATCATAATTAAGAATAAACTTGAGGTGACTCAACTTCCCTATGATGGGGATCACCGGATTACCAAAAAACAATTATCAACTATTTTTACAAAATACATCAAAAAATAACTATGGCAGAGACAAATTATTGGGAAGGATCAGATCACTATTTATGTGATGCTGAGTTAGCACAAGCTTTTCATATTTCGCGAACACTAGGAATGCCTTTGCTCATTGAAGGTGAGCCTGGAACTGGAAAAACGGAGTTGCCCTTGCAATATGCAAAAGCAAATAAGTTGGATTTACATGTATATCCAGCGGGGTCAAAAAGCAATATCGAACAATTTGTTGCAAAGTTTGATCATGTTAAATATTTACGAGATTCTCAAATTGAAATACTCAATGCACAACGTGAGGAAAAAGGATTGGAAACAAAATTATCTACTGCTGGTAGAGACACTGAATCACTTGCAGATTATGTGTTCAAAGGTCCTGCTGCAAGAGCATTCAGTTCTCCCAATTCGGTACTGTTAATTGATGAAATTGACAAAGCTCCAAGAGAGTTCCCAAATGATTTACTCTATGCGTTAAGTCACCGAAAATTCGTGATGCCAGAATCAGGAGAAGTAATTGAGGTATCTGAGCAAGATATGCCAGCAATTGTGATTACCTCCAACCGGGAACAAGAATTACCTACTGCCTTTAAAGGGCGTTGTATTTATCATTACATACAGTTTCCAGAAGCTGATAAAATGAGAGAAATAATTAAAAAACATCACCCAAAGGTTAGTAACAAAATTGTGGATACTGCATTAGATGTGTTCTATCAATTGCGAAAAATTGGTTTGGAACGTGCTCCCACAACAAGAGAATTACTCAATTGGTTGAAGTATATAAAAACATACACTTCAAAAGATGCGTTGGATAAAATCAATTCACTTGATGGATTGGGAACACTAATAAAAACTCAAGCCGATTATGAAAAAGTACAACGTCAACTCGCGCTAGGAGGAGGAAAACCACCAATGGGAACGACCTTAAACTAAATCATGTTTACTTCACTACCCGAAAAATTCAAAGAATTTCGTCTACATGTAGATGTCCGAACGCTCTTATTGCTTCAGAAAGCATTCGATAGAGGCTTGGTCAAAACAATTGGGGATATGTTTAATGTCCTCCGCACATTTGTTGTAAAAAGTCCAGACACAATGGGTCCATTTACCCAAGCTTTCTACAGTTATTTCCTTGCAATTGATATAAAAAGTGGAGAACATCTAAATGATGCTGTGATGCGATCTCAGACTTTTCAGCAATGGAAAGAGCTTAACATGAGTCGTTTTGATGATCAAACAACACGTAAAGAAATGATAGATACTTTTCTAGACGAAGTCCATTTGACCCACTATGACATACAGAAAGTTATTGATGGACGTGAATTGTGGCAGAAAGATAGGGGAGATGTTGAAGATCGCCCAATGGAAGGAAATCAAGATCCGAAAGAACAACGACCACTTGATCGTATGGCAGACTACTCAGATTTATCGTTAGAAGAACTTTTAGAGCGAATGGATGAGGTATTGAAACATCAAAAAACAGAACACAGTGGAGGCAGCCATTGGGTTGGTACTGGAGGAATATCTCCCTATGGGCACGGGGGAGCAGCAAAAGACGGAATTCGTGTAGGTGGAAGCGGTGGTGGAAAAATGGCTCGTAAAGTCTTGAGTGATGCTAATTTTTTTCCTGTTGATTTGGATGCTATTTTAAATGACAACAACATTGATGCTGCTCTGGCATCACTAAAGGGAATTGTAGAAGAAACTGCTCAAGAAAAACTTGATGTAGAAGAAACAATTAAACGTGGTTTGGAAAGAGGGGGTCTTTTTTTGCCCGAAATTAAAAGTGAAACAGACGAAAAGTTACAACTCCTCTTGTTTATTGATAATGGAGGTTATTCGATGCACCCCTATATCAAAGCGGTACAGACCTTATTTCGAAAAATGAAAATTCGTTTTGCACATGACTTGGAAACCTATTATTTTCATAATACAGTATATGGTCAAGTCTACAGTGATCCCCAAAGAAGAAAGGCGATACCGATTAATCGTATCGTCTCTAAAAATCCTAACTACCGTGTTTTCTTTGTTGGAGATGCAGCTATGGCTCCTTATGAACTAACCAATCAAAGTATGAATACCTACCTTGAAATCAGTTCTCATTTTAAAAAATGTGCCTGGTTGAATCCTGAACCATTAAAGTTTTGGGAACATACATTAACCATTCAAATCATAAAGGAATTGATTCCGATGTATCCACTCACTCCCAAAGGAATAGAAAAGGCTGTTTTGAAGATGAATAAAAACAAAAATAGTTAATCATAACTATCTTATTATCAGTTACTTGATTTTAAATACATACATTTGTCTAAAAACTTTCAAAAAAAAGCATCAAAAAGTTTGTATTATAAGTCGAGTTAATAGTAAAAATTTATAAATTTGCACCTCTTAAAACATTAAAGAAAAACCTGTATTATGGCTAAAGAAACATTTGATCGGTCAAAACCCCACTTAAATATTGGAACAATTGGCCACGTTGATCACGGTAAAACTACCTTAACTGCTGCAATTACTAAAGTATTAGCAGACGCTGGGTATTCTGAAGCAAGAAGCTTCGACCAAATCGACAACGCGCCCGAAGAAAAAGAGCGTGGTATTACAATTAATACGTCACACGTAGAATACCAAACTGAAAATCGTCACTATGCTCACGTTGACTGTCCTGGTCACGCGGATTATGTGAAAAACATGGTTACTGGTGCTGCTCAGATGGACGGTGCTATTTTGGTAGTTGCCGCAACTGACGGACCAATGCCTCAAACAAGAGAG
>JAUROD010000017.1 GCA_030835845.1 Flavobacteriaceae bacterium
ACATTGTGGCTTCAATTCATTTACGCTAGTAAGACTCAATTCAGTTTGGAAAATTTTATCACTTATTGATACCAGTTCACAAGAATGTAACTAAAGTTCATTGTTGAATCTTCTTGACATGTAATTATAATATAATTAATATTATGTAAAATAGGTTTGTACGAAACACGTTCATTACTTTCTAATAACTAAATGTATTTAATCCTCTATTCTTGTCCTTACCCCCTGTAGTAATGTGACAAAATATATTTTTGAAATTGTATTTTAGTACAGCGCTTGTGCCTTTACACAAAGTCAAAAGCGTGAACTCTACGAAAAACAACAAGGTATTTGCCCTACCTGTAACGAGGATTTTGACATTTCCGAAATGGAAGCCGAGCATAAAAACCTTAGCACAAAGGCGGGAAAACAGAACTCAGTAACGGACAAATGCTCTGCCAAGAATGTAACCGAAGTAAAGGAGGAAAATAAAGATAAATATATACTATTAGAATATAAGGATATAATGACAATGGTCGAAAACTAAAATTTATTCTAAATTAAACTCTCCCCATTGGTATTGGTCGTTAATACATCGCTCATGTAATCAAAAAACGGACGAATTGTTTTAAAATCGTTATGCACATTTTCAATGAAATTAGGTGCTAAAACCTCTTTATCCGAATATGATTTGGTAAAAATGTATTGCTTTTTACGAATCAAATCAATGTTTGGATCATCTTTTGAAAAGTTTTTAGGTGCTGTTTTTACTTCCTCTCCTTCTAAAGAACCCCAGACTTTTTTAAAGTTAACATTTTCCATAATTTCCCTAAATTCACTAGAATCAATTTCCATTTCTTTACGAATTCGAAGTAAATCCTCTTTGTTTGGATTCCAAAATCCTGTGGCAATAAAGTTATCTCCTGGTTTGATATGAAGATAATATCCACCACGCAAAGCAGGTTTTTCGCGATGAAAAGATATACCAAAATGTGTCTTAAAGGGAGTTTTGTCCTTGGAGAAACGTACATCTCTATAAATTCGAAATAGTTTAGCACGATCTACCCTATCCTCTGTATTCAATAAACCTTTGAGTTTCTCACCAAATAGCTTTACATCCTGTTCTAACGATTTAAACCTTGGTTTGTGATCTTGGAACCATTCACGTGTATTGTTTATGGCTAATTCATTAAAAAACTGAAATATATCGTTCGGTAGTTGCATTTACAAGAGTCAAAGGTTTCCTCTAAATTAAAAATTTAAATATGAATAGAAGAATTTTCTAACAAATCAGACGAATCGTATCGATTTTGCATTCACCTGTTGATTGTACAGAGTTCAATAAAACCACAAAAGTGATAACACGTCTATTGGTGTCTTGATTCAAGAGTATCTACGACATCCTTTAATGAAAATCCTTTCGCATTAAATAGGATTAGCATATGAAAAAGTAAGTCAGCACTTTCATTTAAAAATAATTCGTTGTTATTGTCTTTCGCTTCAATAACAGTTTCCACAGCTTCTTCTCCGACTTTCTGAGCAATTTTATTTATCCCTTTTTCAAATAATGAAGAGATGTAACTTTCATCACTATTTCCAGATTCTTTACGATCAGCTATAATTTCCTCTAGCTTACTCAGAAAATTAAAATCATATGAATTAAGCTCACCCCAACAAGTATCTGTTCCTTTATGACATGTAGGTCCATTAGGAACTGCATGTATCAATAGTGTATCATGGTCACAATCAATTTTAATATCCTTGAGTTGAAGGAAGTTTCCACTCTCCTCCCCTTTTGTCCAAAGACGTTGCTTCGATCTACTGAAAAAAGTAACTTTATTGGTTTCTTTTGTTTTAGCTAATGCATCTGCATTCATATAGCCTAACATTAAGACTTTTCGTGTTGAAGCATCCTGAACAATAGCAGGAAGTAATCCATCTTTTGATTTACTGAAATTTGGTTCCATATTACTTTATATTCGTACAGCTATTTGCTGCTTTTTTAATTTTTGTTTTAAATCAGGGACACTAATTTGTCCAAAATGAAAGACACTTGCTGCGAGTGCAGCATCTGCTTTCCCCTTAGTAAATACATCAGTAAAGTGATTGATTTCCCCTGCGCCACCCGAGGCAATAATTGGAATATTACATTGGGTTGATAGCTTCGCTAAAGCTTCATTTGCGAAACCCTCTTTTGTACCATCATGATCCATAGAGGTAAAAAGTATTTCTCCAGCTCCACGTTCTTCAACTTCATTTGCCCAATCAAATAAGTCAATATCTGTAGACACTTTCCCACCCACTAAGTGAACTTTCCATGAACCATCTATCTGTTTTGCGTCAATTGCTACAACAACGCATTGACTTCCAAAATTCTCTGCTAGCTCATTGATTAAATCAGGTCGTTTTACTGCAGCTGAATTAATTGAAATTTTATCTGCACCATTACGCAATAAAACAGCCACATCATTGATAGATGAAATTCCACCACCAACCGTAAATGGTATGTCAATTGCCTCTGCTACACGTAATACAAGTTCTGCTAGAGTTTTTCTTTTTTGTTCAGTAGCAGATATATCTAAAAACACTAACTCGTCTGCATTTTCTTTTGCATACTGTGTGGCCAATTCAACCGGATCCCCTGCGTCACGAAGATTAACAAAATTAATCCCTTTGACAGTTCGTCCGTCCTTTATATCAAGACACGGTATTATTCGTTTTGTTAGCATTAGGGGTTTGTTTGGTTTAATATAAATTTTTCGAGTTGTTTCAAAGAAATACGATTTTCATAAATTGCTTTTCCAATGATTACGCCTTCACAACCAATATTTTTTAAAATAGGCAATTCTGAGTAGGAAGAAATCCCCCCAGAGGCAATAAGTTTTACATTACTTTGTTCAAGTATTTTTTGATACAAAGAAATAGAGGGACCCTCAAGCATTCCATCTTTACTGATATCAGTACAAATCACATATTTAATACCTTTTTCTTCGTATTCTTTCAAAAAAGTAAAAAGAGACTGATTTGAAGTTTTAAGCCAACCGTCTGTAGCAATAAATTCTCCTTTAACATCAGCCCCAAGAATAATTTTATCAGCCCCATATTTTGAAACCCATTGTTCAAATATATCTGGATTTTTAACGGCAATACTACCTCCTGTTACCTGATTTGCTCCACATTCAAATGCAATTCTTAAGTCCTCATTTGATTTTAAGCCTCCCCCAAAATCAATTGCTAAATTAGTATGAGTAGATATTTGCTCTAGTACCTTGTAATTTACAATATGTTTTGATTTCGCACCATCTAGATCAACTAAATGAAGGTGTTTAATTCCGTTGTCTTCAAAGGCCTTTGCAACTTCTAAAGGGTTTTCGTTATATATTTTTTGTGTACTATAATCTCCTTTAGAAAGTCGCACACACTTTCCGTCTATTATATCAATTGCTGGAATTATTCTCATAGGCTTAAAAAGTTTTGAAGTAATCTACTCCCAGTTTTGCTACTTTTTTCAGGATGAAATTGTACTCCATAGAAATTTTCTTTTTGCATAGCTGTGCAATAGTCCTCTCCATAGTTGGTACAAGCAATTGTATCCTTTGTAACTGGTGCGTAATAGCTATGGACCAAATACATGTACTCATTTTCTGAAATTCCATCAAATAGTTTACCTTTAAGATTAAAGATATTATTCCAGCCCATTTGGGGAACTTTAACTTGAGTTGTAAATTTTGATACATTACAATCAAATATGCCTAAGCCTTTAGTTTCTCCTTCACTGGTTTCATTACACATTAGTTGCATTCCCAAACAAATTCCTAAAACCGGTTGACTTAAAGATGGTATAAAAGTATCGAGACCAGCAGTTCTTAATTTGCGCATAGCACTACTCGCTTCACCTACCCCTGGAAAAATGACTTTTTCAGCTGAATTTAGCACATCTTTATTGTTGGTTAGAACAGTCTTGACATCCAAACGTTGAAGTGCAAACTGTAAACTTTGTATGTTTCCAGCACCGTAATCTATTATTGCCACTTTCATTACAAACTTCCTTTTGTAGTAGGTAAAATCATTTTATCAGGATCACGTTTTATGGCCACTTTGATTGCCTTAGCAAAAGCTTTAAAGATTGCTTCAATTTTATGATGCTCGTTTGTTCCCTCTGCTTTAATATTTAGATTTGCTTTAGCCCCGTCTGAAAAAGACTTAAAAAAGTGCATAAACATTTCGGTTGGCATCTGTCCAATCATTTCACGTTTAAAGGTAGTATCCCAAACCAACCAGTTTCTACCACCAAAATCAATTGCCACTTGAGCTAAACAATCGTCCATGGGCAAACAAAACCCATAACGTTCAATCCCTAATTTATCTCCCAAGGCAGACGAAAAGGCTTCACCTAAAACAATGGCAGTATCTTCAATAGTGTGATGTTCATCTACTTGAAGATCACCAACTACTTTTAATTCAATATCCATACCTCCATGACGAGCTAACTGGTCTAGCATATGATCAAAAAATGGAATACCTGTTTCAATTTTACTATTCCCTTTTCCGTCTAAATTTAATCGGAGTGATATATCTGTCTCATGAGTAGTTCGTTGAACAACTACTTCTCGTTGTTTAAGCTTCAAAAAATTATATATTTCCTCCCACTTAGTTGTCTTTAAAATAGCTTGGTTTGCATCTGCATCTCCAATTAAAATCCCATTGCACCCAAGATTTGAAGCAAGCTCAATATCTGTGGCACGATCCCCTATTACAAAAGATTTTGATAAATCATAGTCGTCATTGTCAATGTATTTAGTTAACATTCCAATTCCTGGTTTACGAGTAGGAGCGTCATCCTCGGGAAAACTTTTGTCAATTAAAATGTCATTGAATAAAATTCCCTCGTTTTTAAAACTTTTAATAATTAAATCTTGTGTAGGCCAAAATGTATTTTCAGGAAAACTATCAGTTCCTAAACCATCTTGATTAGTAACCATGACAAGTTCATAATCAAGTTCCTTAACTATTTTCCCTAAATATGTAAATATATAAGGATAAAACTCTAACTTATCTAATGCATCTAACTGAAAATCATTAGGTTCAATTACAAGTGTTCCGTCGCGATCAATAAATAGTACTTTTTTCATCTAAACCTCCATTGTTTTAAATGCACTAATCAATGCATTATTTTCTTCATACGTCCCAACGGTGATTCGAAGTGTATTAGAACATCCTATCTGTTTGGATGGGTTTCGAACAACAATATCTCGATTTATCAGCTCTTTGTATCTTATCGAACTATTATCAACTTTTAACAAAAAGAAATTCGCATCAGAAGGATATATTTTTTTAATAAATGTTATGTTACTCAATTCCTCCAAAAGCCGTTCTTTTTCTTGGAGTATTTGTTGAACCTGTTGCGTAACTAGACCTTGTTCTTTAAGCCTTTTCAATACTGCATCTTGTGTTAAAGAATTGATATTATACGGAGCTTTTAGTTTATTCAATAATTCTATCACAGTTTCATGAGCAAATGCCATTCCTAAACGAACTCCTGCCATTCCTTGTGCTTTGGAAAATGTTTGAACAACAATTAAATTATCAAACTCAGACAACCAAGGAAGTACAGATTTCTCATTCGCAAATTCAACATAGGCCTCATCAACAACCACAAAACCATCAAAATTTTTTACAACTTTTCTAATGTCATTAACGTTAAAGCAATTCCCAGTTGGATTGTTAGGACTCGGAATAAAAACCATTTTTGTTGTCTTGGTTTGTGCTTTTAAAATTGACTCAACATCTAACTCAAAGTTTTTTGTAAGTGGAACTTTTATTGTCTTAATCTGATTGATATCAGCACAAACCTTATACATTCCAAATGTTGGAGGTAAAATAACTGCTTTATCTTTCTTTGGAACACAAAATGAAACCATCAATTGATTTAAAACTTCATCGCTCCCATTACCAAGGTAAATTTGGTTTTCTGAAATATTTTTTGCTTCTGCAAGCCTTTTCTTTAATTTACCCTGCATCGGGTCAGGATAGCGATTCATTCCATTTTCAAAAGGGCTCTCATTCGCATCCAATAAAATCATTTCACGATCACCTCCTACAAATTCTTCTCTTGCAGATTGGTAGGGTTTAAGCGCTAAAATTTCGGGACGAGCCCAAGCTAAAATTCGTTTATTATTCATTTGCTAAATCGTTTAAACGTAGGGTTACTGCATTTCTATGAGCCTCAAGACCTTCTGCTTCGGCCATACGTTGAATTGCATTTCCGATATTTTGAATTCCTTTGGCTGTAATTTTCTGAAAGGTCATCTGTTTAAAAAAACTATCTAAATTGACCCCACTATATTGTTTTGCATATCCGTTTGTAGGTAATGTATGATTTGTACCAGAAGCATAGTCACCAGCACTTTCAGGAGTATAATTACCAACGAAAACAGAACCAGCGTTTTCTATGTTATCTATATATAAATCTTCATTTTTCATACATATTATATAGTGTTCAGGACCATAGTTATTTATAAATTCAATGGCTAAATCATCTGTAGGAAAAGAAATTACTTTAGAATTTGCAATTGCTTTTTCTACAATACTTTTTCTAGGTAATTGTGCTAATTGATCCTCTATTTCCATTTGTACAGCTGGTATAATTGAAGGAGTTGTAGTTACCAATATAACTTGACTGTCAATTCCGTGTTCAGCTTGAGACAATAAATCAGCTGCAACATATGAAGGATTTGCGGATTCATCTGCAACAACTAGTAATTCACTGGGACCAGCAGGCATATCAATCGCAACATTATAACGTGTAGCCCATTGTTTTGCAACTGTTACATATTGATTCCCTGGACCAAATAATTTATGTACTGATGGAATACTTTCTGTACCAAAACTCATTCCAGCGATAGCTTGAATACCTCCAACCTTAAAAATTTTTGTCACACCACACAAGTGAGCTGTATAAAGAACAACGTCGGGAAGATTCCCAGATTTATCTGGAGGAGAACACATTACAATTTCACTACATCCAGCAATTTTAGCAGGTATAGCCAACATTAAAATAGTAGAAAACAATGGTGCTGATCCTCCTGGAATATATAAACCAACTTTTTGGATTGGTCGCTTTTCCTGCCAGCACAAAACACCATCTTGAGTTTCAACAGAAATACGATCTGTTTTTTGTGCTCTGTGAAACTTCTCTATATTTGATTTTGCAAGTTCAATTGCTGATTTTAATTCAGTTGAAACATTTGTGACACCAAAAGCAATTTCTTTCTCACTAACTTGAATTTGATTTAAATTGACTTTATCAAATTTCCTTGTATACATTTTGATTGCATTGTCACCTTCAGTTTTAATATCCTCAAAAACAGAGGCAACTAATGGCTCAATATCTTCATAGGAGGAGGTAGGTCTTGATGATAAATCAGCCCATTCTTTCGGTAAAGGGTTGTTGAATTGCTTCATTAGAGTACCATTTTTTCAATTGGACAAACAAGAATATCCTCAGCACCAGCATCTTTTAATTGATCGATTACTTCCCAAAAATCTCCAGCATTAATAACCGAATGAAGTGAACTCCACCCTGCTTTTGCCAATGGTAAAACTGTGGGACTCTTTAAGACAGGTAAAATTGAACTTATATCCTCAATTTTATCATTTGGTGCATTTAGCAAAATATAACGTGATTGTTTTGCTCGTAAAACAGCCTTTATTCGAAACTGAATTTTTTCAATAAGTTCAAGCTGGTTTGAATTTAAATTAGGCGCTTGAACTAAAACAGCTTCAGAATCAATAATTTTAATCACTTCCTTTAAATTGTTTTTAAATAGTGTACTCCCACTAGACACAATATCACATATAGCATCTGCTAAACCAATATTTGGTGCAATCTCAACTGATCCGTTGATGATGTGTAAATCAGCATTAATCTTATTTTTTTCTAAAAATTGATTGACAGTATTTGGGTATGATGTTGCAATTTTCTTTCCGTTTAAATCCGAAATTTCATTGTACTTTGACCCTTTGGGAATGGCAATTGAAACTCTGCATTTTGAAAAACCAAGTCGCTCGATTATATTTAGATCATTTCCTTTTTCTACAAGTGTATTACTTCCAAGAATTGCCAAATCAACTACACCATCTCTCAAATACTGAGGGATATCACCATTTCTAAGAAAAAACACTTCAACAGGAAAGTTTCTTGCTGAGGCTTTTAATTGATCTTTACCATTATCAATAGATATTCCACAATTTTTAAGTAATTCAAGGGATTCATCATTCAACCTTCCCGATTTTTGAATTGCTATTCGTATCATTATTTTGTTTTGTGTTTAATTCTAAATCTAGCTATTAAATAAAAAAACCCGCTTGAAAATCAAACGGGTTACTAATATATTGTCATACCACAATTAGCTCTCGTTTGATAGAAAGATTAAATGATGGCTATGTGTATATGTTTTTTTCATAATTGAGTTGCAAATATATTACTTATTTGCTAAAAATAAAAGGTTTTATTGATTACCAAGAATGATTGGCATTCCACCTTCCCCACTTCCAATTACGATTACTTTTGAATTTGGAGACTCAGAAAGTTTAATAGTGGCCTCAATGCCTTTTTCTTTTAATATTTTATCAGTTAACGAAGCACTTAAAATACGGTTTGCAGCTGCCTTACCCTCAGCATCGATTCGTTGTCTTTCTGCTTCTTGTTTTGCTTTCTCTAGACGAAATTCATATTCCAAAGATTCTTGTTCTTGACCTAATTTTCGTTCAATAGCTTCTTTAATTGCTAGAGGGAGAGTAACATCACGAACCAAAACTGCATTTAACTGAATATGTTGTGATTCAACATTTTTCATTGTCTCTTCAAAAATTTCATTTTGAATTGCATCTCTTTTTGTTGAATACAATTGTTCAGGTGTGTATCTTCCAACAACAGATCTAGCAACAGCTCGAATTTGTGGAATAAGAACAATACCTACATAATTCTCACCTTTTGTACGGTGAAGTAGACCTAATTCATCATACTTTGGTTGATAAAGTACAGATACATCAAGTGAAATTTCCAATCCATTAGAAGAAAGTACCTGCATATTCCCTTCAAAGAATTCTTGTTGTTTTACGTTGTAAATAAACACCTTATTCCAGGGTGCAATCAAGTGAAACCCTTCTCCTAGTGGGGGTGTATCAGTAACGACACCTCCTCCAAAAGTTTTAAATAATACTCCTGCTTCACCATAACCAATATTGATTGATGATTTAGAGATCATAATTAATAAAATAAAACCTAGTGCTAAGACTGGTAATCCAATTTTTGGTAATTTTTGCATAATATGAATTTTAATTAAGTTAACATTCCTCCATCAACATTGAGCACTTGCCCTGTGATGTAATTTGATAAATCTGATCCCAAAAAAACACAAGAATTTGCTATATCCTCTGGTGTTCCTCCTCGTTTTAATGGTATTCCGTCACGCCATCCTTGTACAATATCATCTGACAAGCTAGCGGTCATCTCCGTTTCTATAAATCCTGGAGCTATTACATTACTTCTAATATTTCGTGAACCTAGTTCCAAAGCAATTGATTTTGAAAATCCAATTATTCCTGCTTTTGACGCAGCATAATTTGCCTGACCAGCGTTTCCTTTAACACCAACAACTGAGCTCATATGAATTAGTGACCCTTTACGGTGCCTTAGGAAAGTTCTTTGCACTGCTTTTGTCATATTAAAAACAGATTTTAAATTGACTTCAATAACCTTGTCAAAATCTTCCTCACCCATTCGCATTAAAAGATTATCTTTTGTAATCCCTGCGTTATTGATAAGTATATCAATAGTTTCAAAATTAGCTAAAACATCATCAACAAGTTGTTGCGCTTGTTCAAAATTAGCAGCGTTACTTTGATAGCCTTTAGCTTTAACCCCTGTAGAGACGAGCTCTTTTTCAAGTTCATTTGCAGCTTCAACAGAACTACTATATGTAAATGCAATATTACATCCATGTTGCGCATAAACCTTTGCTATTCCTCGACCAATTCCTCGACTAGCCCCAGTAATAATTGCAGTTTTTCCTTCTAATAATTTCATTGTAAATATGTTTAAGCTAATACTTCTGCGACCTTTTTTCCAATAGCTGCTGGAGAATCAACAACATGTATCCCACATTCAGCCATAATTCGTTTTTTTGCTTGAGCGGTATCATCAGAACCACCTACAATAGCTCCTGCATGCCCCATTGTGCGCCCTGCTGGAGCGGTTTCTCCGGCTATAAAGCCTATCACAGGCTTTTTGTTTCCAGTTGATTGAATATACTTCGCAGCATCAGCCTCAAGCTGACCACCTATTTCACCTATCATTACAATACATTCTGTTTCGTCATCGTTCATAAATAACTCAACAGCATCTTTTGTAGTTGTTCCAATAATTGGATCCCCACCAATTCCAATAGCAGTAGTTATTCCATAGCCTTCACGAACAACTTGATCGGCAGCTTCATAGGTCAATGTTCCGGATTTAGAAATAATTCCAACAGTTCCTTTTTTAAATACAAAACCAGGCATGATACCAACTTTTGCCTCACCCGGAGTTATCACTCCTGGACAGTTTGGACCAATCATTGTGCAGTTTTTCTCTTTTAGATAGTTTGCTGCTTTTACCATGTCTGCAACTGGTATTCCCTCTGTTATGGTTATAATGACTTTTATACCTGCATCAGCTGCTTCCATGATAGCATCTGCAGCAAATGCGGGAGGAACAAAAATTATTGTTGTGTCAGCACCAGCTTTTTCAACTGCTTCAGAAACAGTATTAAATACAGGACGATCTAAATGTGTTTGACCTCCTTTACCTGGCGTTACCCCTCCAACAACATTTGTTCCATACTCAATCATTTGCGTGGCATGAAAAGTACCTTCGCTTCCAGTAAATCCTTGCACAATGATTTTTGAGTTTTTGTTTACTAATACACTCATTATTTAATTCAATTATATTGGTTTGTTATTCTTTAATGCGTTCTTGATATGAACGACTATCCGTATCAATTTTTATTTTATCTCCTTCGTTAATAAACAACGGAACATTTATTTTTGCACCAGTTTCGACAGTTGCTGGTTTGGTGGCATTAGTTGCAGTATTTCCTTTCACACCAGGCTCTGCATGAGTAACTTCTAGAATTACACTAGCCGGCATATCAACAGATAATGGCATTCCATCTTCTGTATTAATTGAGATCGATACAATTTCTCCTTCCTTCATAAGGTCTGGATTTTCTAATATATCAACATTTATACTAATTTGATTGTAATCATCATTATTCATAAAATGATAGTCGTCTCCTTCGCTGTATAAGTACTGGAATTTATTAGTTTCCACACGTACATCCTCAATTTTGTGACCCGCAGAAAATGTATTATCAATTACTTTTCCTGTGGTTACGCTCTTCAGTTTTGTACGAACAAAAGCTGGACCTTTTCCAGGTTTTACGTGTAAAAATTCAATGATTTTATAAATGTCGTTGCTGTATTTAATACACAATCCTTTTCGAATATCAGAGGTTGATGCCATAATTTAATTTTTTCGAAAGTATCCTTTCATTATTCCACGATGAGAATTCTTGATAAAGTCCAATATTTCATCTCTTTCTGGACTTACCTCCATTTCAGCTTCAAGAATATCAGCTGCTTGGGTATTGTTGTAATTTTTCTGGTACAAGATGCGATAAATTGATTGAATTTCACGAATTTTTTCGGTAGTAAATCCTCTTCTTCTGAGTCCTACTGAGTTTATCCCTACATAAGACAATGGTTCTCTCGCAGCTTTAACAAAAGGGGGGACGTCTTTTCTTACTAATGATCCTCCTGTAATAAACGCATAATCACCGATTGAACAAAACTGATGAATAGCAGTCATTCCTGCTAAAATCACATAATTACCAACATTTACATGCCCGGCAAGGGTACTGTTATTTGAGAAAATACAATGGTTTCCAACTACACAATCGTGAGCTATGTGCGAATATGCCATAATTAGACATCCTTCTCCAATTATAGTTTTTTGACGTTCAGCAGTTCCCCTATTTACAGTAACACATTCTCTGATAGTTGTATTGTTTCCAATTTCAACGAATGTTTCTTCTCCATTGTACTTCAGGTCTTGTGGGGGTGCAGATATAACTGCGCCAGGAAAAATAGAACAGTTTTTCCCGATTCTTGCCCCTTCCATAATAGTCACATTTGAACCTATCCAAGTTCCTTCTCCAATTTGAACATCATTGTTGATTGTTGTAAAAGGTTCAATAACCACATTTTTTGCGATTTTTGCCCCGGGATGGACATAAGCTAATGGTTGATTCATACTTTATCTTTTCTTATAATTTGTGCCATTAACTCCCCTTCAGTTGTTAATTTGCCATTTGCAAATGTATATCCTTTCATATGGCATATGCCTCGTCTAATTGGAGTTATAAGTTCTAATTTAAAAATTAAATGATCTCCTGGCACCACAGGGTGTTTGAATTTAACGTTTTCAATTTTCATGAAAAAAGTAAGATAATTCTCTGGATCAGGCACTGTATTTAAAACCAAAACTCCTCCAACCTGAGCCATTGCTTCAACTTGAAGCACTCCTGGCATTACTGGAGCTCCTGGAAAATGACCCTCAAAAAACGGCTCATTCATAGTTACTCCTTTTGAGCCAATTACGTGTTTTTCAGATAGCTCATGAATTTTATCTACCAAAAGAAATGGAGGTCTATGAGGTAGCATTTTCATGATCTGAGTTACATTCATAAGGGGTGGAACAGTAAAATCAACTACGGGAACATTCAAACGCTTTTCTTGTTTGATTATTTTTGCTAATTTTTTTGCAAAATCAACGTTAATACGATGCCCGGGTTTGTGTGCGATCACTTTCCCTCTTATTCGTTGTCCAACCAATGCCAAATCACCAATTACATCAAGTAATTTGTGACGTGCTGCTTCATTAGGATAATGCAATGAAAGGTTATCTAAAATTCCATTTGATTGAACAGAAATTTTATCCTTATTAAAAGCTTTTTTAAGCCTTTCCATGGTTTCGTCTGATAAAGGTTTGTCAACATAAACGATAGCATTATTTAAATCTCCTCCTTGAATTAATCCATTTTCTAAAAGCATTTCAATTTCGTGTAAGAAACTGAAAGTTCGTGAAGGAGCTATCTCGTCTACATAGTTGGCTAAGTTTTCCAATGTGGCATTTTGAGTGCCTAAAATTTTTGTCCCAAAATCAACCATAGTAACCAATTGATATTGATCAGCAGGTAATAATGTAATTTCACTTCCACTCTCCTCATCCCTGTAGTGGATCATCTCTTTTACCACATATTCCTGACGCTCCTCCTCTAGAATTTCTATTCCAGCAGACTGAAGTG
>JAUROD010000018.1 GCA_030835845.1 Flavobacteriaceae bacterium
ATTTAATTGAGACATTAAAAAGAATTTTTGAAATTGAAAAAGGTGAGAATAAATTAGAAATCCACCTTGCAGATACAGACTCTGAAAGAAACCCAGACGATCACTCAGACCATCAAAATTCATCAAAATTAGCTCAAGAAGCTGCAAAACTAGTAGGCAATCTTACGCTTTATTTTTATGTTAATTATTATACTTCAGAATTAGAACAAAATGTATTTGATCAAGATTTTTTAGTAAGTGCAGGAACGTGGGGTGTAACCACTTCAGGTATAAGTGACTATAGACATTACAGCACATGGGATGACTCGCACAACGTGTGGATTGGTAGACAGTATTTTAGAAAAGAATACTTGAAATAAAGAATAGAGTACCTTTATGTGAGGAATCATTTAACTTTTTACTCTGTTGTTTTTGAATCTCTAAAGATTTAGTAAATTGGTCAAAAATTAGAAAAAATGAAAATGCTCCTTACCCTTATTACATTAATCAACTTGCAAACTTGTATTTCAAGTACACCACCCACAAATCGTGAAAATGCTATTTGGACTCCTCCAGAAACAGAGCAAACTGGTCTAGAAAAAGCGTATTTCGCTTCTGGATGTTTTTGGTGTGTTGAAGCAATTTACGAAAGTGTCAAAGGAGTGCATGAAGTCTATTCTGGCTACGCTGGAGGTCAAACTAAAAATCCGAATTACAATCAGATTGGAACAGGACGTACTGGACATGCTGAAGCAGTTGAAGTGATTTATGATCCTAAAATTGTATCATTCTCCACTTTGGTTCAGGTTTTCTTTGGTTCACACGATCCAACAACCCCAAATCGACAAGGTCCTGACATAGGTTCTCAATACCGTTCAATTGCCTTTTATCAAACGAATCAGGAACGTGAGATAATCCAAAACTATATTGAGCTATTGGAAAAAGAAAATATTTTCGATAAGGAAATTGTCACAGAAGTAACTAAGCTTGATGTCTTCTATTTTGCTGAAGAATACCATCAGGATTATGAAAAAAGAAATCCAAATAATCCTTACGTTAGGAGTGTATCCATACCACGTTTACGAAAGTTTCAAAGCTTATATCCTGAACTACTAAAGGATACCCACTGATAAGAGCTTTGAAATTAAATTTTCTTAGTATTTCCAACTTTTTCAGACAAAAATCGTTCTAATAAAATAGAAAAGATATATCCTGTAAAAACACCAAAGATTGATCCACATAAGATGTCAAGTGGAAAATGAACGCCAAGATAAACCCGGCTATATGCAATAAAAGAAGCTACAGTAAATAGAAAAAGGGGTACCCATTTCACAAAGCGAAATACAGTACTAAACAAAACTGCTAGAGCAAAAGAATTTGAGGAATGTCCTGAAAAAAAACTGTATCCACCTCCACAATATCCCTCAATATGCCTCATGATTCCATCTAGTTCAGGGTTATTACATGGTCTAAGTCGCTGAAAACTGTTTTTAAAAACATTGGTACCCTGATCGGTTAGAACCACCAATAAAACTGCTGTAAAGAATAGAATTAAAGCTGACTTATATCCATGCTTTTTACCATAAAAAAACAAAATCAAAAGGTATAAAACAACATTTGCCCCTCGTTTACTCAACAACAGCCAAAAATAGTCCCAATTTTCAGCTCCCAAACCATTGAGATAGAGGAATAAATTACGATCAATTGTAAGTAAATACTCCCACATTATTCTAAATGTTCAATTTCATGATCAAAGAAACTGAGTGCTTGTTCAATAAGTGATTCTGTGATTTTTTCAAGTTCTTCTTGATCCTCTTTACTAAACTCCTCAAGCCATAAAATATCATCATTTGAAACGTTTAAAAGAAAACGTGGATATTCTGTATGAAGTACAAAAATTTCGTCCTTTAAATTAGAATTGTCTGCAATTAAAAATTTTGGTACTTCCATTTTATTAGCGTGTTAATTTGTTGATTTGATTTTGAAAACGTAAAAATAATAAAAAGGCTGAACAACTCAATCCTGTAAGTAGTCCTATCCAGATACCTGTAGCTCTTAAGCTGGTGTAAAACCCTAAGTAGTAAGAAATTGGAAGCCCAACAACCATATAGGAAAAAAAGGTGATTGCAGTAGGTATATTCACATCTTGAATCCCTCTCAAAGCACCTAGAATAACAGCTTGTAAGCCATCTGTAATTTGAAAAAATCCTGAAATAATCAATAAACTTGATGCAATTGCTATAACTTCTAGCGTGTCAATTGGTGTATCCTTCCCCATATTATCTAAATATATCCATGGAAGAAGTTCATTGAAATTTAAAAATAGAATACAAAAAAATACATCAAAAAGTATAATCAATAAAAAAAGTGAAATAGCTATACGACGTAAATCATCAAAAGCTTTCTTTCCAAGTTGATTTCCAACACGTATCATTGCAACAACACCTAATCCCATAGCAAACATAAATGTCATAGAGGATAAATTGAGTGCAATTTGATTTGCTGCCTGTGCATTTTTTCCAAGAATTCCAGACAACCATATAGCAATAGTGAAAAAAGCAACCTCAAAAAACATTTGTAGCGCAGAAGGTAATCCAAGTTTTAAAATTCTTTTAAAAATTGAAAACTGTATTGTTTTAAAACGAATACGAAGCTGATACTTGGTGAAATATGGGTGAAACCTTATGTAGACAAGAATAAATACAACTGCAGAAATTCGGGCAACTAAACTACCTATTGCAGCTCCTTCAACACCCATTTGTGGGAATCCCATATACCCAAATATTAAACCGTAATTGAGAAATACATTGACTAGATTAGAGAAAACAGTCGCGTACATTGCTGGTCGAGTTCGGGATAATCCGTCTGAAAATTGTTTTAAAGACTGAAAAATAATCAACGGAATTAAAGATAAAGCAACCCATTTTAGATAGGGAAATGCTAATTCAACAACATTAGCAGGCTGACCCATTGAAAACATGACATTTCGAAAACCATAAACCAGAGAAAATAATACAATACCAATGATTGTGCAAAGCATAAAACCATGTGAGAAAATTAGCTGAGCTCTAGAAGTATCCTTCGAACCATCAGCCTGTGCCACTAATGGTGTAATGGCTGTAGAAAAACCAATCCCCAAAGACATAGCAATAAAAACAAAACTATTTCCTAATGAAACTGATGCCAACTCGGTTGTACCTAATTGCCCAACCATGATATTATCAACCAATTGTACAACAGTGTGACCAAGAAGACCAAGTATAACTGGAAATGAAAGACTAAGATTATATGAGAATTCTTTGGTGTACTTTGAGAGATTAATCAATTTTTATAGTTTAAAAGAATCTATTAGATAAACCAAAGATGCCATTGCAGCAGCTCCAAGTTCTAGTTCACGTTTGTTTATAGCATCAAATGTGTCATTAGATGCATGATGAAAGTCAAAGTATCGCTGCGAATCAGGACGCAAACCAGCAAGAATATTTGCACCAGATTTTAGATCGTCGATGTCTGCACCACTGCCTCCTTTTACAAAAAGATGTATTAAATAAGGTTCAAAGTACTTTTCCCATGATTGAATAATTTCAAGCTTATCTGATGTGGTATCAATTGAAAATCCACGTGGAGAAAATCCACCAGCATCAGATTCCAAAGCAAATACATGATTTTCTGCATTCTTTTGAGCCATTTCTGCATATTTCATCGCTCCACGCTGACCATTTTCTTCATTCATAAAAAGAACCACACGAAGTGTTCGTTCAGGTTGATATCCTATTTTTTTGAAAAGACGAAGTACCTCCATTGATTGGACAACTCCTGCCCCATCGTCATGAGAACCGTCTCCCAAATCCCATGAATCCAAATGTCCACCAACAACCATTATTTCCTCAGGATAAGTTGACCCTTTAATTTCTCCTATTACGTTAAAAGATTGAACATCAGGTAAATTTTTACAGTTTTGTTTTAAATAAAATTTTAAGGTCGAATTAAGTGCCAACATTGAACTCAAAAGTTCTGCGCCATTTGTACTTATTGCCGCTGCTGGTATACGTTTTTTTAAGGGTAAATCACCATAACTCATTGATCCGGTGTGAGGAAAATCGTCAAGACGTAAATTCATCGATCGTACTATTACACCTACAGCACCCATTTTAGCAGCTTGCTCTGCTCCACTGTAACGTTGGTCTACACACCCTGAATATGCTGAAAAAGTATTGACTAAATCGGCTTGCATTGGACGATTATAAAATACGATTTTACCCTCAACTTTTTGTTCCCCAAGACTCTTTAACTCCTCAAAACTTTTAACTTCGATTACCTCAGCACGAATACCAGCTAAGGGAGTTGCAACAGATCCACCTAGTGCACAAATTGGAACATTCACAGTATTACCTGGGCTTGTTTCAATGTTTGCATACTCAAAGGTACCTCGTATCCACTTTGGCACCATCACAGGTTGCAACCAAACGCGATCCAATCCTAATTCATCTAACTCAGCCTTGCCCCACTCCACTGCTCGTTCTGCATTTAGTGAACCTGACAAACGACCTCCTATTTGATTTGAGAGATGTCGAAGCCATTCATAACTTTGTCCCTCCAAAAGTGATGTTTGATGTATTTTCTCTAGTGTTTGTTCAATTTCGTTTTGTCCGTAAATTACAAGAGACAAAAAAAGAAGTGGTGTAAAAATTAGTTTTCTTATCATTACTTAGATGTGTATTGTTGAATATTTGTTTTTGAAATTGGATTATCTCCTAAAATCATCAATCGCTCCACTACATTGCGAAGTTCTCTAATATTACCAGTCCATGGGTATTCATTGAGCATTTTTAGTGCCGAAGGTTGGAAGGTTTTAACAGAAACTCCGTCTTTTTCAGCAATTTGTTTAATAAAATGATTACATAGCAATGGAATATCCTCTTTTCGATCAGTCAAAGGAGGAACCTCAATTAATATCACAGCTAAACGATGATATAAATCTTCTCGAAAATTCCCTTCTGCTATCTCTTTTTTAAGGTCCTTGTTCGTTGCAGCAAGAACACGAACATCTACATTAATATCCTTATCACTTCCAACTCGTTGAATTTTATTCTCCTGTAAAGCACGTAATACTTTTGCTTGAGCACTTAAACTTAAATCACCTATTTCATCCAAAAACAAAGTACCATTGTTTGCAGATTCAAATTTTCCCTTACGATCTTTATTTGAAGAGGTAAATGCTCCTTTGAGGTGTCCAAATAACTCACTCTCTATTAACTGCGATGGTATTGCAGCACAGTTGACTTCTATCATCGTTTGGTTTGATCTATCTGAGCGCTGATGAATCTGGTGAGCAACCAATTCTTTTCCAGTTCCATTGGGACCTGTGATTAAAACACGAGCTTGTGTAGGAGCAACTTTTTTAATTAGATTCTCTAACTGTTTAATTACTTTAGATTGACCTATCATTTGGTAATTTTTGGCAATTTTCTTTTTCAATTGCACATTTTCTTGAACCAAATCTTTCGTCTTTAATGCATTGCGCACAGAAATCAAAAGTCTGTTTAAATCTGGTGGTTTAAGAATAAAATCATAAGCACCAAGGCGCATTGCTTCAACAGCTGTTTCAACATTTCCGTGTCCAGTCAACATGATAAAAGGGGTTGAAATCAATTTCTTTTTAGAAGCCTCTAATACTTCTAAACCATCCAATAGTGGCATTTTAATATCACATAAAACAAGGCAATACTCTCCTTTCTGAATCAACGACAAACCTTTCTTTCCGTCTGGAGCCTCATCAATAACAAAATCGGCATTTTCTTCAGTAAGAATTCTTTTTAAAACACGACGAATAGGCTCTTCATCCTCAATGATTAGAATTTTCGACATCGCTAATCCTTTGTGTTAGAATTCACCCACAGTGTGCGTTGTGGGAATGGAATTTCAATATTATTTTCTTTGAACGCCATATTGATACTAAAACGTAAATCACTTTTTACAGCCTCTGCTATAAAGCTATTATTCAATGTAAAATAAATTTTCATATCTAGCGAACTCTCTCCAAAATCAGTAAAGAAAACTTTTGGAGCGGGATCTTTTAAAACTGATTTATGCGATGAAGCTATATCAATTAAAATTTTTCTTACTAACTCAATATCAGAACCATAAGATACTCCAACTTGAACAAACTCTCTGGTTTTTGTACCATTCTCAGTCCAATTGTATAAAATAGAGACCAAAAACTTATGATTGGGTATAATTAGCACTTTGTTGTCTATTGTAACTGCGCGAGTTGTACGAAGCTTTATATTTTCTACTCTTCCTACTTTACCGTCAATTTGAATAATATCTCCCACATGAACTGCCTTATCAGCAATGATAAAAATTCCTGAAATAATATCTTGAATAAAGGTTTGTAGAGCCAAACCAACACCTACCAATAAAGCTGCTGAAGCTGCAAAAATTGCTGTTACATTGACACCTATTGTATCGAAAGTAATGAGTATTACAACGATATAAACAAAATAATTAAGAAAAGTAAATATGCTTTTAAATTTAGACTGAGTATCATTGTCAAGTCGTCTAATGATAAGCCTGCGTATTAAACGCAGTAGATATTTGGTTGCAATAAAAACCAAAAGTATAATAAAGATAGACTTTACAGTGAATGAAATCTCAGATCCTAAACGAAATTGGTAGTTTAAAAAGTCAACGAATTTTTCCATAAATGGGACTACTATTAATTATTCTATCAAAGATAAAGTAAAAAGACTTTAAAAAAACAAAACCCACCCTTATCGAAACAAGGATGGGAAAAAATTGCTATGAAAAAGAAAAATTGCACTTTCGTGCTTCTCAAAGATAATATTTTTTTTTAAAAACAAAAATATTAAGCAAACATGTCTTTAACTTTTTCAAAAAATGACTTATCTGACTTTTCAGGTTTAGGGACAAAATTCTCATCATCCAACATTCGTTGAAAAAATTGTTTTTGCTCTCTATTTAGTGTTTTCGGTGTCCACACATTGATGTGTACCAATAGATCTCCTTTACCATAACCATTCAAATCAGCTAATCCTTTACCTCTAAGACGTAATGTTTTTCCTGACTGAATACCAGGCTCTAGTTTAATCCTTACTTTTCCATCAAGCATTTCAACCTCTTTTGCTACACCAAGTGCTGCCTCTGAAATAGATATATATAAATCATGATGTAAATGACTTCCTTCACGAATAAAGGTATCATGTGAATGTTCTTCTATCAAAACAATTAAATCACCAGAAATACCATTTCCAGGAGCAGAATTACCTTTTCCAGACACCTTAAGTTGCATACCTTCCTCTACTCCAGCAGGTATTTTGATACTCACTGTCTCTTCCTCAACCAACATACCCTGCGCATCAGTACCCTTCGGTCTATGACTAATACTCTGGCCACTTCCACTACAAGTATTACATGTAGCAGCAGTTTGCATTCGACCTAATATTGTATTAGTCATTCTAACTGTTTGACCACTTCCTTGGCAAGAATTACAGGTTGTGTAGCTGACATCAGGTGATTGCACCTTTCGTCGAACTTTAACTTTCTTTTCAACACCATTCAATACTTCTTCGAGGGTAAGCTTTACACGAATTCTTAGGTTTGTTCCTTTAGTTCTTCGTTGACCTCCTCCAAAGCCACCACCAAAACCACCGCCAAAAGCACTTCCGAAAATATCACCAAATTGACTAAAGATATCATCCATATTCATACCTCCACCTCCAAAGCCTTGACCTCCCTCAAAAGCAGCATGGCCATATTGGTCGTATCTAGCCTTTTTGTCTGCATTGCTTAAAATTTCGTAGGCCTCAGCTGCCTTTTTGAAATTCAACTCTGCTTCTTTATTATCAGGGTTTTTGTCAGGGTGAAATTGAATTGCTTTTTTTCGATAAGCCTTTTTAATTTCTGCTGCAGTTGCATTTTTGCTTACTCCCAATATGTCGTAAAAATCTTCTTTCATAATACTATTGTCCTACCACTACCTTGGGGTAACGTATGATTTTTTCTCCTAATTGGTATCCCTCTTCAATAACTTCAATTATTTTTCCTTGTTGGTCCTCGCCAGCTGGGATTTGAGTAATTGCCTCATGAAGTTCAGCATCAAAGGTGTCACCAGCATTTACATCAACCTGGTTTAAACCTTTACTTTTTAGGGTTTCGCTAAGTTTGTTATTGATTAATTTAAACCCCTCAAAATCTGAAGAATTTTCTAATTTATCAACTTCTTTTAACGCACGATTAAAATCATCAACAACAGGCAAAAGACTTGATATAACCTCTTGACCTGCAGTTTTAAATAGTTCGATACGCTCCTTTGAAGTTCGCTTTTTATAATTTTCAAATTCAGCAAAAAGACGCATAAATTTATCTTTTTCAGCAACTAAACTTTCTTCTGCTTCATTCAATTTTTTCTCCATTTTAGCAGAAACTTTTTCGGTAGATTTTTTTGTTGCCGTTTTTGCTTTGGGTTTCAACGGTTTTTCGTCTGTTTTGTTCGACGTGCTCATTTTATTTTTTTTAGTTGAAAAAGCAAAAGTAGTACCATTTTTACAGTTTTGACATAATGTCACCCCCTTATGTTTTAACTACGCGTCAATGATTGAATTGCCTGTAATAAATTAGGATATTTAAATCGATATCCTTTTGACAATACTTTGTCTGCACTTACTAGTTGACTGTTGAAAATAAGCGTACTCATTTCACCCATAAAAAATGAAATTATGAATTTAGGCAAAGCAGGAAGGAAAAAAGGACGATTCAATGCTTTGGCAAAGGTCTTCATAAACACCGTTTGATTTACAGGGTTTGGTCCAACTGCATTATAGATGCCCTCCCATTTTTCATTAATAGCCATCAAAAAGATTCCAACAAGATCAGTTACGTGTATCCAAGATTGTACTTGTTTCCCACTTCCAAAAGCAGCACCTAAACCAAAAGAGGTGGGTAGCTTTAACGGTTGTAATAATCCCCCTTTTTTTGTCAAAACAAGCCCAATCCTTAGGATAGCAGTTGATATGCCAATATCATTAAATTTATTTGATGTGGATTCCCAATCGATAACAACATGTTCTAAAAAAGAATTACCAGTAGGCTTAAACATCTCTGTATAAACCTTATTTAATGATGAAGGATAAATTCCGATTGCTGAAGCGCAAATGACGTGTTTAACAGTATGTTCAGGTAATTCCTTAAGTGAATCAATAAGCAATAAAGTGGAATCAATTCGACTATTATAAATCTCTTCTTTGTTAGATTTAGTCCATCTTTGGGAAATACTCGCACCTGCTAAGTGTATAATTACATCAATTCCATCAAAACAAGTCAAATCGATTTCCTGGGTCTTTGGACTCCAGTAGAACCCCTTTACTTTATCCGAAGAAATATTTAGTTTTTTTTGAGTCGACAAATAATTAATCCTATGCCCTTGGTCCAGTGCTTCCTTAACTAACTCTTTACCAACCAAACCAGTCGCTCCCGTGATTAAAAGTTTCATTTATATTTTTTTTCAAAAATACAACTAAAGTTGTCGATAGGCACGAATCATTTCTCGTTTTCCTGGTGGACCTGGAACTAACTCAACCGTGAGACCCAATCGGTCTAAAGCTCTTCGAACACTTCCCTTGGCAGCATAAGTAACAAATACCGCTCCTGGTGACATTGCTTCAACAAGCTTTGTGAAACAACTGTCATCCCACATTTCTGGTTGAGCACGTGAACCAAATGCATCGTAGTAAATTACATCAATAGATTCCTCGGGGGTAAATTTTTCCAGTGTCTGATGTATTTTATGCAATGTAAATTCAGGAGATATTTTTATTCTTTTATCCCAACTAGAAGTATGAATTTTATCAAAAACCATGTGTTCGATATTGGGAAGAAAAGAATTAAAATTTAATCCTTTTAACACATCACTACTCAAAGGGTAAGCCTCTAATGACTGCATATGTATTTCAACACTTGATTCTAAATGAGCTAAATAAGTTAAAAGCACATTAAGACCCGTACCAAATCCCATTTCAAAAACATTACATCTTTTCTTTCCGGGCTCAATCGATTTCCAAAATTCAAAACCATTTTTTAAGTATACATGCTTAGCTTCTTGAACAGCTCCATGTTTAGAATGATAATACTCGTTGATAGTTTCCATATAAAGTGTCGAACTTCCATCGGCAGTTTCTACAATTTTTTTGGTTTGAGATTTCATTCACTACTAAATTACCTTGATTTTATTCATGACAAAAAAGAATACGATTAAAAGTATTTTTTTTTTGCTTTAAAAGCGATTTGTGGAATTAATATTTAATTTTGATTATCTGTAATGATTTGAAATGAAAATAGAAAACGTAACACAATCTCGAATCAATCAAATTGATTTTGATAATCTTATTTTTGGTCAAACCTTCACCGATCATATGTTTGTATGTGATTTTCAAGATGGTAAGTGGCAAGAACCTTCAATTGTACCCTACCAACCCATAATGATGGATCCTTCAGCAAGTGCATTGCACTACGGTCAAGCAGTTTTTGAGGGAATGAAGGCATACAAAGATGAAAATGGAGATGCTTTTCTTTTCCGTCCTGAAGATAATCATTCACGAATAAACAAATCATGTGAACGAATGGCTATGCCAGAGTTTCCTAAGAATTATTTTATTGAAGGATTAAAAACACTTGTAAACTTAGACAAAGACTGGATAAAACCAGGGTTAGGGAACTCTTTATATATTCGCCCATTTATGTTTGCAAATCAGGCTTGTGTTCAAGCTGCACCTTCCAAAAATTATAAATTTATGATAATCTGTGCTCCAGCAGGAGCATATTACGGTGGTGAAGTGAATGTAAAAATTGCAGAGAAATTTTCTCGAGCAGCAAGCGGTGGTGTAGGATATGCCAAAGCTGCGGGGAACTATGCCGCTCAATTTTATCCAACTGTACTAGCACAAAAGGAAGGTTTTCAACAAATTATATGGACTGACGCTAGCACTCACGAATACCTTGAAGAGGCAGGCACAATGAATATTTTTTTTCGTGTAAATGACTCATTGATGACAGCACCTACCACGGATACCATCCTTGACGGAATTACACGAAAAAGTTTAATTCAACTTGCTCAAGACAACGGAATACAAGTTGAAG
>JAUROD010000019.1 GCA_030835845.1 Flavobacteriaceae bacterium
AGTGGAGGAAAACCTAAAAGAACCTGAATCAGTCATTATACCAGTGTATATACACTGTGCAATTTCTACATCAATTGCCTTTTTATCAATAGCAGCCAGAACATTGTAAACCATCTCACAAGTGGACCCAATTGTGGTGTCCGAATATTTTAGTTTAGCATATTCTTCAGGTGCTTGGTGATGATCGATCATTACGATTGGCACATTTAGTTCTTTAACTACTTCACTCATTGAACCAATCCTTCCAAGTGAATTAAAATCAAGAGTAAATGCTATATCCGCACTTTGAATTAGCAAATTACATTCATTTGTATTTTCAGAATATCGTAATATTTTTTCTTGATCAGGCAACCAACCTAAAAACGAAGGGTATTCATTTGGTGAAATCACATGACATTGATGTCCTTTTTTTATTAAAAATCGTGATAGTGCAAGAGTGCTACCAAGTGCATCTCCATCGGGATTTTTATGAGGAAAAATGACAATTTTTTTTGACTTGTCAAGGAGTTGGTTCAGTTTTTGTATAAATTCTGTTTGCATATAAGTTCAAATATACCAATACCGTACAAAACGAATACAGCGTGATTTAATTTAATTTCAAATTACCATTTTTCAGAAGGTTGATATTTTGTTACCTTTGCCACACAAAAAAAAGACTATGATTACCAATCGTACATTTACCATGATTAAACCTGATGCAGTAGAAAACAGACATACAGGTGCCATTTTAGAAAAAATTAATGTAGCTGGATTTCGAATTGTTGCACTGAAAAAAACTCAACTTTCACTTCGCGATGCTGAAGCTTTTTATAGTGTTCACAAAGAAAGACCATTTTTTGGCGAATTAGTAAGCTTCATGACACGTGGGCCAATTGTCTCAGCAATTCTCGAAAAAGACAATGCAGTTCAAGACTTTAGAACACTTATTGGTTCAACAAATCCTGCTGAAGCAGCTGAGGGCACTATTCGTAAGCTTTTTGCTACATCAATAGGAGAAAACGCTATTCATGGTTCAGATAGTGATGAAAACGCTGCTATTGAAGGCGCTTTTCACTTTTCGGGACGTGAAGTATTCTAGCGAAGGATAATTTTTTGAATTATTGAAGATCCTAGACTTTCATTAAGATGGTTTAGGATTTTTTCTTTTCCATAACTCAGTTCTTCTCGAAGAGTAGATGAATTTAATTTAACGTATAATGTTGAGTTTCGAAACTCAATTTCCTCTGTATATTGAGCTACATTAGGTCCCATTATCACACCCCAAAGTTGCTTTATTTTTACTTGTTGCAGACCTGCAGATATTTTTTGTTGTTGTGTGATTTTAGATAAAATTTCTTCTATCGATTTGACCTCAAAAGAACGTTTTTTTGCACACATTATAATTCAATTTTTTGGTGTCTTTTATACTGATAAGTTTTACCACTATGAGATAAAACGAGTGTATTCTTATTTATTGAAACTAAACTTTCTTGCCATGGATTAATAGCCTTATAATAATCCAAAACGTAGCCTTCATTAGTTAAAAGTATTCTCAATTCAGCAATGTCTAGAGTGCTTAAGTATTTTCCAGCTATACTTGGTGTAGTTTTCTTTTTATACCCTTCAAGTTTTTTGTTAATTGAATAAAAGTCAATTGATGGACTTGGTCCTCGGGGATAAAAAGTCTCTCCTTTGTGTTGGACAGATTCTATTTCCCAATAACCGTTCAAATTATCCATATCTACATCTCTAATTTTAGCACAAGTTGACAAAAGCAGGGAAACCATTAAAATAAATAAGCTATTCTTTAACATTTACAAAAGATACAAATTAGTTAGAGTTCAAAAATAGAATATGAAAGTTGAGTTGTTTTCAGAGCAGCAAGCGTTCTGTCTTGATGGGTGTCAGATAAAAATAGTTGACCAAAATGATTTGATTCAACTAATTGCATTATCAAAGACACCCGCTGTTGATCAAGTTTATCAAATACATCATCCAAAAGTACAATGGGGGTGACGCCAGCTTGTTTTTTAATAAAATCAAATTGAGCCAATTTTAGTGCAATTAGATATGATTTTTGCTGTCCTTGACTACCAAATTTTTTGATAGGTTGATCTTGGATTATAAAATTGATATCCTCTTTGTGGGGACCAGCAGTAGTGAATTGAGCGATCCTATCTTTAGAAAGTGTTTGATCTAATAATTCCTTAAAACCAATATTATTTAAATCACTTTCGTATTTGAGATCGATGTTCTCTTCTGATTGACTGATGCTTTGGTAGTGACTTTTGAAAATAGGGATAAATTGCTCTAAAAAAGCTTTCCTTTTGTTATGGATTTTTGTTCCTAATGAAATAAGTTGACTATTATAAATCTCTAAAGTGTCAGGTTCAAAAAGTTGGTTAGCAAAAAAATATTTAAATAATGCATTACGCTGGGCAACAACCTTATTGTAGTTGAGTAGGTCGTGAAGGTAGACCTTGTCTGTCTGTCCCATTACACCATCAATGAATTTTCTTCTAGTACTGCTTCCCTCTACAATTAAGTCTCTGTCACCAGGTGAAATGATTACTAAAGGTAAAAGACCAATATGATCAGAAATCCGATCATAAATTTTCCCATTCCTCTTAATTGTCTTCTTGTTTCCTTTTTTTAGGCTACAGACAATTTTTTCATTTCGATTTTCCCGAACAAAATCACCTTCAATAAGAAAAAACTCTTTACCGAACTGAATGTTTTGAACAGCAGACGGGTTAAAATATCCTTTTCCAAAACATAAATGATAGATAGCGTCAAGAATATTTGACTTTCCAACACCATTATTACCCACAAAACAATTTATTCTCTCATCGAAACTAAATTCTGAAGAGCTAATATTCTTATAATTTGTTAGAGATAGTGATGTGAGTTTCATTACCACTAAGATAAGTAGGATGTTTCTTTGTTAACACAAATTTTCATTTTCTTTTTTCAATTCAATAAGACTTTTTGGATTGGAATAAAAAGGTTATTTTTGGGCTCAGAAAACCAAGGATATGGCGACGTATAAAAAACGAGGAGCAAAAAAATCGGCAACAAATGCCGGACAAACTGAACAAAAAATTGAAAGCACAACAGCAGAAGTTTTTGAAACTTTGGACACAAGCGCATCCAAAACAGAAGCATTTGTAGCAAAATATCAAAACATCATTTTAGTGGGTATTGGTGTAATTACCTTAGGCGTTTTGGGTTATTTAGCATATGACACCTATGTGTCAACACCAAAAAAGAATGAGGCTATTTCTGAATTAAACCAAGCACAATATTATTTCAACTTAGCTGTCAACGGCGAAGATTCTGATGGATTGTTTGAACAATCAATTGAAGGAGGAGCTGGAAAGTATGGTTTTAAAGATATTATAGAGAACTACAGTAACACAGAAGCCTCAAACCTTGCGACTTACAGCACAGGGATGGCTTATTTTAACATAAAAGATTACCAACAAGCAATCGACTATCTTAGTGATTTTAGTTCGGATGATGTATTGCTATCATCTCTTGCAATGGGAGTAACGGGTGATGCGTATGCACAACTAGGTGATAACGCAAAAGCCTTGAGTTTTTACAAAAAAGCTTTTGGAGAGAATGAAAATGACTACACAACACCTAAGTATTTATTTAAGGCTGCTCTAATTTCTGATTTACTAGAAAAAAAAGGAGAAGCATTGAAATATTTTCAGCGTATTCAAAAAGAATTCCCAACATCGTTACAAGCTAGTCAGATAGAAATTCAGATTGGACGTTTGGAAAACTAAAATAAAAACATGGCTACTGCCCATACCAATTTATCGCTCTACGACAAAGGAGAACTACCTTCAGGTAAAAGCATGAGAATTACTCTTGTCGTAGCACAATGGAATAATAATATTACTGAAAATTTATATCAAGGAGCTTTTGATACCCTAATTGATTGTGGTGTAAATCCCTCCAATATAAATCGAATTGATGTTCCTGGTAGTTTTGAACTTGTATATGGCGCTAAATCTGCCCTTCAAAAAGGAGTTGATGGTGTTATAGTAATAGGAAGTGTGATTCAAGGACAAACCAAACACTTTGATTACGTTTGCCAAGGTGTGACTCAAGGAATTATTTCTCTTAATTTAGCTTCTGATAAACCGGTGATTTTCTGTGTATTAACAGATGATAATATGCAGCAGGCTCTTGACAGAAGTGGAGGCATACACGGCAATAAAGGGGTAGAGGCTGCAGTCGCAGCAATAAAAATGATTCATCTTTCAAAGACCTAGCCATGTCTTCTAAATTTCTTTGAAAGAAATTGTAAATGACGTACATTAGAGCAAACAAAAAGCAATGCTCAAATCCTCTTTATTTAGGCTCAATAAAAATAGAAGATATAACTATACTCCTCGCTATTATAATGGGAAAGAGATTGGTAATATCTATGATTTTGATTCAAAATTTAGTAAGTACAGAGATACATACAATGCTAATGATATAGGTAAGAAGTGGCAAGAAGCAAGATTAGAAAATCGCAATCGTAATAATCGATCAATTTCACCTTTGTTAATTTTTATAATTGCTTTGCTAACCTTAATCTTTTTATTTATGATTGATTTTGACTTGTCTATATTTAGGCAATAGTTTATGGAAGACATTATTTCCTTATTACCCGACCATGTTGCAAACCAAATAGCGGCAGGAGAAGTCGTTCAGCGTCCCGCATCGGTAGTCAAAGAACTTCTTGAAAATGCTATTGACGCAGGAGCATCAAAAATTCAATTGATAATTAAAGCGGCTGGAAAGGAACTAATCCAAGTCGTTGATAATGGTCTTGGAATGAGTCCCACGGATTCGCGTTTAGCTTTTGAAAGACATGCCACATCAAAAATTAAACAATCAGGTGATTTGTTTTCCCTTCACACAAAAGGATTTAGGGGTGAAGCATTAGCTTCTATTGCTGCAGTTGCACAAGTTGACCTTACAACAAGACGTGAAACAGACGAACTTGCAACAAAAATTAAAATTGCAGCAAGTACTGTTAAAAGCCAATCACTTGAAGTTGCACCTGTAGGCACATCAATGGTTGTAAGTAATTTGTTTTATAATGTCCCAGCACGTCGAAATTTTTTGAAATCAAACACGGTCGAATTACGTCATATTATTGATGAATTTCATCGTGTAGCAATTGCACATTCAGATATTCACTTTGTCTTATATCAAAATGGTGCAGAACTTTTTGATTTACCTTCAGGGAACTTGAAACGTCGTTTATTGCATATTTTTGGAAGCAAGCTTGAGGATAAACTAGTCCCTGTTGAAGAGTCTACTTCTGTAACTAAGATTAATGGATTTGTACTTAAACCAATTGCCTCTCGACGAACTCGTGGACAGCAATTTTTTTTCGTAAACAATAGATTTGTCAAATCACCTTTTTTACACCATGCCATTACAAATGCTTATGAGGGTTTACTCAGTGAAGGAAACTACCCAGGTTATTTTCTCTTTTTTGATTTACCTCCCGAAACAATTGATATTAATATTCACCCCACAAAAACAGAAATCAAGTTTGAGGATGAACAAAGCCTTTATGCAATTCTTCGTGCAGCAGTTAAGCATAGTTTAGGTATGTTTCAAGTTGCTCCTATTCTTGATTTTGATAGAGATCCGAATTTAGATACACCATACCAACAACAGAATAAATCTGCCTTAATTCCTAAAATTGAGGTAGATAAAGATTTTAATCCTTTTCAAAATCAATCTCCACAATCATTTTCATCAAAACTTAGCCCACAATGGGAATCCCTATACCAGGAGGTTGGTTCTACAGAATCAAGTAAAATTAATCTTCTAAGTTCCTTAGAGGAGACTTCTTCTAAAGAATCTGTTAAGCTATTTCAATTGATGAATCGATTTTTAGTTAGCTCAACTGGATCTGCTTTACTACTCATTGATCAACAACGAGCTCATGAACGTGTTCTTTATGAGTCATTTTTAAATAAAATAACAAATGCTTCAGCAACAATCCAACAATTACTTTTTCCTTTAAAAATGGAATTAAGTGCTATGCAGCAGGGTTTATTAGATGAATTTTCATCTATTTTAAATGAAGCAGGATTTCTTTTTAACTCCAATAAAAAAGGAGAATTGACCATTACTGGAATCCCAAGTGTTTGTTCAGAAAACAAAGGATTAAGTGTTTTTGAGGAATTATTTTCTCACCTTGAAAATGAAATTCGTCAAGATAGCTTTAGCCAAACAGATTTGTTATCTAAGTCATTGGCAAAAACATTATCTATAAAGCGTGGAAAAGTTTTAAAGCATGAAGAACAACAACAGTTATTAGATGATTTATTTGCCTGTAAAGAACCTCAATTGTCGCCCTTTAATCAACAGATTTTTGTTTCTTTGAGTAAAGAAGAACTGGATAAAAAATTTAATCTATGAGAGGAATTACCGACACGGTCAAACACCTTTTAATTATAAATGGTATTTTCTTTTTTGCTACAAATTTATATGGTGATATCATATACGATTTGTTAGCGCTTCATTTCTATGAAAATCCGTCATTTCAGTTCTGGCAGCCATTAACGCATATGTTTATGCACGGGAGCTTCAATCATATTCTTTTTAATATGTTTGGACTGTGGATGTTTGGCTCACCATTGGAACAAATGTGGGGTAGAAATAAATTTTTATTCTTTTATGTTTCAGCAGGATTTGGTGCTGCTGCTTTACAATTATTTATTCATGGATATCAATTTAATAGTTATGTAAATGAATTGGTTGACTCAGGTTTTTTACTTTCTGATATAATGAATACAATAGAAACTGGTAGATATAATATTTCATGGGTTTCGGTTATCTCATCTACAGGTTTGGAACAAATGATGACTTCGTTTAATTTATCAATGGTAGGAGCATCTGGAGCATTATATGGAATACTAGTTGCTTTTGCAATGTTATTCCCAAACGCTGAGTTGTTTTTACTATTCATTCCCGTTCCTATTAAAGCGAAATATCTTGTACCTGTCTTAATTTTAGGTGACCTATTTTTTGGATTCAGCTCGTATTCTTTGGGTCCAATTGCACATTTTGCACACATTGGAGGAGCTATAACAGGATTTGTCATTATGCGTTATTGGAAGTCCAATCAGTTTAAAAATAACCGTTGGGATTTATGAATCAATTTAAAAGTTTTAAATATCGATTCTACAATTTTAATATTGCCGAGAAGCTAATAGTTATCAACGTTGTTTTATTTGTATTACCTTTCTTTTTTCGTACTCTCTTTTTCCTTTTCAATCTACCCTCAGACAGTATATTAAATTGGTTTGAACTTTCACCAAAAATTGAATTGACACTTTTTCGTCCATGGACATTGTTTACATATGCTTTTATTCATGGAAGCTTAAGTCACATACTTTGGAATATGCTTTTACTATATTATTCCTCTCAATTCTTTTTAAATTTATTTTCTGCAGATCGATTTATCAACGTTTACTTTTTAGGTGTCCTAGCAGGAGGACTTGTTTTTTTGGTTAGTTACTGGTTATTTCCCGTATTTAAAGGTGTTTATCCATCTCTTGTAGGTTCTTCTGCAGGTGTAATGGCAATCTTAATTTTTATTTGTACATATACTCCTATGCAAGAAATCCGTCTCTTGTTTTTCAATATCAAACTTATGTATTTTGGAATTGCAATGGTTGTAATAGACATTCTTCAGATACCAACATCGAATGCCGGGGGGCATATAGCTCATCTTGGAGGGGCTCTTATAGGTTATATATATGCATCACAACTTATAAAAGGTAATGACATAGGGTTCAAATTTGAAAAAGTTTGGAAGTCTGTTTTTAACTTCTTCAAACCTAAATCTGAGATGAAGACAGTCTATAAAGCAAGAAAGAAGTCAAGTGCAAAAAATAATCAAACAGAACAACAAAAAATTGATTCTATTTTGGATAAAATTAGCGCTTCAGGTTATGAGAGTTTAACAAAAGAGGAAAAGGATATTTTGTTTAAAGCGGGAAAAAAGTAAGCTTGTATGAGACTACATTTTTTAGAATATGGATTGTTGTTTATTAATGCAATTACATTAATGTTTCAGTTAATGCTAATGGGAAGCATTCCATCGTTTTTTAATTTTTCCGTTCTCAATTTATTTATCCCAATTGTCGTTTTGATAAATCTATCCCTTTTCACCTATTGGTTAATCAAAATGAAGTGGCCGTTTCTGCTATTTATGATTGCATTTTTAATTGGCTATGGGGAGTGGTCATTATTATATCAATTCCCGAAAACTAGTATTAGAAAAAGCAGTTCAACTTTTTCAGTAATGAGCTTTAATGTTCGGTTATTTAATGCATATAATTGGATTGAAAAAAAGGATATTCCATTGAAAATTGAAGCTTTTATTCGTGATAAAAATCCAGATGTAATTTGTTTTCAAGAATATTCAAAAAATGAAGCACCAAGGTTTGAAGGATATGATTACAAATATATCCAACCAACACGAAATATTGGAAAATCACCTTTAGCTATTTATTCAAAGTTTCCAATTTTAAGCCAAGGGTATATTGATTTTAAAGAATCAACCAATAGTGGTTCATATGTTGATTTATCATTTCGAAATAAGCGCTTTAGAGTTTATAACTTGCACTTAGAATCTTTTAGAATTACAGAAGCAGATAGTCTTTTGTCAAATCCATACTCAAAAGAATTTCAGGTGAAATTCGATGACGTTTTTAAAAAACAACTAACTCAAATAGATCAATTTAATCAAGTTGAGCTAGAAAATGATTTCCCTTCAGTTATATGTACAGATTTAAATAATACACAGTTTTCAAAAACATATAAGGCGCTCGCCTTAAATAGACAAGACGCATTTACTGAAGCTGGTAAGGGTCTTGGCGAAACGTTTTATTTTTCATCTTTTCCGTTACGAATTGATTTCATTTTAACAGACAAATCTTTTATTGTAAACTCTTTTGAGGTTTACAGGGAAGATTTATCCGATCATTATCCAATTATCACTTACTTAGGATGGGATTAGACTGACTTTGAAGATAAGTCAAGCTTTGAGGTCCCATATTGAATATCAAATCTAAAATACTCAGGTTTGGATGAAACCCATGTTTGTTGTCAAATACTTGACAGTATATGGTGTTTCTTTGATTGTCTGATTTTGCGTCAATCAACAACAACTCATTGGGACTGAGTTCTAAGAATTCAAACTCCGATTTGATTTCAAATGGAAAGTCTAGAAAATTGCAAATACATTGTATTAAGCTTAAATTGTACTCAATTAATTTTTCTTCTCTTTTAAAAAAAACAGCATATAACTCATCTTCATAAAACTCAAAAAAAGGGGAGGAACGATAAGCAGACTCAATGGATTTCCAATGTCGTTTTTGCCAGTTCTCGCTCCAACTTATTTGAATTTCGTTATCTCGTATTTTTTTTTTGTTTTTTGAGTGCAATACTGGAACAGTGAGCATTTGTTTGCCATTAGGTCCATATATGTAACATCGATTTCGATAGGTTTGTTTCTGATAATTTTGGACAAGATTAAAACAAGTTTGATTTTTAATTAACCCCACCATATAACTTATTGATGGCATGTATGTGGGAACTATTCTCATTTACTTATTTCCAGAAAGTTTACGCTTTCGAACAAACGAGTATATTTGCCATGCTATTAATGCAACCAAAAAGTAAGGAAAAAAAGAAATGGGCTTACCTTCTCCTTTAATGGTTGTCATTACACGATCCCAGCGGATTTTCCAATTTTGAATTCCGTCATTTATACCCTCAATACTAAACCAAATTAGAACCGGTTTCCCAACAATATGATCTTCAGGTACAAATCCCCAATACCTGCTATCCTCAGATTTATGACGGTTATCACCCATCATCCAATAATAATCTTGCTTAAATTCATATTCATTTGTAGCTGATCCATTAATGAAAATTGACGTTCCTTTTTTGTTCAGAGTATTCCCTTCATAATCACGTATAATCTTCTTATAAAGCGGAAGGTTTTGTTCGTTAAGCGTAATTTTCACGCCTTTTTTTGGAATTGTGATTGGTCCAAAATTATCTTCATTCCAATCATAATGAAGTGAATTTGGAAAAACAGTAGTGTTTGGAGTTTTAACCTTACTTATCTTCCTCACTAGACTATCAAATAAATCGTTTTTTTCTAGTTTTTCAGCTTCATCAATAGTCAATGTTAGTTCTTTTTCAACTTCTAAAAGTTCTTTGACTTGTAATCTTAATTGACCTATTAATTTTGGTGGTAAGCCTTTAGGAGGAGTTATTACAATAAAATTATTTAAGTCATTTGATAGTCTTCCGTATATAAATGGGATAATTGCATCATAAGTTTCTTGTGTTATATTTTCAATTCGATATTTACGTGTAAAATCTTTTAATCCTATTTCAAGTAATTTTCGAGAAGAAACACCCTTAGCGTTATACCCATAAAAAGTATATTGTGTTCTGGCTCTCTCCGGAAGTATAGTTTGGTTTCCATTGATAAAAACAAAACCATCTCTAATTTCAAGTTTATCACCAGGTAAACCAACACACCTCTTCACATAATTTGATTTTTTGTCAATCGGTTTTGTAACCCCTGCTTCTTTCACAAAAAACTGACGTACTGTGTCTGCTGGCCAGCTAAAAACTACAATTTCGTTTCGTTCAATTTTTTTAAAGCCAGGTAATCTAAAGTAGGGAAGCTGAGGGTAGTCCAAATAAGACTTCACTTTAGCAAAAGGTAAAGTGTCATGAACCATTGGAAAGGCAATTGGAGTCATTGGTGTTCTTGCTCCGTAATGAAATTTACTAACAAATAAAAAGTCACCAATTAATAACGTTTTTTCAAGAGACCCAGTTGGAATAATATAAGGTTGTATAAAATAATTATGTACGATAGTTGCTGCAATAACTGCAAACAATAAAGCACTAATCCATTCACCAAACCATGTGCGGAGAACTAAACTTCTGTCCTGTACATAGCTTGTTTTTGGATCATAATTTGCAATAAAAATATATAAGCCAAGAGAGGCAATTCCGAGAAGAGTATCCTTGGAAGAGTTTTTACCAAAACTTCTTAAAGTTTCAACCCAAATAACGGGGAACATCATCAGGTTTATTATTGGAATAAACAGCAATACAACCCACAATTTCGGTCTACGAATTATTTGCATCAAAACAATGGCATTGTAAATTGGAATCAATGCTTCCCATGCTTTTTTCCCAGCTTTTTTATACAACTTCCAGGTTCCAGCAAAGTGAATTAGTTGAATAATAATAAAAAATAAAGTCCATTCAAGGCTAGTCATAAAATATTTTTAAAGGTTTAATACGTCACTCATTGAGAAAATCCCCTTTTTATCCGCTATCCATTCAGCTGCAATTACAGCACCTAGGGCAAATCCTTTTCTGGAATGAGCAATATGCTCAATTTTTATTTCATCAACTTCAGAGCTATATGTCAATGTATGCGTCCCGGGCACTTCACCTAACCGTTCTGATGTGATTGGTAATTGAGTCTCTTCTTCACCGTTAAGGGTCCATTTTGAATAAAATGGATTGACTTCAATTATATCCTCTGCAAGACTAATAGCTGTTCCACTTGGAGCATCTAATTTGTGTATGTGATGGATTTCATTCAATTTAAGTGAATATTCACTTTCATGCCCTTTCATTAATGACGCAGTGATTTGGTTTAATTTAAAAAATAAATTCACCCCTATACTAAAGTTTGAAGCATATAAAAAAGCACTGTCTTTCTCAATGCAAAACTGTTCAATTTCGGACATCTTACTCAACCAGCCTGTTGTGCCACAAACAACAGGAACTTGAATTTGCAGAGCCTCTTTTATGTTTTCAACTGCTGATTGAGGAATACTGAAATTTATTGCCACATCAGCTTTATTTAGTTCCCCCTCAGTTATTTCTTTATCGCGAATGAATATTATTTCGTGACCGCGTTCCATTGCAATTTCCTTTATTGCCTTACCCATTTTTCCGTAACCCAGTAATCCTATTTTCATTCTAAAATTTTAGTTGTAAAGCAATTCCCATTGCGGGGTCTCGATTAATATTGTTTTGATCAAAAAACGTTTTAAATGATAAGTTATCATCCACATTAAACTGCATAAGGTGGGCTCCTACATTTGCATCTAGAACGTTAAGCAAATAAAATCCTGCAAACCAAAGAACGGATAAGTCTCTATATTTCTTATGATATTCCATACCTTCAATCAACTGGCTGTTTTGTGTGATTCTTGAAACAAATTCATCAGAATAAACACCCTTTATTCGTTGCTTATAGGCATCACGATATAAGTTCATCTGATTTTTCTGAAAATTGAATGTATAGGCAGAAACTCCCATTCCAACATAAAAAACAGGAATCGTCCAATAACGTCTTGTGTAAAATTGACCAGCACCCTGAAAAATTGCTGAATAAAAAGCTGCTTTGGCGGGGGTAAGAGGGTCTTTTATTAACCGCTCTTTTCTAGTCATATTATCCAAGTTTTGCTCACTTTGAGCAAATGTATTTAGATAGGTGAGTAAACAAAATAAAAGGAGAAGATTAGTCTTCACGTTTTAAAAGTTTTTTCATTCTACTAAAGTCTTGCTGGGATTCAAATGGAATATGAATAACTCCTTTACCATCTTTATTGAATGTGATTGAAACTTGAGATTCAAAAAAGGTGCCAAATTCCATCTTTCCATCTTCTAGGAATGGAGGGTTTTGTGCTTTTTCTTTTTCTGGTGATTTAAGTTGTCTGACTAAAGCTTCTGTCTTTCTTACACTAAGATCACTTCTCACTATTTTTTGATAAATTTTCAGCTGATCTTCTCGTGTTTCAACATTTACAAGTGCTCGCCCATGTCCCATAGACAAAAAACCGTCTCTTATTCCAGTTTGAATAATTGGATCAAGTTTTAAAAGACGCATATAGTTTGTAATTGTTGATCTTTTCTTACCAACTCGTTTACTTAATTCCTCTTGGGTAAGATCAATTTCATCTATTAGACGTTGATATGACAAACCAATTTCAATGGGATCTAAGTCCTGTCGTTGAATATTTTCCACCAAGGCCATCTCCAAAGATTCCTGATCGTTTGCAGTTCTTATGTAAGCAGGTATAGTATCAAGACCAATCATTTTAGAAGCACGATAACGTCTTTCTCCAGAAACAAGTTGGTAAATGTCTGAATCGATTTTTCGAACTGTAATAGGTTGTATGATTCCAAGTTCTTGAATAGAGCTAGCCAATTCTTTAAGAGAATCCTCTTTGAATTTTGTTCTTGGTTGAAAAGGATTTATTTCAATTTTATCAATGGCAAGTTCAATTACATTTCCCACAATTTCTCCGTTGTTCTTTTGAATTGTATCGGGATCCTTAAGTAAAGCAGATAATCCTCTGCCTAATGCGGGTTTTTTTGTTGACTTTGCCATAATCTACTTTTTCTTCTTTGTTTGTTTTAAAACCTCTTCTGCAAGACTTAAATAATTTTTAGCACCACGACTTGTTGCATCGTATTGGATTATATTTTCACCATAACTAGGTGCTTCTCCAAGTCTGATATTACGTTGAATAATGGTCTTAAATACCATTTGATTAAAATGTTTTTTTACTTCTTCCACAACTTGATTAGATAATCTTAATCTTGGATCATACATTGTAAGTAATAGTCCTTCAATATCTAAATTTTTGTTGTGTACTTTTTGAACACTTTTTACAGTGTTAAGTAATTTACCTAATCCCTCAAGTGCAAAATATTCGCATTGAATTGGAATTATTATTGAGTCGGCAGCTGTAAGCGCATTTAATGTAATTAAACCAAGAGATGGAGCACAGTCTATGAATATATAGTCAAAATCTTCTTTAATTTCTTCCAACGCTTGTTTGAGCATAAATTCACGATTTTTTTTATCTACTAATTCAATTTCAATTGCCACAAGATCAATATGGGATGGAATTAATTCAAGATTTTCAACATCGGTAGAGATTATTGTTTCTTTTATGTTTTTTGTGTGTTCGAGTAATTCATATGTTCCTGGTCGTTTGTCCTCCACAGAAATACCCAATCCAGAGGTGGCATTAGCCTGAGGATCAGCATCAATTAATAACACCTTTTGTTCAAGTATAGCTAGAGCAGAGGCAAGGTTAACCGCTGTAGTGGTTTTACCTACACCCCCTTTTTGGTTCGCTATTGCAATGATTTTACTCATAAAATTCAATTTAGCATTTAAAAATACAATTTATTCAACGGTTATAAAAACCATTGTCCTTTGTTTTTCCCCGAAGCTTTAAGATGTCTTTTTATTCTACAATAAAAAGAGTTTCTTTTTCTCGCTTGTGGCCAAAATTTTCACGTGCAAATTTTTCGAGGCTATCAATATTTTCTAAAATCTCTATGGCTTTTTCATCCTTATCAATTGCTTTGATGAATTCAGCTTTTCGCTTTTCTAGAAGTTCTATTTCTTTATTTAACTCACGGTGGGTGAGCCAAGAATGACTATCCAAAAATAAAATCCAAACCAAAAATAAAAGGACAATTGAAATGTAGGCAATTTTGTATCCTTTGTTCGTTTTAAAATAGGACTTTATTCGAGACATAATTATTTTTTGAGTGTGCTTTCAACTCTTTCCTGAGTTACATTTTCCTCAGATTCATTCCCCCAACTGTGGAGTATATAATTCATTACATCAGCTATTTCTTCGTTATCTAACCCTTGGCTAACCATGACAGAATTATAGCTTTTTCCATTTACAATTATACTTCCTTTTAATCCATATTTAATTGCGAAAATACTACGATTCACATCACTAAGCAAATAATCTGATTGTGCTAAAGGAGGAAATACACCACTTACTCCTTTTCCATTTTGTTGATGACATTGAAGACAAAAATCCATGTAAATCTCTTCTCCGTCATTAATACTTTGCTGAAGAGGTTTTTGTTGATAAAGTTGAAATGAAATTCCAGCAATTACTAATCCAAAAATTAGGTGAATTAATTTCATTTCTTCGGAATGATTTTAAGAATCCCTTTTCCCTCAACTCCAAGATATAAATGACCGTCTGGACCTTCTTCAACATTACGAACACGACCAATTGAATCTAATACTTTTTCTCTTGCAACAACGGTGTTGTTTTTTAAAATTAGACGTTCTAAATATTCAAATTTAAGTGAACCAACAAATAAATTACCTTTCCAGTCAGGATATACTCCTGAAGATGAAAATGTCATTCCTGAGGGGGCAATTGATGGAAGCCAATAATATAAAGGCTGTTCCATTTTTTCATCCTCAGTTTTATCTGTTATTGGTGTTCCGCTATAGTTTATTCCATAGGTAATAACTGGCCACCCGAAATTTTTTCCTGCCTCAATAACATTAATTTCATCACCACCACGAGGACCATGTTCGTGTACCCAAACTTTTCCTGTTTCAGGATGGATGGTCATTCCTTGTGGGTTGCGATGTCCATAGCTAAAGATAGCTTTTCGGCTATTATCCTTATCTACAAAAGGATTATCTTCAGGAATACTCCCATCAAGGTTTAAACGATAAATTTTACCTCCATCTCGAGTAATGTCTTGAGGATTCACTTCACGGTTTCCACGGTCACCAATTGAGAAAAAGACATGACCATCATTGTCAAAAGTTATTCGCGAACCCCAATGTTGTCCCTTCTTTGTGTTGTAATCACCTTTATACAATAATTCTAAATCTAATAATTTGAAATTTTCATATTTAGCGATATACAAAGCTGTATGACCTCCGGGTTCTTCACCCAGGGGAGAACTTGCAGTTAGATAAATTAGGTTTGAAGTTTCAAAGTCTGGAGAAATTGCTACATCTAATAACCCTCCTTGACCTCTAACATAGATTGGAGGCAAACCTTCTACTTCAGTTTTTACTCCTTCTTTTATATGATATAAAATTCCTGATTTATCTGTGACAAGCATTTCATCAGTTGATAAAAAAGTTAAGCCCCAAGGAATGTCAATACTATCAGCAACTACTTCGAAGGTGTAATCTACTGTTTTTGGTGTTTGTATTTTAGGACCATTCTCTTGTGCATCACAGTTGATAATAAGTGTCACGGAAATCATCAGAAAGAAAAAACTGTTAAGATTCATATTTTTGGTATTTGGTTTTAAATGTACAAAAAATGAAATGAATTTATAGCTTGAAAATGATCAAGTAAAAAGTTATTCATCAAAATCAAATGGAATAAAATTTTCATCAGTTAAAAAATTTTCATCAATATTTTTGAGTGTTGCATTCAATTTTTTTCCGATTTTGACAAGATAGATCGTTTCCTCATTTCTTACCTCAACTGCTTGAATAGTTTCACCTGATAAATTTTTAAATTGAATAACATCTTCTTCTTCATATCCATCAGGATATTGTTTTGTCAAAAGAATGAGTACCTCTTTGCTCAATTTAGTGTAATCTAATATAATCCGCTTCATAAATTAGTAATTTAAAAGGTATGCGAAAATAAGTGGAGCTACAATTGTAGCATCACTTTCAATTATATATTTTGGTGTAGATGGCTGAAGTTTCCCCCAAGTTATTTTCTCATTAGGTACCGCACCTGAATAGGAGCCGTAACTTGTTGTTGAGTCACTTATTTGACAGAAATAACTCCAAAAAGGTGTGTCAAGCCTTTCCATGTCTTGATATAGCATTGGTACAACACATATAGGAAAATCACCTGCAATACCACCACCAATTTGAAAGAATCCAATTCCATTTTGTGAATTATTCGAGTACCAATCCGCTAGCATGGTCATATATTCAATTCCTGACTTCACTAGATTTGCCTGAAGTTCGCCTTTGAGTACATAACTTGCAAAAATATTACCCATTGTGCTGTCTTCCCAACCAGGGACTACCATGGGTAGGTTTTTTTCAGCTGCTGCATACATCCATGAATCTTTTAGGTCAATTTCATAATATTGTTCCAATACTCCAGATAATAGCAACTGGTACATGAATTCATGAGGAAAATATCGCTCCCCATTGTCTTGTGCTTTTTTCCAAAGCTCAAGTATATGTGATTGAAGTCTCCTGAAGGCTTCTTCCTCAGGGATACAAGTATCAGTTACCCTATTTAATCCTTGATCAAATAATTCAAGTTCATCCTCTGGTGTTAAATCTCTATAATTAGGAATTCTTCTGTAGTGAGAATGAGCGACAAGATTCATAATGTCTTCCTCTAGGTTTGCTCCAGTACACGATATTATATGGACTTTATTTTGTCTTATGATTTCGGCAAAACTTTTTCCGATTTCTGCAGTACTCATTGCTCCCGCTAGGGACACTAGCATCTTAGCATCATTTTCTAAAAGATTTTTATACCCTTTTGCTGCATCTTTTAGTGCTGCTGCGTTGAAGTGTAAAAAGTGATCTTCTATAAATTGAGTGATTTTATTATCTTTCATTTGTTCTAAAAGTGATTATTTTTCAATTTCTAAGTATTTATAACTTAACATTTTATAATATAATTTTGCTGCTAAAAAATCAGGAGCCTTATTATTAGAATTAGGACAAAGTTCAACAATGTCGAAACCAACCACATTTTTTTCTTCAAACACCATTTTTAAAAAGGCGAGTGTTTCATACCAATATAAACCACCTGGTTCTGGTGTTCCGGTCGAGGGCATTATCGAAGAATCAAAAGCATCTAAATCAAAAGTTATGTACACGTTTTCAGTCATTAAACTGATCGCATTTTCCATCCAATAATCATCATCTACCATTTTTGCAGCTAAAAAGACTTTCTCTTGATCCATTACAGTCATTTCTGATTTATCCATAGAACGAATACCAACCTGAATAAGATTTGTATTTTGACTCGCATCATACATCGCACAGGCATGATTGTAGATTGATCCGTGATACTCTTTACGTAAATCAGCATGTGCATCAATTTGAAGTACTGTAAGGTTTTCAAAACATTCATTGAAGGCTTTGATTGATCCAATTGAAATAGAATGCTCTCCACCAAAGAGGGTGACAAATTTATTCCGATTTAAATAATGCTTTACCGTTTTATGAACTGCTTCTACCATTTTATCTGGCGAGCTGCTTTCTACAATTGAATCCGCTAAAAAGATTCCCTTACGATATACTTCACTATTTGTTTCAATATCGTATAACTCCATATTTTCAGATGCCTCCAAAAATGCATCAACTCCTTTGTCAGCCCCTTTTATCCAAGTGCTGGTTCCATCGTATTTAACAGGTAATAATATAATCTTTGATAAAGATTCTTGGGCATATTCAGGTTCAATACCTGCATATGTTCTAGCTATGTTCATAACCTAAAATTTTTAAAAATTCTTCACTTTTTTGTTGTTCTCTATATACTCTAGTTTGTGGGTTTCCCCTTTCGTCTAGTTCGATAATAATATGTTTTGGTTGAGGAATTAAACAATGTTGTAACCCACCATACCCACCAATATTTTCCTGATAAGCACCTGCGTTAAAAAAACCAATATATAGTGGTTTTTTCGCATTGTACTTAGGAAGATAAATAGCATTGAGGTGTTGCTCGCTGTTGTAATAATCATCGCTATCACATGTTAGCCCTCCTAACAAAACTCTTTCGTAAGGTTCTTTCCAATGGTTAATAGGAAGCATAACAAAACGTTGATTGATTGTCCAGGTGTCTGGCAGGGTAGTTATGAATGAAGAATTTATAATATTCCATTTTTCACGATCATTTTGTTGTTTTTGATATAGTATTTCATAAACAGCACCTCCACTTTCTCCTACAGTAAAACTTCCAAACTCCGTAAATATATTTGGGACTGGAACATTTGCTTCCTCACAAGTCAATTTAATTTGATTCACAATTTCTTGAACCATATATTCATAATCAAATTCAAATCCCAATGAATTTTTAATTGGAAAACCACCACCAATATTCAAACTATCTAATGTTGGACACATTTTTTTAAGACTTGTATAAACTTTCAAACACTTATGTAATTCATTCCAGTAGTATGCAGTATCTCTAATTCCTGTATTTATAAAAAAATGAAGCATTTTGAGCTTGACCTTCTTATTTTTTTGTATTTCATTTTTGTAAAATGGAACAATATTTTTGTAACCGATTCCCAAACGAGAAGTATAAAACTGAAATTTTGGATCTTCTTCAGATGCAATCCGAATTCCAATATTGAAATTTGATTGAATTTCAGAGGATAAAAGATTCAATTCTTGATAGTTATCAATTATGGGAATGCATTTTGAGTGACCATTGTCTATTAATCTAGCGATATTTGTAATATATTGATCTCGCTTAAAACCATTACAGATAACATAATTATCTTTTGTTATTTTCCCCTCTTTCATAAGGGATTCTACAAGGTCAATATCAAATGCTGATGAGGTTTCAATATGTGTATCGTTTTTTAAAACCTCTTCGATAATATGTTTAAAATGGGAGCTTTTAGTACAATAACAATAATTATAACTCCCTTCATAGTTATTTTCTTTTATGGCATCACTAAACCATGTTTTTACCTTTTGAATACTCTTTGTAATATTTGGTAAATAGGTAAACTTGAATGGAGTGCCGTATTTTTTTATTAAAGAAGCTAAATCAATATTATGGTAAAGTAAATTATCCTTTTTTACCTCAAATTCTTCTTGTGGGAAATCAAATGTTTGTTGAATAAAATCAATATATCTAGTTTTCATTTTTTGTCATTTTAAAAATTAATTCACTGAAAAAATTCAGTCAGAGAATGAATTGATTTGGAGAAAAGACAAAAAAAGTATCAGATTCTTCTTTGTATCAGAGATAAAGAAAAGGGGTAATTACAAGTAAAAAAAATAGACTTTAGAAAGTCGGAAGTTAGCTTTATACTCCGGGTTCTCGTTTGACGAGCAGTTTTTGGGTTTGACTTCCTAATTCCCAAAACACCGAAAATGGAAACACGATGCATTATGTTCAGCTAAAAGCGATTCTTGATTTTCGCTTAAACAAGTCAAAATTAGAATTAAAAATGTAAAAACTCCAAATATTTTTTAATTTTTAATCATTTTCCTCTTTTGAGTATTATTTAATTGATGAATCTAACTAGCCGAACTTTTTCAATTTCACTATCATCTTCGTAAAAATGCATTTCATCATTAACCATTTTCCAATAACCATCATTATTGATTGTTACTTTTTCAGATTTAATATCATCAATTATAATATTGGAATTAGAATCTAAGTACCAATTAAGGGTTTCAATTTCTTTTGGAGTTCTTCCATCTAAAACATCAACAATAAGAGTTAATTTACCTTTTTTGTAAAAATCAAATGTTATGTCTATCTCCTCAATAATTGATTCAATCATATTTGACATAGATTTTATAACTATCTTTTCAAACAGTCCCATTTCTTTAGATTCCTTATCTATTTGTTTTTTAATGTCTATTTGAAGTTTCCATTTTCCTAATATATCTTTTTCATTTATTTTCTGTGAAAAAGCAAAAACAGAAAAAAGGCTTACTAAAAGTGTGATTTTAAAATTCATTTGATAAAGTTTGTTTGTTAGTGTATTGACCATGAAATAACTGATTGTTATTTGATGGATTCAAAAGTTGATTGTTTTGGAAATATAAACCCTTGAAAAACAAGGGTTGTAAGAAAGTAGAAGTCGGGATGACAGGATTTGAACCTGCGACCCCACGCACCCCATGCGTGTGCGCTACCAGGCTGCGCCACATCCCGTGGTCCATTTTTTGTCGGGGTGGCAGGATTCGAACCTGCGACCTCCTGCTCCCAAAGCAGGCGCGATGACCGGGCTACGCTACACCCCGAAAAATGGTAGGCAAATATAGTATTTAATCTTGGAGTGCCATAGGTTTTTTTAAAAGACTTAAGCATGTTTTAAGGAGTTTAGTCGTCGTTGTTTTTCTTTTTTATTCGAATCCCATCATTCCCTATATTGAGTTCTAATTCAGATTCATCATTTGAAATATCAAAACTCATTTTATCTTCACTAAATTCTATTTCTCCACTAAGACTCTCACAGTCTTGACATATTAACTGACCTTTTTGCATCTTCCAAAGATGACCAGCAATGTCTCGACGATAATAATTTTTATCATTTTTTATTTTTGAAGATAGGTGAGACGACAGTTCATCATCAATCCAAATATATTGCCCTTCAGGAATTTTTAGTTTAAGATTGACTTTGTCTGGCTTGTTTCTCTCAGATGTGGGTGCAATCCAGTAATTGTTTAATAGTAATTTACCATCATTATAATCATGTTGATAATTCATTAATGAAGTTGTTTTAGTTGCTCTTTGTTTGCTCCATCCAAACGCTTTCTTTTCAATGTTAAGTTCAATTTCATTCGATTTAGATAATTCAATTAAAAGACGAATATCCGAACTGACTCGATAGTCTTTACCATCTTCTTTTGTTATAAATTTTAATCCAGAGAAGTTAAATTGATTTGAAATAACCATTGTTTCCTCAAACTCATTCATGTCATTAGCAAAAAGTTTGAGTGTATCTTTCTTCTCAATTGGAAGATAGACTCTATCAGTATTTGTTGTTGTTATTGCTTTTGAACGAAATTCTACACCACCAAATACAACAGCAATTAGTAAAGTGATTAACCAAATTACAAGTAAAATATTTCTTGTTATTTGCTTCATAACGGGACCTTTGTTTGACATTAGCCGAAGCCCTGCAGAGAACAAGAACAAGAAAGGTATTCCAATTGATGTAGCTAATAGTATCGTAATTATTGAAATTGGAAGAGCAGTACCTGACAGAAGATATAGAAAATCCATTGGAAAAAAGCTACTACCAATGATACCGAACATAGTTAGTCCAATAAAAATTCCAATCAATGAAATACTGGATACAAATAATAATAAAATACCAACGAGTAATCCTAGAAACTTTAGGAGATATAGAATTAGCTTAACGACCAAATCCACTAATGTTTTGGACTTTTTTTTTAGCTGATTCCCTAAATTCTCATAGTCAACATCTTTTACTTTATCACCAACTTGATCAAGTTCTTCTTTAATCTTTTTACTAATATTTGAGACGTTTACAGGCTCTCCTTTCATTTTTAGCTTCTCTGCAGTTGTTTGAGCTTCTGGAATTAGAATCCAAAGAAGAATATAAATCAAAACAACTCCACCAACTGATGAGAAAAATAGAATTAATAAAATAAGCCGAATCCAAAGACTATCTATCCCTATATAATGACTTAGACCACCAGCAACTCCACCTATAAATCGATCATCAGGATCTCGGAAAAGCTTTTTTGGTTCTGTAAAAGTTGTTTTGTTGTCTTCTAGATCTTCATCCATGAAATCTTCAGGTGCTCCAAGTGTAGCTAAAACTTTTTCTACAATTTCAACAGAAATAACGTCATCTGGATTATGCTTTTTTTCGCTAAATAGTTCTGCAATTCTTAGCTCTATGTCTTCAAGTATGTCATTACCGCCCTCAGTATTTTTAAGCATTTTCTCAAGCGTATTGAGATAGTCTTTTAGTATTTCATATGCCTTTTCATCTAAGGTAAAAAGTATATGCGCAAGGTGTATATTAATTGTTTTATTCATTGTGGGTTTATTTTTTTGTTAGGGTGATTACTGCTTTTGAAAGTTCTTTCCAAGACTGATTTAATTCTTCTAAAAAAGATTGGCCTTTTTCTGTTATCGTGTAGTATTTTCTTGGTGGCCCAGATTTTGACTCTTCCCAATTATAGTCTAAAAGCCCCCCATTTTTTAATCGAGTGAGTAATGGATATAATGTGCCTTCAACTACAAGTAATTTCGAGTTTTTTAAATGATCAAGTATATCAGAAGAATATTTAGGAGTTTGATCTAAAATAGATAAAATACATAATTCTAATATACCTTTTCGCATTTGTGCTTTTGTGTTTTCAATGTTCATGTGCTACGTTTCATTTAGTAGTTTCCTTTGCAAATATATATCTTTTAAATAGTATTATGCAATACCTAGTAGTAATTTTAACATTTTTTAAACAAGAGAGTCTTTTTTTTGGGATTAAATTTGAAATAAACCAAAATAAATGTCCAAACTTGAATTTTACAAAGAAGTCCTACAGAAAGTAAGTTTTAATAAACAGCTATTGAATAAAGAGTTCACAAAAGCAAAACAAAGATTAACAGTTCCTGAGGTTCATCACTTGGAGGATTGGTATCATTCAATAAAAGAATAACAAGATTTAATTTGCTTGTTAGGGGCTTACGATTTTTACATTTTCAAATCGTATAGCACCCCTAACGATACCTTCGATGCTGCTTTTCAAGGCTTCAATTATTTGAATTTTAAGTAAACTTTTTGGAAAAACTAAGCTAATCTCTCTGGCTGGAGGTGGATCCGAAAAAAATCTTAATTTATGCTTATTGCTCTCAGAGAGATTCAGTGTAGTCAAATAAGGTATAAGTGTCATGCCAAGGCCTTCATTTGATAGATTTATTAATGTTTCAAAACTGCCGCTTTTTAGATTAAATTGATTCTGATTGCTATTGTTTTTCAAACCACATAATGAAAGTGCTTGATTTCGAAAACAATGTCCATCTTCTAGCATTAAAACCATTTCATTTTCCAGGTCTTCTTGAATGAGTTCTTTAACTCCATTAAGTCTATGATTATTTGGAATGTAACCCACGAAAGGTTCGTAATATAATGGTCTTTCTTCAAGACTCTCAAGCTTTAGGGGTGTTGCTGCTATGCCTGCATCTAATCTTCCTTCTTTAAGTTGATTGATTATTGTATCTGTATTTAATTCCTGAATTTTCAGATTAATTTTCGGATAAGATTTTATAAAATGATTTAGGAACATAGGCAAAAGAGTAGGCATCACTGTAGGAATAATTCCAAGATTAAACTCGCCACCTATAAACCCTTTCTCTTGAGCAACTATATCATCCATTCGCTTTGCTTCGGCAATTATGTTTCTAGCTTGAATAAGTATTTGCTCACCCACCTTGGTTAGTCGGATAGGCTTTTTTGTACGATTAAAGATTTGTACGCCTAGTTCGTCTTCTAGTTTTTGAATTTGCATACTCAGTGTAGGCTGGGTTACATAAACTCTTTCTGCTGCAAGGGTAAAGTTACCAGCTTCAGCTACTGCAATCATGTAAGAGAGTTGAGTTAGTGTCATATTAGCATATCTTATGATTAATCAAATATAATAAGAATAAATGATAATAGTAGTTATTCATTGACAATACTTACTTGCATTCTTATGTTTTCGATAGGTGCCTCGCGACTATCGATGGGTTGTTCGCAAATTATATCAACAATTTCTATGCCTTCAATTACTTCACCAAAAGGGGTGTAATTTCCGTCCAGATGATAAGCACCTCCCTTTTGTTGAACAATAAAGAACTCATATGGAGAGGCAAGTCTATGTGGGTTGTCCATTTCACTACTCGGCATGGAAACAATACCTCGATGATGTTTGAGTCCTTTTTTAACGTCAGGCGGAAGTAAATATCGTCCGATTTGTCTCCTCTTCTTTGAGGTGTTGGGATGATCTGAATTCCCCCCTTGGATAACAAAATTTGGTACAACTCGATGAAAAAAGGTGTCATTAAAATAACCTAGACGTGTTAAGTAAATAAAATTTGACTTATGATAAGGTGCTTCATCAAAAAGTTTGATGATTATATCCCCAAACCGTGTACTGACTTTTACTTTTGAAGGAAGTTTATTTTTTTGATATTCAAATAAGAAAGGAATTGCATTCTTTTCATTTAATAATAGTGTTGGCTCCTCTATTAGTAATTTATTTTTCTTTTTAACTTTGGTTAAAACTTTCTTTGGATTTGGTGGTTTAGATAATTTTTTTTCAGCGGAAGAGGAGCAACTCACACCAAAAAAAACAATTGAGATTAAAGTTAAAACAATGATTTTACTCATATGGAGATGAATGATATTAAATTACTAGCTACTAAATTAGAGGAAATTCCAAGACCTGGAAAGATTGCGCATCTAAAAATGGCTCCAAAATTCAGAATATCATCTATTGATATATTTTTAAATCCACCTAAAGACGCAAAACAAGCTGCAGTAATGATTTTATTGTATCCAGATAAAATGGGTGAACTTTCATTTAGTTTAATTCAAAGAACACAATATAACGGAAAACATTCCGGGCAAATAAGTTTTCCTGGAGGCAAAACGGAACAAAATGATGATTCTCTTTGGCAAACAGCATTACGCGAAACTCAAGAAGAAATTGGAGTAGTCCAATCAGAAGTTAATTTCATCAAAGAATTGACACCTACTTTTATCCCACCAAGCAATTTTCATGTGTTCCCTTTTTTGAGTTATTCTCAAAACCAACCGGAATTCATTCCTGAACTAGATGAAGTAGATCATATAATCCAAATTCCTTTGAAATTATTGATGGATGATTTATCCGTTCAAAAGGGAATTATTTCGGCTTCATACGCAAAGGCAAAAGAAGTCCCAATGTTTGTTTTTGGGGACTATGAAGTATGGGGTGCAACAGCAATGATATTATCGGAGTTAAGAGAACTATTGCGATTAGTCAAATAGTCTTATCTTTGATTGATTTTAGATGTATGAAGCTGTTCGAACGTAATCCTTTTGGTCATTACCTTTTCTTAAAAAAAATGTTAATTCGTTATATGGGTTATTTAACTCATCGACGTTATCGTGGTTTTAACGAATTAAAAATAGAGGGTTCAGACCAAATAAAAAATCTACCTGGGGTAAATGTTTTATTTGTATCCAATCATCAAACATATTATGCTGATGTTGTAGCCATGTTTCATGTTTTTAATGCAAGTTTAAAAGGTCGAATAGATAGCATCAAAAATGTAGGGTATTTGTGGAACCCAAAACTCAATATTTATTACATAGCAGCTAAAGAAACAATGAAAGCAGGACTACTTCCACGTATTTTAGCCTATGCCGGATCTATCTCTATAGAGCGGACATGGAGGGAAGCAGGTAAGGATGTTCAGCGACAAGTTAAAATGAGTGATATTTCGAATATTGGCAAAGCACTTGAGGATGGCTGGGTAATTACCTTTCCTCAAGGAACCACCACACCATTTAGACCTATGCGAAAGGGTACTGCTCATATTATAAAAAAATATAAACCAATTGTAGTTCCTATCGTTATCGACGGTTTTAGACGATCGTTTGACAAAAAGGGTTTAATGATAAAGAAAAAGGGGATTCTTCAATCAATAGTGATAAAAGCACCATTAGAGATTGATTATGATAATGATACCTCAGAAGAGATTATTGAAAAAATTCAGTTCGCAATAGAGCAACACCCTTCATTCCTAAAGGTACTTTCTGCCAAAGAAATTGAAGAACAGGAACAATTAAACAAACAACGTGAATGGTAGGCAGTTAATCCAATTTATTAGCCTCCATTAGTTCTTTTTCGTTGCGTTTTAATGATGCTAAAAATCTACCATATACAAGGTAGTAGATTAACCCTAAAAATGCCGTTAATACAATTATTACACCCATAATAATAAGAAGTATCAAATACCACGAAACGTCATTGTTGTTATTCAACGATTTATAAGACGGATCATATTCAATGCTTGAAATCATTACTACAGTAAGAAAAATAAAAATCAGCACCAAATTCGATAGTATATAAAGATTAACTGATTTTCTAGTTTTAAGAATTGCAGATAAATGACCTTTTATGGAATCACTTACCGATATACTTCTGTAGTTTTGAAAAAAGCGAAAGCTAAAGTATAGAAGAAGTCCATAACCCATATAGGTCACTCCTTTGGCAAATCCATAAAGATGAATACTTCGATAATATTCAAAAGATTGACCATAATTTGGGACTAGAATTGGAAAAAGCATATAAAGGATAAACTCACCAATACTGAGGTAAAAAATCCAACGGATATTTGATGTAGATTTTTTGGTCAACAGTTGATTTAATTCCTTATCAGTATACTTTTTCCGAAATGATTGCTTAGCCCATTTATTTTTGAGTCCTTCTAATTCATCCATTTTTTCTGCTGTTTATTAGTGCTTTCAATCGCTGCTTTATACGATTAATTTTAACCCTCGCGTTGATTGATGAAATTCCTAAAGTTTCTGAAATTTCATCGTACTTTTTATCTTCAAGATACAACAGAGTGAGTGCTTTATCAATCTCTGAAAAACTTTCTATTTGTTTATACAACCATTCTATTTGATCATCTTTTTCAGAATCATATTCATCTTCTTTCATCAAAAAATGCTCTTCCTCTAATGCGTACCCGTTGAGTTGTTTTTTTTGCTTTCGATATAGGGTAATTGCTGTATTTAGACCAACCCGATACATCCAAGTGGAAAATTTAGATTTTCCCTCGAATCTATCATAAGATTTCCATAGTTGAATTGAAATTTCTTGGAATAAGTCATTGTGCGAATCTTTTCCATTTGTGTACATTCTACAAATTTTATGCACAATATTTTGATGCTCATCAAGAAGTGCTACAAATTCAATCTCTTTATGTTTTGAGTCCATGGAAACCCTCAGGATAAGTTACTATTGGATTAAACCCGCACAACTAATGCGAGCTCCAGCTGCCCCTGAAGGTTGTGATAATAAATCGTCCTCACCTTGGTGAACAATTATCGCCTTCCCTAGAATATTTTTATTTTCATCTTCACAACCAATGCACCACAAGTCAGTACTTAATTGTACCATACCATGCCCAGATTCGTCGGCTATGAAATTACCAATATCACCGCGGTGAAAACCTAGATCACTTCCCCAACTCCCGTGAGGTTCAAAAGTTGGATTCCAATGTCCTCCAGATGATTTCCCGTCATCGGAACTACAGTCTGCTTTTTCATGAATATGAATTGCATGAACCCCTGGTGTTAGACCGTTAATATGTGCCTCTAAGGAAACTTTTCCCTCAGATTCTGTAAAAGTTACCATACCAGATGTACTCGTCCCACTTTTTGGATTCAAAGAAAAGCTGACTTTTTTCACCATTTCTTTATGCCCTTTATCTGTACTATCTGTTTCATGATTTTTGTGAGAATTTCCCGAAGAATATTTGCTGATAATTTGATCAATATCTTCTTTATTACCTTCAATTACTTCAATCTCTTTAGTGATTTTATCCCCCTGTTTCAAAGAGGTAGTTATTGTTGCTTTAACGATAGAATCATTTACAACCATTTTCTCGATGTGAATTTCTTTTTTTGCCTCATTTTTATTGTTGTTCTGACAACTTATAAGTGATGTTAGAAAAAAAAGTGCTACGATTGCTGTAGTTTGAATTTTCATAGGTTCTAATTTTAATCATTGAAAGATACTTATTTTTGATTGGCTACAAAAATTGTAAATGTTAATAGAGTATAATGAAATGAGAATAATTTTTTTTTAATGTATATTTAAAAGAAAATTGAAAAAATTACTTTTGGCCCTAACAGGATCACTCTTATTAACAGGATGTAAAAGCACTTATAAAACGTTATCATTTGACGAAACAAAAATTCCAGAGGCTCCAGATTACGCGAATGAAGACTTTTGGGCTGTACTTCCAGACAAGCACCCATTAGAATTAAAAAATGTGATTGGTAGCAAAACGGAAGCTAAACGAGCGGATGTTTTTTTTATCTATCCAACTATTTTAACAGACAGAAAAAATACAGCTTGGAATGCTGACATTCGTGACCCCGAAATTCGTAAAGACGTACTTGAAGGGACGATTGCATATCAAGCATCAGCTTTTGAAGCAGCTGGAAATTTATATGCTCCTTTTTACCGACAATCTCACTATAAAATATATGTAGCACCGTATGACAAAGAAGAAGCTCCATCAAGGAACGTTGCGTATAGTGATGTTCGTAAAGCATTTCAGTATTATTTAGATAATTATAATAATGGCAAACCCATTATTCTTGCTTCACATAGTCAAGGAAGCATAATGGGTAAAATGTTATTACTTGATTTTTTCGATAACAAGCCACTGCAACAAAGACTAGTTGCAGCTTATCTTCCTGGAATTCGGGTCATGGAAATAGAGTTTAAGACAATTAAAAGTCTTGAAACTCCTATATCAACTAATGGATATGTAAGTTGGAACACCTACAAAAGAAAAAAATATCCAAAACGCTACAAGGAATGGTACAGTGGAGGAACCGTTACAAATCCAATCACGTGGGGAAATGAGATTAGATCAAACTATGATCAACATCTGGGAGTACTCAACACAGACAACCAAATATATCCAAATGCTCTTGAGGTTGAGGTTATTGATGGAATGTTGTGGTCAACAGTTCCAAAAATCCCTAAACGTTTCTTCCTATCTCTAATAAAAAATTATCATTTTGCTGACATCAATCTATTTTGGAAAGATATTCAGCAAAATGCCATTCAACGGGTTGATAATTGGTTCAAAAAAAATCAACCAGATGTTGAGTAACATTCTACTTACTTGTAAAACAGAATGGATAAAGGCCAAAACAAATCGCAATCATCCATTTCGATACTTTGTCCTTGGTACAGTTAATTCAAAGGGAAATCCTGAGCTTAGGACAGTAGTTCTTAGAAACTTCGATTCTACTGAAAATTTATTTACCATTTTTACTGATTCAAGAACAAAGAAAATTATTGATCTAACGGAAAATTCCTCTGCTGAATTACTTTTCTATGATCATAGAAAATTAACTCAAATAAGAGTCAAAGTAAACTGCATTTCAATTGAAGAGAGTGAAAAGGACTTTATTCAACAGTCTCCAAATGCTCAAAAGGATTACACTAGTGTTAGTTCTCCAGGAACAATATTAAAGTCAATGGACGATGTAATGTATTCTGAATTTAATTATTTTCGAAAGTTAATCTTTAAACCCTATCAAATAGAATACCTACGCTTGATGCGACCAAATCATCAGCGTGCAGTTTTTAATTTAAAAAATGAAGAATGGATTGGTAATTTCATTACCCCATAGGGTAACGTATTTTTTTGTAGTTTAGAGCATATAGTTTTTAATTATGAAAAAAAATAACACAGCAAATTCTTCAAGAAGAGATTTTGTTAAAAAAAGTCTTTTCGCTTCATCAATAGTAATTGTACCTCGTCATGTTTTAGGAGGTCCTGGTTTTGTTTCCCCAAGTGATCGACTTAACATTGCATCTGTAGGTGCTGGTGGAAAAGGAAGAGGGGATATTATTAATGCTTCAGTAAACGGGCGTGAACGTGTTGTTGGTCTTTGCGATATAGATCCAACAGGTAAGCATGGAGTAACTGAGGTGAGGAAACATTTTTCAGAGGCTACATTTTATCGTGATTTCCGAGTGATGTTTGACAACGAAAAAGATCTTGATGCAGTAACAATATCTACACCTGATCACACGCATGCTGTTATTGCAATGGAAGCAATGAAAAGAGGGATTCACGTTTATGTTCAAAAGCCTCTCACACACAATATAAGCGAGGCACGTTTATTAACCGAAACAGCTCGTGCTCAGAAAATTGTTTCTCAAATGGGAAATCAAGGAGCTTCAAACCCAGCTCAATTGCAAGTTCAAGAATGGATAAACTCTGGAAAAATTGGGAATGTACACACAATAAAGGTTTGGACTAATCGTCCAGTATGGCCACAAGGAATACCAATTCCATCACCAGATCCTGAAAATAAACCTGAAAATCTAGCTTGGGATTTATGGTTAGGACCTGCTAAAAAAACCCCATACAGCTCAGCTATGCATCCATTTAATTGGAGAGGATGGTGGGAATATGGTACAGGAGCATTGGGAGATATGGGTTGCCACTTGATTGATGTCCCTTTCAAAGCACTTAAACTTAAATATCCAACTGCTGTAGAATGTAGCGTTGGAAGTGTTTATAAACAAATGTGGACTGCTGAGTACCTTCCTGAAGGTTGCCCACCATCATCTTTTGTAACAATTAATTTTGGTGCTACAGAGACCAATACAACACCAATTAAAATGGAATGGTCCGATGGGGGAATTCGGCCTGCTCATCCGGAGTTAATTCCAGCTGACGATTTTATTGGTGACCCAAATAATGCAAATGGTGTAATGATGATTGGTGAAAAAGGAATTATTACTACTGGAGTCTATGGTTATAACCCTAGATTATATCTTCCTGGAGAAGAGGTTACTACCTATGAACAACCTGAAGAAAATGAACCAGAACATGGACATCAACGCAAATGGATTGATGCCGTAAAAGCTGGATTTAATAGTGATGAGCATAAAGCACTCACTTCCTCCTTTGATTATTCAGGACCACTTACTGAAACCGTTTTGATGGGAAATATTGCTATTCGATCATATCTTTTAAGGAAACAAAACGAGGAAAGATTTGAATATTATGGTCAGAAAAAATTATTGTGGGATGGAAACGCTATGCGAATTACTAACCTTGAAGAAGCAAACCAGTTTGTTGGAAGAAATTATAGATCTGGTTGGGAGTTAAGCTAGAAATGATGAAAGATGATGTAATTTGGATTACGGGTGCTTCTTCAGGAATTGGAGAAGAATTAGCTCTACAGTATTCAAAACGTGGAAATAAATTAGTTCTCTCTGCGAGAAGAGAGGATGAGTTAGAAAGAGTTAAGTCGCTTTGTTCAAATCCAAATAATGTTGCGATTGTCCCTCTAGATCTAACAAAATTTGATGAAATTCCCTCCAAAGTTATTCAGGCTAAGAAGTGTTTTGACAAAATTGACATATTAATTAATAATGGTGGAGTAAGTCAACGTTCTTTGATTGCAGAGACCTCTTTCGAAGTATATCAGCGACTTATAGAAATAAATTATTTAGGAACTTTAGCACTTACAAAAGCATTGTTACCCTACTTTATAGAAAGACAAAAAGGTCATTTTGTTGTAGTTACCAGTGTAATGGGGAAATACGGTTCTCCATTTAGATCAGGTTATTGTGGAGCAAAACATGCCTTACATGGTTTTTTCGATGTTTTACGAATGGAACATCAAAAGGATAATATTTCAGTTAGTCTAATCTGCCCCGGGTTTGTACAGACACAAGTAACTGTAAATGCATTAACGGGAGATGGAAATAAATTAGGACACGATGATCCTGCTACAAGATCTGGACTTAAAGTCACTTCTTTTTGTCGGGACATGATTCGAGCTATTGACAATAAAAAATGGGAAAGCTATTTTGGAAGAAAAGAAAAGTTAGGAGTTTATTTAAAGCGACTGTCACAAAAGTTATTACATAATGTAGTTTTACGTTCAAATGTCAGGTAGTTATGAGTTTATCAAAAATTAATAGAAGGGAAGCGATAAAAAGAGTTTCTGCAGGAACATCAGCAGCAGCTCTGTTCCCACTTCAAATGTCAAATGAAATGGAAAGTTCACGAAACAAAATTTTAAAGGGGAATATTAACCATTCGGTTTGTGATTGGTGTTTTCCTGAATTAAGTCTGGAAGAATTATGTGTTGTTGTAAAAGAAATTGGTTTAGTTGGGATTGATCTGATAGACCCAAGTGGATGGGCCACTTTAAAAAAGCATGGATTAATTTCAACTATGTGTGAAGGAGCAGAGATTAGTTTGACTGAGGGGTTTAATGATACACAATACCATCAAAAATTAATAGACAGCTATTTAAATCACATTGATTTAGTCGCAGATGCGGGGTTTAAAAACCTAATTTGTTTTTCTGGGAACCGTCGTGGAATGGACGACGAAACTGGTCTAAAAAACAGTGTAAAAGGGCTTAAAAAAATTATGTCGCGTGCTGAAAAACGAGGGGTTGTAATTCAAATGGAATTATTTAATTCTAAAGTTAATCATCCAGATTATATGTGTGACAATTCATCTTGGGGAATTGAACTATGTAAACGCTTAGATTCTCCAAATTTCAAATTACTGTATGATATATATCATATGCAAATTTCGGAGGGAGATATAATTAGAACTATTCGCGAGAGTCATGAATATTTTGGACATTATCATACCGCAGGAGTACCAGGTCGTCATGAAATTGATGAAACACAAGAGTTATTTTATCCAGCTATCATGAAGGCTATTGTTGACACAGGCTATACTGGTTACGTGGCGCAAGAGTTTATACCGACTAACGATAAGCCTATCGATTCATTAAAAAGAGCAATTTCTATTTGTGATGTATAGACAGTCTTAGCCCATTATTGATTGGACTTTCATTGCCAACCCCATATCGCCACTAATTTTTACTTTACCACCCATTACCGCCATCATTGGGTTAAGGTCACCACTCTGAAGTTCTTGTAAAATTGAAGCCGAAGTTGTTATTGTACAATCAGCTTCTTCATTTGAAAGTGATACAATATTTTTAGGACCGTTCCCATCAACAAAAACAGTTAGTTCATCGATAACGAACTTTAGTGTGCCACCGATTGGATCTGCTTCGTTTGCTTTTTGTTGTAAATGGTCTAGTATAGGGTTGCTCATATCATAAAAATTTATTAAGTGAAATTACAAAAAAAATAGGAGATAATTATTCAATTTTATTAAACAGAGATTAATTAGAAATTGCTTTTTTAAAGAAGTTATTTCCATTTATTCTAAAGTATACGAGGAGTAAACCTTGGTATTCAGAAGTAATTTCTACTATTATTTTGTTTTCTATCGTCTCTGTAATAAAAGGGATATTTTTTCCATCAAGTGTCAAAAGTCTTAGACTGTAATCCTGAATATCTTCAGGATAATAAAGTATGAAAGAAGAATAAAACGGATTGGGTGAGAGGTTGATTTTAAATGTATTAAGATTTACGGGTTGATTTCTCCAAAAATCTGGTATTTCAAATCCATAAATTAAATATTCTGTATTATTTTTTCTTGGAACGAGAGGCAGTCCAATTGTTTGCGTGCCTTTATTTAATTTTGTTCTTAAAGAGGATGGAATATCTTTTTTTACTTGATTTTGCGCGTTTAAGATTACGATATTTATTAAAGTTGTGACAACAAGAAGAAAACTTTTGCTCATTAGCCTCTATAATTAACTAAAAATAAACTAAATTTCTTAAATGATTAAGTTTATTTTTA
>JAUROD010000020.1 GCA_030835845.1 Flavobacteriaceae bacterium
AAGAAAGGACCTCGAAAAATCAATTCTGAGAAAGTTGAAGAATACGGAGTGGATAAAAGCGATATGGAAAATCTGAAACAAGGAAAAGACATTACAACCATTGATGGACAATTGATTTCAAATGAAACATTGACTTTCCCTTCAGCACAACCAAAATCATATGCTTTTTGTAGTGATACCGCTTATCTTCCAGACTTAATCCCTTTAGTTTTAGACATCAGTTGCTTGTACCACGAAGCTACATTTCTAGACACACATCAAGATTTAGCAGAGAAAACAAAGCACAGCACTGCAAAAGAAGCTGCAAAAATAGCCGCAAAAGCTAATGTTGACCGTCTCATTTTAGGGCATTTTTCTTCAAGGTATTCTGATTTAAACGAATTTTCAGAACAAGCTAAAGAATACTTTCAAAATGTTGAAATTGCAGAAGACGGTAAAATTTTTGAGTTGTAATATATTTCATAAAAATTCTTGTTCATAACTCATTCTATGATAAAACATAGGTTGTATGAATAAAGTTAGCTTTTAAAATTTCATAAAAAATTAGTGATGTTGTAACTTGCACTATGGACCAAAAAAAAGACATAGGACATTTGCGAAAAAGCTATGACAAATATAGTTTGGGAGATGAACTTAAATCTGCCAATCCACACCAATTATTTGTCGAATGGTTTGATGATGCAAAGGATCACCCTGCAATTGAAGAAGCAAATGCGATGTCAATTGTTACTATCGGAGTTGATCAGTTTCCCAAGGCACGTGTTGTTTTACTTAAAGCATATAGTGAGGAAGGATTTATTTTTTATACGAATTACAACAGTGACAAGGGCAAATCAATCCTATCTCACCCAAAAGTTGGATTGAGTTTTTTTTGGCCACAACTTGAACGTCAAGTCATTATAAGAGGAATAGCTGAAAAAGTTGACCCTTCAGTTTCTGATGCTTATTTTTATTCTCGTCCTCTTGGGAGTCAGTTAGGAGCTATTGCTTCTGCTCAAAGTAGTATTGTTGCTTCAAGTGAGGTGCTAGAACAAGAATTAGCATTACTGAATAAAAAGCACAAAGACACACCTCCTAAACGACCAGATCATTGGGGTGGCTTCCTGGTTCGACCTATGACAATTGAATTTTGGCAGGGAAGACCCAATAGAATGCACGATAGAATTGAATTTACACAACTGCCTTCTAAAAAATGGGAGGGTAAACGACTTTCTCCCTGATGAAAGAACTCCTTTTCTTACGCCATGCAAAGTCTTTTTGGGGGTGGTCTGTGGAGGATCAAAACCGTCCTTTACAACCCAAGGGCATGTATGCAATAGAATGTGTGGCTAAACATTGGACATCTCTTTTTCAGTCGATGGATGTTGTTTTTTCGAGTTCTGCAAACCGAGCGCTATCCACTGCTACAATAATGATGCGACATGCAAACCTCACCTCAGCTAAGCTTATTGTCGATAATTCATTGTATACATTTAACGCTCAAGAGGTTTGTGCTTTTGTAAATGAACTACCTGATCGATTTTCAAAAATCATTTTAGTAGGTCATAATCCTGCTTTTTCCGATGCTTCGCAGTATTTTTGTGGTGACAGACTCCCTGAATTAAAAACAGCTGATTTTGTCCATCTTCGTTTTTCACAATCAAAATGGACTGAAATAACTAATGGAATATCCTCAACGGGGTCGAAAAAAGAAGCGATAATGGCTTATGAAAAATAATCGTTACATCAACCGTGAATTAAGTTGGTTAGACTTCAATGCACGTGTACTTCAAGAAGCTGGTGATCAATCCGTTCCACTTATCGAAAGACTTCGGTTTTTGGGAATTTTCTCTAATAATCTGGATGAATTTTTTCAAGTTCGTTATGCTACAGTAAAACGTATTGCACAATCTAAAAAGTCAGGAAAAAAGGCCTTAGGAGGTTTAGAAGCTTCAGATCTTCTTGAAAATATTACTCATGAAGTAATTATACAACAACAAGAAAGTGCGAAAATTTTAGCTGAAATAGAAACTGAGTTAGAACAGGAAAATATTCATTTCATCAATGAAAAACAAGTTTCATCTTCACAAGCTATTTTCTTAACGGATTATTTTATTCAAAAAGTCAGCCCTGCTTTGGTCACTGTAATTTTAAAAGAAGAAGAACAAGATTTTACTGATAACAAAGCGTTTTTGGCAATTAAAATGGAGTTGGACCAATCGAAAGAGGACAATGAAGATAAATTCTTGTACGCATTTATTGAATTACCCAAAGAATTAGATCGCTTTGTAGTTTTACCTGACGAAGGCGATAAGCAATATTTGATGATGCTAGATGATTTGATCAGGTATCATTTTCGTTTGATTTTTAGTATGTTTCAATTTAATCATATCGAGGGACATATGGTTAAAATAACCCGTGATGCTGAATTGGATATTGAGGAGGATGTAGGCAAAAGTTATGTGGAGAAAATAATCGATAGTGTAAAAGACAGATTGGATGGTGACCCAGTGCGTCTTGTTTATGATAAAACAATTGATCCTCATACACTTAAAATAGTGATGAGTAAATTAGGTATTGACACTACAGATAGTCTAATTCCTGGTGGAAGATATCACCATAGACGCGATTACATGAATTTTCCTAGTTTAAATCGTAGTGAGCTTCTATACAACCGTTTTCCGCCATTAGAATTGAAAGGTTTACCATTGCACCAAAATTTATTATCTGCAATTGCTCAAAAAGATTATTTGATGTATGCTCCCTATCATAATTTCTCCTATGTAATTAAGTTTTTACGTGAGGCAGCACTTGATCCAAAAGTGAGGTCTATTAAGATTACATTATATCGCTTAGCTACAGTTTCTCAAGTAGCTAGTTCATTAGTGAATGCAGCTAAAAACGGAAAAAAAGTATTGGTTCAAATTGAACTTCAAGCTCGTTTTGATGAAGAAAATAACATACATGTTGCTGAACAACTTGAAGCTGCTGGTATTCAACTTGTTTTTGGTGTTCCAGGTCTTAAGGTACACACAAAAATATGTGTGATAGAACGTGAAGAGGGTAATAAGACAAAACGTTACGGATTTATAAGCACAGGCAATTTTAACGAATCTACCGCTAAAATTTATACAGATTACACCTTGTTCACTTCTCATCAAAAAATATTAAAGGATGTAGTAAAGGTGTTTAATTTCTTGGAAGTTAATTATAAACTGAAGGAATACCAACACTTAATTGTTTCACCACATTATACATTCAATACACTAATTCGCTTAATTGACAAGGAAATACAAAATATAAAAGATGGAAAATCAGCCTTAATTCGCTTGAAGTTAAATAATATAACCAACTATAAGTTGATAGATAAGTTATATGAAGCTAGTTGTGCTGGTGTGACGATAGAAATGATTGTTCGTGGGGTGTGCTGTTTGATTCCAGGGGTAAAAGGGATGAGTGAAAATATCAAAGTAATTAGTGTAATTGATAAGTTTTTAGAGCATCCAAGAGTTTATATTTTTCATAACGATGGAGATTCAAAAATGTATATTTCCTCTGCTGATTTAATGACACGTAATATCGATAATCGTGTTGAAGTTGCCTGTCCTATTTATGATAAGAATCTTCAAAAACAGCTTTTGGACACTTTTTTAATTAGTTGGCAAGATAATGTTAAAGCTCGTTTGGTGAATACAAAGATCAAAAACGAGTTTGTTAAATCCAATGATGCTCCAATTCGATCTCAATGGGAAACCTATACCTATTTTAAATCCATTTTAGGTTCATGAAAATTGAAAAATATGCTGCAATAGATATAGGTTCAAATGCTGTTCGGGTATTGATTACTAACGTAATTACTGTGCCCGGTAATCCACCTAAATTTGTAAAAAATGCTATAGTTAGGGTTCCTATTCGTCTTGGTGAAGATTCTTTCACAGTGGGTGAAATTTCAACAATTAACAAAAAAAGGATGATAAAGGCTATGCAGGCTTTTAAACTCATCATGAAAATTCATGGAGTAAAGGATTATATGGCATGTGCTACATCTGCTCTTAGAGAAGCAAATAACTCAGGAGAGGTTGTGGATAAAATTAAAGCAAAAACTGGGATAAAAGTTCAGGTAATAGATGGTAAAAGAGAGGCTGAAATCATTTCAAAGACAAATATTTTTGAATTCATTAATAAGAATAGAACATTCTTATATATTGACGTTGGAGGAGGAAGTACAGAATTTTCTGTATTAATTAATGGTAAACGTATTGTTTCGCGCTCATTTAAGATTGGAACGGTACGAATGCTCAACAATATGGTAAACGACAAAGTATGGTTGGAAATTCAATCTTGGATTGAAACTAATACAGCCGGGTTTAACAAAATAGCTCTCCTTGGTTCAGGAGGAAATATCAATAAGCTTTTTAAAATTGCAGGAATTAAAGAAGGTCGACCATTGTCTTATATAAAGCTTAACACGCTCTACAGTCAGTTAAACGAACTATCCTATGATGAGAGAATTTTAAAATTCAATTTAAATCCAGACCGTTCGGATGTAATTATTCCTGCTTCTCAAATTTATCTTAAAGCATTAAAGTGGAGTGGTGCATCAGAAATTTTTGTTCCAAAAATTGGTCTTGCCGACGGAATGATTAAAGTGTTGTACAAACAACACAATTAATTATAGTTCCAAATCCAGTTCTTTGCGAAGTGTATCAATTAGTGGATTAATTTCTTTTAATCGATTGTATTTTTCTTCCGGTGTATAAATAAAGTTTTTTTCTTCACTTTCATTTACAACTACTTTTATTTCAATGGAATAGTTTTGGAGCTTTTCTCGAATAAAAGGTAAAAAGGTTTGGAATTCACGTTCTAGTTCAACTTTATTAAGCGGTGAAGGAACACTATATTCAATTTGATTTTTACTTAGAATTCGAGCGGTATCCAACTGAAATAAAGAAGCTATATTATGCTCTCTTTTAGCCAATTTGGACTTGTAATAGGATTTCCAATGATCTGCTAAATCTTCAGCTGTAAATGAGTTTTCGGGCAAGTTTTCCTGTTCAATTTCATTGATACCTTGTTGTTTTTCCCATTCCTTTTTTTTCTGAATACTTGAAAGTGAAAAGGAAGAGATTGCATTTCCTTTTTTGACAATATTTATAGTTGGCTTTTCCTCCTCCTCTTTCTCAATTTTTTCTTCAGAGCTGAGTTTTTCCCTATTCTCCTTTGATTCAGCTACCTTATCATTATTTATACTTTCAGGTTTAGGATAATGGACAACTGACTCTTCAACTTCATTTTTTGTTGGTTGGGAATCAGAATAATTTGTTTTGCCTTTTTTAAGAAAGAAGGAAGTTGGAATTAGGAATTCTTTTTTTTTTCTCCATTAAAATGGAGTGATGCAATTTGCATTATGCAAAGTTCTATATGAAGTCGTTTGTGTTGACTGTTTTTATAAGTTGCCTCGCATTTTCCTGCAATTTCTAGGGCATCCATCAACCATGAATGGTCAAGATTTTTGGCTTGTTCAGAAAAACTTTGTTGTAGTTTTTCACTTACCTCTAAAATTGCTATCGTTCGACTGTCTTTACATAGATATAAAGTACGTAAATGGGTTGCTAAACCATTGATAAATTGTAATCCATCAAACCCTTTTTGAACAATTTGATCATATTGAATCAAAGCTTCAGGAATTTGATGTGCGACTAATTTTTCTGTGAGACTTATATAGGCTGTATGATCGAGAATATTTAAGTTTTCAGCAACAGCTTCTGTAGTTAAATTTTGGTTACAAAAACTACACATCCTATCATATATTGATAATGCATCTCGTAAGGCTCCATCTGCTTTTTGAGCAATAAGATAAAGTGCTTCTTCTTCATATTGCATACTTTGATCTTTGGCAATATCCATCAAATAAAGCTGAATGTCCTTTGCTCCAATGCGTTTGAACTCAAAAATTTGACAACGCGAAAGAATAGTAGGTATGATTTTGTGTTTTTCGGTAGTTGCTAAAATAAAAATAGCGTGTTTAGGAGGCTCTTCAAGTGTTTTTAGAAACGCATTGAAAGCTGCTGTTGATAACATGTGAACCTCATCAATGATATAAACTTTAAAATTCCCTGTTCGGGGAGGTATTCTTACTTGTTCATTTAGATTGCGAATATCATCAACTGAATTGTTAGAGGCAGCATCAAGTTCGAAAATATTAAAAGCAAAATCTTCATCTACTGGAGTTGTATCCTCGGTATTTATCTTCTTAGCTAGGATTCTTGCACAAGTCGTTTTACCAACTCCACGAGGTCCGCAAAAAAGCATCGCTTGAGGCAATTGGTTTTTAGAAATAGCATTTTCAAGCGTTTGAGTAATAGCTTTCTGTCCTACAACATCATTAAAATGCTGAGGGCGATACTTAAGCGCTGAAACAATATAAGCTTCCATAATTCAAATGTAAAAAAAGGGAATGGGAAAACCTTGAGTCAAATGATCTTCCTGCTAATAATTATTAACAAAAGTGTACCTTTGTGCGAAAGCAGGTCTCTTATCGCTGCCCGTTTAACGGGGAGAGGAAAGTCCGGACACCATAGAGCAGTATAGCGGGTAACACCCGTCGTCCGTTTTAACGGATAGGACAAGTGCAGCAGAAAGAATGTACAGGTTAAGCTGTAGTGAAATCAGGTAAACTCTATACGGTGCAACGCCAAGTAAATCTGTGATTGAGAATGGCTCGTTCGATACAGAAGGGTAGGCGGTTTGAGCGTTGGAGTAATCCCTCGCCTAGATAAATGATAAGACTAGACAGAATCCGGCTTATGGCCTGCTTTTTTTTCTAAAAAAACTAAAACGATTACTCCCGTAGGTTCGTGTTTCCTCCCAATGGGGATGAGTTTCCATACTAAGATGTTTGTCATGTTCAATTACAAGAATTCCAATATCTGAAATCCATTGGTAAAGAATCACTTGATCGACTATGCTGATAAGTTCCTCTAAAGTAAATGAGTAGGGAGGGTCAGCGAAAATAAAATCATAGGCACGAGTAGGACGTTGTAAAAAATCATTTACAGCAGACTTGATAGGAAAAATTGGAAGCTCAAGTATTTCACTTGTTTTTGTGATAAAGAAAATACAATGTTGGTTTTGGTCAATGGAAGTAATTTCATTAACTCCTCTAGAACCCAATTCATAACTTATGTTTCCAGTTCCAGCAAATAAATCTAGAGCACTTATACTATCCCATTCGAGTCGGTTATTTAGAATATTAAACAATGCCTCTTTGGAGCGATCAGTGGTTGGTCGAACGGGTAATTTTTTAGGCGCAATGATCCGCCTTCCCTTTAATTTACCTGCTATAATCCTCATTCCGAAACATAGTGGTGAAAGTAGGGTATGGGATGAGCAGGATCTCTTTGAGCCTGTTTGGAATCAAGGAAGGTGATTGCATTATGAAATATACTTACTCCGGTGTAATAATCAGCGTATTTGTCGTATTCCCCTAAAAAATAGAGATCAAACTGATCTGGATTTAAATAAAATTGTTCAGTAACATAAAACAAATAGTAAAGGAATTCATCCGCATTAACTTGTTTAAATGAATTTTGTATTAAAAGTTGTGAACCTTGATAAAGAAACAAATCAAAATATCCATTCCGTAAATGAATAAATAAATTTTTCTTTACCCGACCTTCTGAAAAAGTTGCCAAATCGGGAAGTAATGAGGACACAAAATGACTGGAGCTAGCCTTTGGAAAGATGGCTTTTAAAAGATTCTTTTTTTCTTTGGAAATTGAGTAAACAACTTTTTGTTTTGTTTTTTTAACAGGGTCAAAGCTTTGTTCTTCTTCTTCAGAAATTTTTTGGGAACTTGTAAGATAACTAACCAAATTATCTTCAGAAAAAAGCTCTTCTGGAACTGTAACTGCCTCATTTTCAAAATGAATAAGGGTAGGGTTTAGTTCCTTGAGTTGATGGTAATCGATCCATGAACGAAGACTTTTTTCAGTAAGGTTATCTTTTTCAAAAGTGTAAAGATGATGATGGGTAGGGGTACAAAAAGAAAATCCATCCCCATGAAGGAGGATGGATAATGCATTGCTTTTTTTTTCTCTATTGTTTAACTGCATCAAAAATAGTTGGCCAGTTACCATTAGTACTAACATCTGATAGGGAACCAAGTATGATAGCAGGACCATTGACACCGTCTACAGAAACAGTCTCGTTTTCCTGTTTTAATAGTTCCTTATCTTGATCGTACAAGACTACACTTTTATTAATTTTTACTTCAAAAACAGGTACTTTATATCCGTTTTTATCGATGATGGCAGACTGAATTTGGAAGGTACTGTCTTCAACACCTTGAATTGGTACGTAAGCCATTTTTTTGTAAGAATTGCTTGTGCCGAATAAAGAATCCTTAACTGGGACAGTCCCTAAAGTATCAATCACGACAACTTCTCGTAACATATCAATTCGATAAGTTCGGTCATATTCGAGATAAGAAGAATCTCTTTTTTCGATAAGTGTAAATATTCCATTGTCAACAAATTTAATAAGGCTATCAAAATTGTTTGCGAACACACCTTTCACATCTTTGTGAGCAATTTGTGCTTTGCGAATATCTTTAAGACGATTGATTACTTTCGCGTAACGTTCGTTTTTAGTTTTGTTAAAGTTTATTGGACCATTAATTGAATCGTAAATCTTAAAGCTAAAAAACATGATTAAAATCCATAGGATAACTTGTGCTGCAATCTTCATTGTTGTTTGAAATTAGTGTAAAACAAAACTACAATTTTTTTTTATTCAGAAAAGGTTTTAAGAAATGAATTATCTTTCCAAAAATTTATTCATGCAGCCTTCAGATTTTAAGCGACACCTCATTGATCATTTTCCCTTTACACCCACAGTTTCTCAATCTATTTGGTTTGAAGAAATTGTTCCTTTTTTGTTTTACGGGAACAACGATCAGGTTTTTGTATTAAAGGGGTATGCAGGAACTGGAAAATCAACTTCCATTGGACATTTGGTCAAACACCTCAGTAAAATAAACTACAGCTCCGTTTTGATGGCTCCAACTGGTCGTGCTGCAAAGGTGATGAGTGGATACGCAAATAAAAAGGCATTCACCATTCACAAACAAATTTACTTTACTAAGACAATAGGAGGTAAAGGAATGGTATTTACCTTGAAGCCAAATAAACATAAGAATACCCTTTTCATTGTTGATGAGGCATCAATGATTGGAGATGATCGTCAAAATACACGTTTGTTCGAAAATGGCTCTTTAATCGCTGATTTGATGCAGTATGTTGATGCTGGTAAAAACTGTAAACTACTCTTGGTAGGGGATCCTGCACAGTTACCACCTGTGCACTTGCAAATTAGTCCCGCATTAGACAACACATATCTGACGGATTATTTCAATAAGGAGGTTGTAGAAACTGAACTTAAAGAAGTTGTTCGACAAGATGAGTTTTCCGGAATCCTTCACAATGCGACCGAGTTGCGATATCTAATGGAAACACCAGAATCTCAATTTGTGTTTGAGGTTGACTCAAAGTTAGATGTTAGAAGATTACAAGAGGGAAATGAAATTTTAGAAGAACTTGAAAGTGCGATACATACTGAAGGATTGGATGAAACGGTTTTCATTGTTCGCTCAAACAAAAGAGCAAATTTGTACAACCAACAAATACGTCAACGTATTTTATTTTTGGAAGCAGAGTTGTCAGTAGGAGATCAATTAATGGTCGTAAAGAATAATTATTTCTGGCTAGATTCTGAGTCTTCACCTGGTTTTATAGCTAATGGTGATTTAGTTAAAATTCTAAAAATCATTAGTTACAAAGAAATTTATGGTTTTAAATTTGCTAAAGTTGAAGTTCAGATGGTTGATTATCCAGATGAAAAGCCATTTGAAACAATGCTGTTAACGGACACATTAACTTCTGAAAGACCGTCCTTATCATATGAAGAAGGTAATAAACTGTACCAGTCTATTGTCGCTGACTTTGCTCATTTAAGTTCAAAATACAAACGTTTTCTAGCCGTTAAAAACAGTCCTTATTTTAATGCTCTACAAGTAAAGTATTCTTATGCGATTACATGCCATAAATCCCAGGGTGGTCAGTGGAATAAGGTGTTCATTGAACAGCCATACTTGCCAGAGGGTGTTTCAATCGAATATTACCGTTGGCTATATACGGCGATGACACGAGCTAAAAAGCAGTTATTTTTAATTGGTTTTGGCAAAGATTATTTTCGTGATATTGAATAGAAGTTATGTCTAATAATTAGGTGTATATTTAACCTTTATATATTTACTATGTTTAGCTTTATTGTCCAAATTATAGCATTTCATATTTTCAAAATCAAATTAGAGGGCGAGTTTCCTAAAGATAAAAAATTTGTTATTGCAGTCTATCCCCATACGAGTAATTGGGATTTTATAATTGCTATTGGGATACGTCGTTATTTGAAAGAACCTATTCATTTTGTTGGTAAAAAAGAACTCTTTAACCCCTTAACAGCATGGTTTTTTAAAGGTTTAGGAGGGTCACCCTTAAATAGAAAAAAGAGTGAAAATACAGTAGAGGCGATGACACGTTTGTATCAAGAAAAAGATGTATTTAGAATGGCTATTGCGCCAGAGGGCACTAGAAAAAAGGTGAGTCATTGGAAAACAGGATTTTATTACATCGCCAAAAACGCCGAAGTTCCAATCCTTCCAGTCATCTTTGATTGGGGTAAATCCAAAATGGTTTTTCATCCGCTTTTCACTCCAACAGACGATATTGACACAGATATTGCTTATTTGAAGTCGTTGGGAAAGGGTGCGATAGGGAAAGTGCCGAAGTACACTTAAATTAGTCCCCCATTTCCATATTGTGATAAACGTTTTGAACGTCATCATCTTCTTCAATTTTTTCAAGTAATTTTTCTACTTCCTCCTGTTGTTCTGGGGGAAGTTTTGTGAGTGTTTGAGGTATACGCTCAAATCCTGAGGAAAGTATTTCTAACGATCTGTTTTCAAGTTCTTTTTGGATACTTCCGAATTGTTCAAATGGACCATATAACAATACACCGTCATCATCAGTAAAAACCTCTTCTACTCCAAAGTCAATAAATTCAAGTTCCAATTCTTCCGGATCAATACCCTCTGCGTCAATTCTAAAGTTACATGTTCGGTCAAACATGAATTCGACAGAACCAGAAGTTCCAAGACTTCCATTAGCTTTATTGAAATAACTACGCACATTTGCAACTGTACGATTATTATTATTGGTAGCTGTTTCGACCAAAACTGCTATTCCATAAGGAGCATATCCTTCGAATAAAACTTCTTTATAATTTTCAGTATTCTTATCTGAAGCTTTTTTTATTGCCCGTTCGACATTGTCTTTAGGCATGTTAGCTGATTTAGCATTCTGAATAACTGCGCGAAGACGAGCATTATTTTCTGGGTCTGGACCACCTTCTTTTACTGCAATCACAATATCTTTCCCAATACGTGTAAAGGTCTTTGCCATGGCTGACCAACGTTTCATTTTTCGGGCTTTTCTAAACTCAAATGCTCTTCCCATAGAATAAATTTAATACAAATATAAGAATCCTTTTTCCTAGGAAAAACCCTCTTTAACAAAACAATCATTTAAGATTTCTTCACAACTTGCATTTAAATAGTTGGGTAATTTATTTTCTTTTGGTAACACCGCTAAATACCTCATCATATTGGTTGTATACACTTGTTTGTATTTAATTGAATTCCAACCTCGATGTTTAGCAAGTCGTTTAATGAAGTCAAAATGAGTGACGAGATCAGTACTTCCTAAGTGGAATATTCCAGTTTGTTTGTGATTAATAATATAATGAATTTGTTGGCTAAGCTTTCGATCACTAGTTACATTTATTATTGTATTGGGGAATACTTCAATAGCTTCGTCACAAGAAATTAGGTTTTCAATTTCTTGAATGCGAGGTGAATTTACTCCAAACACCATTGGAAGTCGAATGATAGTGTATTTAGTTGGAGGTAGTCGAAGCAACATATTCTCGATTTTAATTTTGAATCGTCCATAAATACTTTCCGATAATGTTTTATCAAATTCGTAGGATGGAAAATGTTCAAATGCATCAAAAACATTGGTAGAGGAGATGAACATTAACCGACAATTAAAATGTAAAATATAATCTACCAATTCTGAATGCGCCTCAATTTGTGCGTCAAATGGACCACGAAGAGCTGAGATAATCAGCTTGGGTTTTATTTTTTGAAGTATAGGACCCAATTCATCTTTTTCACATGCATAGTGAAAAAATTGTTTATTGCGTTTCAATTTTTTATTCGAAAAATAGGTTCCATAGGTAGGAAAATAGGGGTGTAGCTCTTTGTAAAGCGTATGACCGATAAAACCACTAGCACCGAGAATCAGAATAGGTTTCACAATATTAGGGCGTATAAAAAGGCAATTTAACAACTTTTGCAGGGACTGCTTTATTTCTAATTTGAATATAAATGGGTGTATTCAAATCTGTAAAAGAAATATCTAAATATCCTAAGCCAATCCCCTTATTTAGACTTGGTGACTGAGTGCCAGAAGTTACATGTCCAATTGTTGTATTTGATTCAGATAAAATGACATGACCTGTTCTAGGAATACCACGTTCTGTCATTTCGAAACCGACAAGTCTAGTCAAGGTTCCTCCTGTTTTTTCTTTATCAATCTTAATTGAGTTAATAAAATTAGTTTGCGGACGGGTTACCCACCCAAGACCAGCTGAAATGGGTGAGGTTGTGTCGTTAATTTCATTACCATACAAACAATACCCCATTTCTAGACGTAACGTATCTCTTGCAGCTAAGCCAATTGGTTGAATACCATGGGGTTCCCCAGCTTCAATAACAGTATTCCACAATTGTCGGGCAAACTCATTTTTACAATATATTTCTACTCCACCCGATCCAGTATATCCTGTCGTTGCTACGATGACATCCTCAATACCAGCAAAGTTAGTCGTACAGTGACCGTAAAATGGAAGTTTACTTAAATCGTCTAAAGTGAGTTTTTGCATTGCTTCAATTGCTTTAGGACCTTGAACTGCAAGTAGGGAGTAATCTTCTGATGCATTTATCATTTCAGCTTTAATTTCAGCATTGAGTTCAGTGAGCCATTCCCAATCTTTATCAATATTTGATGCATTTACAACCAGTAAATAGGCATCTTCTTCCAGTTGATATACAATCAAATCATCAACAACACCCCCTTTTTGGTTTGGTAAGTAATTATATTGTGCTTTTCCAGGTACAAGTTTACTGATGTCATTACTACACGCATATTGTAAAAACTTTAAAGCTTTTGGACCAGATACAAAAAATTCACCCATATGGGAAACATCAAATACACCCAATTTTTCACGAACACACTGGTGTTCTTCCTTTATGCTACTATAACTTACAGGCATTTCAAAACCTCCAAACTCTACCATTTTTGCTCCCAATTGGTGATGCAGTCCATTTAAACTTGTTTTTTTCATATCCTTTTTTCTATTTAAAGATGTAAATTGCATCTAAAATTAACCCATTTTAGGGGAGTTAATGGATTATTAAATTATTTTTTACACACAATGAGGTCATCTCTTTTTTATTTTTTTGCACTTTGTTCATTCTTGGGTTTTGCACAATCTTTTTCAATTGATGATGAGCAAATTATTTTTCATCAATCTCGAAGGGACTCCTTACGTTCGATGATGCCTAAAAATAGCGTTGCTGTTGTGTTTGCAAATCCAATCCGGAATCGTTCCAACGATGTAGATTTTGTCTACCATCAAGATCCAAATTTTTACTATTTAACAGGCTGGAAAGAACCCCATGCAGTGTTAGTACTTTATTCATCTACTCAGATTGACGAAAATGGCGCATACAATGAGAAGCTTTTTGTCCAAGAACGAAATGCCAGAATGGAAATGTGGAACGGAAAAAGACTTGGAGTTGATGGAGCAAAAAAAATGGGTTTCGACCGAGTTGCTTTGCGCAACGAGTTTATCCAATCACCACTTGATTTTTCAACATTCGAGGAAGTGTTGATTTTTGACTTTGAAAATGATGAAAGAGATCTTGATAACGATCCTTATGATTTATATCAACTTAAAAAAACATTCAAACAATCCATTGGATTCCCTCTTGATTTCAATCGAACCAAGTATTCTATTCAACAAGCAATACGTTCAGTTACAAATGAAAATTATGTTGAACTAAAGCGTCAAATCAATAGGCAGATTAATCGAGACTCTACATTATTGGAAGATGAATTGATTCGTGCTTTTGTTGAATCAGAATCGCTTGATGTGCCCACTGATTTAAAAATTAAATCTGCATTTGCTTTACGAAATTATTTTTTTGATATTGAAAAACTGGAACGTTATTTGGGGACACTTCGTGAAGAAAAAACATCTTTTGAATTAAAAAAGTTAATACGTGCGATTGAAATATCTGCAATTGGTCAAGTGGAAGTCATGAAAGCTCTTAACCCTGAAATGAGCGAACGTGAAGTCCAAGGAATTCATGAATATGTATTTAAAAAATATGGGGCAGCATACGAAGGGTATCCATCTATTGTTGGAGCTGGGAACAATGCATGTGTTTTACACTATATCGAAAACAATGAGGCACCCACCTCCAACGATCTAATATTAATGGACTTAGGCGCTGAATATCAAGGTTACACTGCCGATGTTACTCGTACGCTGCCTGTGAATGGAAAATTTAGTGAAGAACAACGTCTATTGTATGAAATTGTGTATAACGCTCAAGAGGCAGGGATTTCAATTGCCAAAAAGGGAACTCGCTTAGATCAAATTACAAGAGCAACCCAACAAGTTGTGGCAGCTGGCTTAGTTGAATTGGGCATTATTGAAAATGAAAAAGATTTTGGACGCTATTATCCTCATGGTGCAGCGCATCATATTGGATTAGATGTTCATGATTTGAATTCATATGGTCCACTTCGCCCAAATGCTATTATTACCGTTGAGCCCGGAATTTACATACCCGATGGTAGTCCTTGTGATCCAAAGTGGTGGGGAATTGGAATTCGAATAGAAGATGATATTTTAATTACTGAAGACACGCCAATTAACCTATCAGAAAAAGCACCAAGAAAATGGCAGGAGATAGAAAAAATGATGCGTGAAACAAGCCCTTTAGATCAGTTTAAATTACCCGGATTAAGTCAATAAATACGCTTTTAAATCTGTGTAATCAGAAATTGAAATACGTTGTTTTTCTTTAGTAAATAAAACTTTGATTCGCTCTGGCACAGGTACTTTTATATTTAGACTTGATTCTACAGTATCTAGAAATTTTACAGGATGAGCTGTTTCAAGGAAAAGGCCATACTTTTCGGGATTTTTTTCCAAGTACTTTTTTAACCCTAAATATCCTACTGCACCGTGAGGATCTGCGATATATCCAGAATCTACATAAATAGATTCTATAGCAGCCCTTGTTTCTATATCTGTAAACCGGTAAGCTGAAAGATGATTTGAAAGCAAAGAAAAATTATTTTCATAAATTTTTTGAATACGCACAAAATTACTGGGATCACTGACATCCATAGCATTGGAAATTGTAGGAACAGTTGGTTTTGGGGAATATTCTTTACTTTCTAGATAAGCAGGAACAGTGTCATTCACATTGGTACTCGCAATAAAATGATCTATCGGAACCCCCATTTGTTGCGCAATCATCCCTGCACAAATATTACCAAAATTGCCGCTAGGAACAGAAAACACAAGTGTTTTGTTTTGTTTTTTTAATTTTTTATAGGCAATAAAATAGTATAACATTTGAGGTAACCATCTTGCTATATTTATAGAGTTTGCAGAAGTGAGTTTGCGTTTTGAGTTGATTTCACTGTCAAGGAAGGCATTTTTTACCATTTCTTGGCAATCATCAAACACACCGTCAACTTCAAGTGCAGTAATATTTTCCCCCAAAGTTGTCAGTTGTCTTTCTTGCACATCACTAACTTTCCCTTTTGGATAAAGTATAACTACTTTAATTCCTTTAACTCCAAGAAATCCATTGGCAACAGCACCTCCTGTATCACCAGAAGTCGCCACCAAAACAGTAATTTCTTGATTGTTTTCTTCGTGGTTAAAATATCCTAAACATTGAGCCATAAAACGAGCACCAACATCTTTGAAAGCTAGGGTAGGACCCTGAAATAATTCGAGAATTCCAATATTTGTAGCTAATGGTACTATGGGAAAATCAAAATCTAATGTTTTTTTAATTATTTGCTCCAATATATCCTTTGGAATTTCACCTGACACAAATGGAGTCATAATTTCGACTGCCATTTGATGCACATCCATAGTTTCTATTTGATCAAAAAAGGAGGGAGCTAAACGAGGAATTTCATTGGGAAAATATAATCCACGGTCAGGTGCAATTCCATTTATTACAGCAGTTTTAAAATCGGTGGTTATAGTAGGATTTTTTAAACTATAATATCTCATCTTTGTTCGAGAATTTGAATTCCTTGCATATTTATTTTGGAGACATAGCTACTATGTTCAATTTTTGCTGATTGGAGTATTTTAACCATTTCATCTCGTGTTTTTTCAGCAGTAACTTCTCCATTTGTAAGTGCAAAAATAGAAGGACCAGAGCCAGAAATACCGCTACCAAGAGCTCCTGCATTAATTGCAGCTTCTTTGATGTTATCAAAATATGGAATCAGTGCCGATCGATTAGGTTCTATTATAACATCTTTCAATGAACGAGATATTAACTCATAGTCAGAGGTGTATAAAGCACTTATAAAAGCAGCTAAATTCCCCCACTGGGTAATGGCTTTTTCGAGCGGGATTGTCTTTTTGAGAACAGATCGTGCATCAGCAGTTTTTAATTCTATTTCTGGGTGAATGATAACAGCATGTAAATTATTAGGACATGGTAACTGAATAATATCTGGAGTTTCTCCACAACGAACCAATGTAAACCCTCCTAATAGTGCTGGAGAAACGTTATCTGCATGTGCAGCACCACTAGCTAGTTCCTCGCCTTTCATTGCAAAACGAATTAATTCTTTTGCAGTAAATGGAAATCCAAGCAACGCATTTATTCCAAATACTGCACCAGCTGAACTCGCTGCACTACTTCCAATTCCACTTCCTGCTTTGATGTGTTTGTAAATTTCGATTTCAAACCCGTATTCTGAATCGATTTCCGACAAGAGTGCTTCTGCCGCTACACCGGCTACATTTTTTTTGGTTTCAAGGGGCAATTCCTGACCTACAATTTTTATAATACGAACTCCTAGTTGTTTGCTTTTACGAATAACCATTTCATCTCCAATCGGATCTAAGCAAAATCCGAGCACATCAAAACCACAAGATACATTTGCTACGGTCGCAGGTGAAAAAAGTTTTATTTCTTTCATTATCGTTTTCCAATTCGAATGATATCTCCAAAAATTCCTGAGGCTGTAACTGCTGCACCAGCTCCTGCTCCTTTTACAATCAGAGGTTGTTGACTATAACGCTTTGTGAAAAATAAAATAATATTGTCACTCCCTTCAAGATGATAAAAGTTGTGTCCTTGGGGAATTTCATGAAGTCCTACTTTTGCTTTTCCATTTTCCAATTGAGCAACATATTTTAGACGCGCATTGTTTTTGGTTGCACTTTCAAGCAAAGTATTAAAGTGTGCTTTGTGTTCTTCCAACGATGCGAAAAAGGAATCATTATCTGTGGTTTCTAAACAAGCTTTTGGGAGAAAGGATGTGTTTTCAATATCTTCTAATTCTATTTTTAAACCACTTTCTCGAGCTAGAATTAGAATTTTTCGAGCAACATCAATTCCACTTAAATCAATTTTTGGATCAGGTTCAGTATATCCCTCTGTTTGAGCTTGAAGAACAATATCTTTAAATGTATCATTTTCTTTAAATGTATTGAATACAAAATTTAAACTACCAGATAAAACTGCCTGAATCTTTACAATTTGATCCCCTGAGGCAATTAAGTTGCTCAATGTGTCAATTACAGGTAATCCAGCACCAACATTGGTTTCAAACAAAAAAGGACTACTGAATTTACGTGCTGTTTTCTTTAGTTGATGATATTTTTCAAAAGCATCTGCACAGGCAATTTTGTTACAGGTTACTACACCAATATTGGTTGCTAAATAGCGATTGTATTCTTTTGAAACAGACGCATTGGCTGTGTTGTCTACAAAAATACTATTTCGTAAGTTAAGATTTTTCGCATGATTAAAGAATGCATCCCGATTACTTGTCTCTCCAAGATCTAATTGGTATTCCCATTGTGTTAAATCAATCCCGTTATTACTCATCAACATTGTCCTCGAATTTGCGATAGCAATTACTCGGATACGCAATAAAAGATTGGTTTCTAAGTACTCTTTTTGTTGCTGAATTTGCTCAAGTAATTTACTTCCTACGTTCCCAACCCCGATGATAAATAGATTCAATACTTTAATGTTTGTTTCAAAAAAGGTTTCATGTAAACTATTCAGTGCTTTTCGAGTATCTTTTTCAGAAATTATAATAGAAATATTTCGTTCAGAAGCACCTTGTGCAATTGCTCGGATATTAACATTGTTGTTTCCAAGTGTACTAAACATTTTACCACTAATACCTTGATGATTTTTCATATGATCACCTACAATGGCTACATTGACCATATTGTTTTCAACTTTGGCAGGTTCTACTTTACGCAATGAAATTTCAAAGGCAAATTCTTCGTCAATAGTCAAACGAGCATTTTCGGCATCCTGAGAACGTAAACCTATGCAAATTGAATGTTCTGATGAAGCTTGAGTAATCATAATCACATTAATTTTTTCACGTGATAAAGCTTCAAAAAGTCGTTTCGAAAAACCAGGAATTCCAACCATACCACTTCCTTCTAAGTTGACTAATGACACTTGATCAATATGGCTAATTCCTTTAACAACTTCACCGTTTGCAGGACTTCCTTCTTTATTTATTAGTGTACCTGCTTCATCACAGGCAAAGGTATTTTTAATCCAAACAGGAATATTTTTTTCAACCAGTGGTTGAAGGGTCGGAGGATAGATGACTTTTGCTCCAAAATGAGACAATTCCATAGCCTCCAAATAAGAAAGATGTTGGATAGGCGATGCTTGTGAAACCATTTGAGGGTGTGCAGTATACATTCCGCTCACATCAGTCCAAATTTCTAAAGATTCTGCCGATAGGACAGAAGCAAGAATAGAGGCTGTAAAATCAGATCCTCCACGACCTAGTGTAGTCGTTTCTCCATCTAAATTACGTGCTACAAACCCTGGAACAAGTGTAATTTGTGAGGTATTGCTTTTGTAAGCAGAATTTATTTGTTCTTTTGTTATATCCCAATGGATAAGTTGCCTACCGTTTTGTTCCCCAGAAACAATTAATTCACGTGCATCAAGATAACGAACATCTAGTTGGTGTTCTTTGAGAATTTCTGCAATAATTTTATTAGATAAAATCTCACCAAAACAACTTATTTTGGCTGTGGCTTTGGGTGTAATTTCCTGAAGCATAAAAACACCTTCAAGTAGAGTTTCAAGATGGTTTAATTCGGTCTTAAGAAAACTGATTAAACCACTTTGTTTTTGGATAGGAATAAAGGCTTTTATTAATGCTAAGTGGCGAATTTCTAATTCTTGAAAAAGTTGGGTGTATGAATTATCTTGTTGAACTGCCTGGTATAGCGCATCCATAAGTAAATCCGTGACACCACCTAGTGCAGATACTACCACAGTACACTGTGATTCTTTTTCTAATATATGTATAACATGTGAGAGACTATCGGGATTGGCTACCGATGATCCTCCAAATTTTAAAACTTTCATGATTTAGGTATTGTTTTGTCCTAGATGGAAGGTGAATAAAATATTTAGTGACGTCTGCGTTCAATGCATTAAAGATGATTAACCCCCCAAGGGGTGCTCGTATGCACAGAAATATGCGTTACTATTAAACCCGTAAGGAGTATTTTGGACACAGATGACATTTTTATTTCCCCACAAAAATAAGGGAAAAGCATCAGTAATTACAAAAAAAAACCCTTGTTATCACAAGGGAAGTAAGTTTGGTTATTTTTTAACTACAAAAAGTGATAGTTTTTCTGATTTTCCGTCCCAATCAAATTTGATTTCACCCCCTTCATTTAGTCGATTTGTGACTATTTCTTCAGCAATTGAATCTTCTACATGTTTTTGGATTGCTCTAGATAGAGGACGTGCTCCATACTTTTTGTCAAATCCCTTATCGCTCAGG
>JAUROD010000021.1 GCA_030835845.1 Flavobacteriaceae bacterium
CTTGCAAAAGAACTGGATATAAAGATTCTAGAAGATGAGCAATTTTGGGACATTTACAGCTTTAATGAACTTGTTGTTTTCCGTTCACTAAATCGGCTTATTATTGTTAATCATACGAATAAGGAGGTGACTTACATCCCTACCGAAAACACATTAATTAAGTCTTTTAAACTTTTCAATCAATTGTATTTTCAAGAACAAGGCAAAGGATTATTCAGGGTTGAAAAAGGAGAATCAATATTGGTTAGTGACCACCCAAAACTTAAAACAGAACGAATTGTTCAGCTATTTACTCGAGATGAAAGGATAATGCTTTTGACTGAAGAAAGTGGTTTTTTTTGGTTGAAAGGGAAAGAGTTATCTCCTTGGAATATCCAAGCCAATAGGACGCTTAAAAAGAATACTTCCTATTCGGCAATTCAACTCAATAATGGTGATTTTGCCATTGGAACAGTTGGACAGGGAATTATTTTACTTGACCCAAATGGAGAAGTTAACAACATTATAAATCAGACAAATGGTTTGTCAAACAATACCGTTCTATCCCTAAAAGAAGATAAAAATCAAAATATTTGGTTGGGGCTTAACAATGGAATTGATGTCATCAATTTTAACTCACCATTCAAGGAGTATCGTGACACTTTTGGTGATCTAGGGACTGCTTATTCTTCTGCTGAATACCAAAATCAACTCTACCTTGGAACGAATCAAGGTTTGTATGTAAAACCTATCAACAGCAATGGAAAATTTAGATTGATCGAAAACACTCGTGGGCAAGTTTGGAATTTAACTAAAATCAACGGTCTTCTTTTTTGTGGTCACGATAGCGGTAGCTTCCTAATTAGTGACGGTAAAGCCACACAAATTTCAACAATCAACGGAACATGGCTATTTAAAAAACATCCTACTAATACCAATTTAATTTTTCAAGGAAACTATGACGGACTCCATCTGCTTAAAAAAGAAAATAATCAATGGGTCTATCGAAATAAAATTGAAAATTTTAATATTTCTTCACGCTATTTTGAGTTTATTTCAGAACGCGTTCTTTTGGTCAATCACGAATACAAAGGAGTTTTTAAAATAGAACTTGATAAAACATACACAAAAGCAACCCAGGTAAGTGATGAAGAGTCAATTGAAAAAAGTTATAATTCTTCATTAATTTCATTTGACAATGATATATTTTATTTTTCTAAACAAGGAATTTTCCGTTTCAACAGACTCTCTAATCAATTTGAAAAAGATGAATTAACAAGTGATTTTTTTTCACAGGAAAACTATGTCACTGGGAAAATGATCAACGATGAACAGGGTAAACTTTGGATGTTCTCTAGAAACCAAATTCACTTTTTATCCAAAGACGTATTTAATAATAAATTGATTCATCAGTCTATCCCTTTTGATGAAAAAAATAAAATAGGATTGTCTGGATTTGAACACATAAGTCCAATCTCAGGTTCAAATTATCTTTTAGGATCAAACTATGGTTATTTTCTTCTCGATATCAACCAGCTAAATACAAAAGAGTTAAATATAAGTCTGGTTAACATATCATTTGGTAATCAACAAGAAAGGAAAGCCTACCCGTTAGATGAAAATGTAGAAGTAAACTATCAATCGAACAATTTATTATTTGAATTTACAAGTTATGATTATCAGAAATACGAAAATATTCGATACCAATTTAGGTTAAAGGGATATGATTCTGACTGGTCAGATTGGGTAGAGGAAACGTCTGCTAACTATTCAAATATTCCCTTTGGAGAATACTATTTTGAGGTACGTGCAAAATTAGGAAATCAAATTTCGAAGAATACCGCCACAAAGAAAATTTATATCAGCCCACCATGGTACTTTAGTTCAATTTCAGGTGTTTTTTATTTGACAATTATTTTATTCGCTCTGTATTTTTACAATTTGTATTACAGGAGAAAGCTGAGGCGAGAACAATTAAAATTAATGGAGCAAAACAAAAAGGCAAATGAGCTTAAAGATCTTGAAAATCAAAAAAAATTGATTCGTTTAAAAAATGATCAGCTAAAAAATGACATAGAGAGTAAAAACCGTGAACTCGCTATAGCAACAATGAGTAAACTTAAACAAAATGAGTTTTTAAACGGCTTAAAAAAGGAGCTCGAGACAATTCCGAAAGAACCAAAAGCAAAAAAACTGATCAAGACCATCAATAATAAGCTCAATAACAATGATGATTGGGAGTACTTCGAGAAGGCGTTTGACAACGCAGATCAGGCTTTTTTCTCAAAATTACGGGACAAACACTCCTCTCTTACCAAAAATGATTTAAAACTTTGTGCGTACCTAAGACTGAATCTTTCATCCAAAGAAATTGCTCCTTTGTTGAACATTTCAGTTCACAGTGTAGAGATAAAACGCTATCGTTTGAGGAAAAAAATGAATCTTAAGCGTAAACAAGGAATTGTTGAATATATAATGAGTGTGTAGTGTAAATTTGGTCAATAAATCACCTATACAAAATTTAAGATTTGTATTAATTTTTATTAGTTAAAACATTGTTTAATAAATAGTTAATAAAATATTAAGTTTTGTCTTTTTTAAACTTTAACTTTCTGGCTTACCCTATTATGATGAATTTTTGTATAGTTTGAATTTTAGGTTTTACTATCATTAATTTATATTATTGTGTTGGATTATTACAAAAATTATGAAAAAAACCATACAATTCCTTTTACTAGGGTGGATAGGCTTGCTCTCTGCGCAAAGCCAAAAACTAGTTGGGACTGTATATGACAGCAACGACAAATTACCTATACCAGGAGCTACTGTTTTAATTGTTGGCACATCACAAGGAACAACAACTGATTTTGACGGAATTTTTGTCCTAGACAACGTAAGTCAGAATGCAAGTATTGAAATCTCATATCTAGGATATAAGACGCAACTATTCGATCTTAATGGTCAAGACAATATTGCGATTTATCTAATTGAAGATGTTGAAGCTCTTAATGAAGTTGTTTTGACTGGATATGGAAGTCAACGAAAAAGAGACATTACAGGTGCTGTTTCTCTTGTAAGTTCCAAGCAAATTGATGATATCAAACCTGTCCGAATTGAACAAGCCCTTCAAGGAACTGTATCTGGAGTTAATATCTCCACGCAATCGGGTGCTCCTGGAGCTGGAGTTAACATCCGTATTCGTGGAATATCAACCAATGGGGATGCCTCGCCTGTAACAATCATTGACGGGTATCAAGGTGACCTAGGAACTTTAAACCCAAGCGACATAGAAAGCATTACTGTATTAAAAGATGCTCAGGCGGCTATATATGGTACTATTGGAGCAAATGGTGTTATTCTTGTTACTACAAAACGCGGAAGAAAAAATACACCGACAAAAGTTAGTTGGGATTCGTCTTATGGCTTTCAACAAACTTCTCGGACACTACCTTTACTTAATGCTCGTGAATACGGTATTTTGTTAAACGAATCTTTTACCAATGATGGTCGATTTCCTATCGTTTCCAATGTAAATGATTTAGGTGTAGGAACTGACTGGCAAGACGAACTTTTTGAGGTTGCGCCTATTCTTCGTCATTCATTTACAATTACTGGAGGTTCGGACACAACAAATTATTCCATCGGTGGTTCATTACTTGATCAAGAAGGAATTGTTGGACTAGAAAAATCTGGATTTGAAAGAAAAACTTTACGTTCAAACGTAAGTTTTGATTTGACAGACAAACTAAAGCTTAATACATCAATCTTATACACCAACATCAATAGAAAATCAATCAATGATTTTGGATTAGGTTCTGTTCTATTTAACGCAGTTAACATGCCTCCTATCTATAATGTGTACGATGAAAACAATGAGTTTACTCTTGCACCATCAAATTTGGGAATAGAAATCATCAACCCATTGGCTCAAATTGCAAACACCTACAATCAATATCAATTGGATAAGCTCAATGGTAGTATTGGACTAGAATTTACACCAATTGAAAATCTAGTAATCAATACTCGTCTTGGATTTAATGCAAGTAACAGTAAGTCTAAATCTTTTTCACAACAAATCAATTACGGTGGAAAAGTATTTGATGTAACTAGAAGTTCGGTAAATCAAAACAGAATAAATAACAACGACTATACATTTGATGCATTTGCTAATTATAGCTTTGATTTTAGTGATCATCATTTCAAAACTACACTTGGAACTACAATTTACAAGTCCTATGGAGATGGTCTATTTGCAACTGGATTTGATATTCCCAACAACAGCTGGGAAAATGCAGATATCAGTCTCGCAAATGGAACATCTACAGAGAAAATGACAGGATCTTATACCTATGACCAAAGACGTTTGTCGTATTTTGGACGTTTGCAGTATGATTATCAAGAAAAAATATTTGTATCTGCACTTATTCGTCGTGATGCTTCAACCAAGTTTGGTCCACAAAGTAGAGTTGGTATTTTTCCTTCATTCACTGCTGGATACATCCTTTCAGAAGAAGACTTTTTAGCAAACAATGACATTATCGATTTCTTGAAAATTCGAGCAAGTTATGGTTTCCTTGGGAGTGATAAAATTGGAGATTACCTCTACCTTTCTCAGTTATCAGGGGAGGGAGTTTATGTATTTGACAATGACCTTGTATTTGGACGTGCAGTTGGTATTGTTCCAAACTCTGCCATCAAATGGGAAGCTAGTGAACAGTTAGACCTTGGACTTGATCTTACCTTTGTTAAGAGTAAACTTAATTTAACTGCCGATTATTTTGTCAAAACAACGAATGACCTTTTAATTCAATATATTCCTGTAAGTGGTATTCTTGGAACAACTGCTCCTGGAAGTGGAAGCCCAACAGTAAATGCTGGTGAGGTTGTCAACAAAGGGTTTGAATTTATGCTTTCTTACAATGATACATTTGGAGAGAACTTAAGTATTTCTACATCCATTAACGCAACTACACTGGAAAACGAAGTAACCAAAGTAAATAATAACTCTGGCTTCATTGAAGGAGGAGGTTTTGGTGTGGGTCAGCTTGCTCCGTCTCGAATGGAAGTTGGTTTCCCAATTGGTTATTTCTATGGATATCAAACCGATGGAATTTTCCAAAACCGTGCTGATGTAATTCTTCATCCTTCTCAAGTTGCTTTGGGGGCTGCTGGTGCACCTGGAGATTTCAGATTTAAAGATCTTAATGAAGATGGGATAATTGATGATAAAGATCGTACCTATCTTGGGGATCCTATTCCAGATTATACCTTTGGATATAACCTTGGCTTAAACTACAAGAATTTTGACTTTTCACTTTATGCATTTGCATCTGTTGGTCAAGATATCGTTCGAAACTATGAACGTGTTCAAGTATATGCAAATCGTTTAAATTATTACATCGAGCGTTGGAGAGGAGAAGGAACAAGTAATACTGTTCCAAGACTCACTACACGTTCAACCTCAAACAATGTACTATCTGACTTCTTTGTCGAAGATGGATCATTCATTCGTTTGCAGACCGTCCAGTTAGGATATAAACTTCCTGAAAAATTGATTGAAAAAATTCAGCTCGATCAATTTAGAGTCTTTGTTACTGCTGAAAATTTGGTTACACTTACCAAGTACAAAGGATTTGATCCTGCTGCTTCAAGTGGTGCTCCAATTGGCAGTGGAATTGACAATGGATTCTACCCTATTCCAACAACAATAACCGCAGGTATAAACTTAAAATTCTAAACATGAAAAACTGGGTTAAGTACACTATTTTATTTCTTTTTTCGGTTGTGTTTACTACCGCTTGCAGTGATCGATTTGTCGATGTCCCGCCAGAGTATTCTATCGATTCAGAAAACTATTTTAATGTCCCTGAAGATTATGACCAGGCGCTAACCGCTGCCTATGATTTACTTCAAACAACCTATCTCAATGCCATGCTTGGTGAAATTGCCTCTGACAACACACTTTGTGGAGGTGAATCGGCAACTGACGTCCCTGGATTCCAACAAATTGATGATATGATTCACACACCAAACAACGATAATTTACAAGATTTGTGGAATTGGATGTTTGCTGGTGTTCAACGTGCAGCGTACGTAATTGAATTCAAAGATAAAATTGACTTTGATGGAAAAAATGCAATCATTGCAGAAGCTTATTTTTTACGTGCATATTACAACTTCGAGCTTGTAAAATGGTTTGGTCCTATTCCAATTAAGCCAGAAGCACGATTTGCAGTTGGAGATGAACAATCTCTCCCTCGTGCATCAACTGAAGATGTGTATAGTTACATTGAACAAGATTTGTTGGCAGCTATTGAAAGTCTTCCTACAACTGCTTCACAGGCAGGTAGAATCACACAGGGTGCAGCACAATCTCTATTGGGTAAAGCCTACCTCTATCAAGGAAAGTTTGAAGAGGCAGCAACTGTTCTCGATCAAGTGATTAGCTCTGAAAGATATAGTCTTGTTAGCGATTACGAATCAATTTTTGAAAATGAAGGTGAAAATGGACCAGGTTCTATATTTGAAGTACAGTATACTGATTTAGAGGGTGCAAGTTTTGATTGTTTCCAATGTAGTGAAGGAAATATTGCTGTTGGATTTAATGGTATCCGTCAATACAACGGCCCTTTATTTGATAGTGGTTTTAGTTTTAATGTTCCAACACAAGAGCTTGTAGATTCATTTGAAACTGGAGATCAACGAGAAGATGTAGCTATTTTGGATATTGTAAAATGGGCTGCACGATATAACGCAACCTACGGAACAGGATACGAACATACTGGCTACTTTAACAGAAAATATATCGCCCGAAAAGGAGATAGTAATATTGGGGATCAAAATTTAACGAACCCCAATAATTACCGGGCAATACGATATGCTGATGTACTTTTGATGGCTGCAGAAGCACACAGCAAAAAATCATCCCCCGATGATTTAACTGCTAGAACTTACCTCAATCTAGTTAGAGAACGAGCATTTGGAAACACTTCACGAGCAGTTTCTGCAAGTGGAAGTGCTCTTCAAGATGCAATTTTACACGAAAGAAGAGTTGAATTGGCTGGCGAAGGGCACCGCTTTTTTGACCTCGTGAGAACGGGTAAAGCACAACAAGAAATTACTGGCTTTACTCCTAACAAAAATGAACTGTTCCCAATTCCATTGGAGGAAATTCAATTTTCTAATGGAACTTGGGATCAAAACCCTGGATATTAAACACAATTATTATTAATTTAAACTTTTAAAAAAAATGAAATCAATCTTTAAATTTATGCTTCCTGTATTGACAATCACACTAGTGATTGCTTGTGGGAAAGAGCCTGTTGATCCACCAACTCCTACTCCTACTCCAGGACCAGAAGTTGTCACAATCTCAGGACTAGACTTTACTGTAGTAACAAATGAGGAGAATCCACTACAAGTTTTAGTAACTCCTTCAGCAACTAATGCTACAGCTTACAAGATATATTTTGATCTTGTGGGTAGCCCAAGTGCTTTTGAAAACACGAGCGGAAGCGGTGTGCTTCACACTTATGATGAAGTAACGGCAACGTATACGATTAAAGTAACTGCAAGCGCAGACAATGCCGAAGATGTAAGCCTAGAAAAGGAACACACTATTACTGTGGCTGAAGCAACTGTAATTCACGATTTTGAAACGGTAGACCCTCCTTACTTCTTAGATGACAATACACTTAGTGTAGATGTTGTTGCTGGTGGAATTGGAGATAACGCTACAGCAGTAGGTAAAATTTCAAATTCTGGTGCTCTCTATGAAGCAGCATTTATTGTAAATACAAAACTTGTAGATCTTACTACTGCAAACAAAGTAATTAGCTTAGACTTTTATCAAGAGACTGCTGGGACTCCTGATATATTATTGAAATTAGAAGGAAATAGCACTGAAGGTGGATTTGATGTAGAGGTACTCAAAACTGCTGCTGGTCAGGCAGGATGGCAAACAA
>JAUROD010000022.1 GCA_030835845.1 Flavobacteriaceae bacterium
CTTGTGGCTCACAAGAAGTAAGAAACCCTCTAAAAAAACACTGTAGATTATGAATTTTCAAAAAATCGTCAAAATCGTCGCTGGTATCTTGGGTGGTCTAGGAGTAATTTTTCTCTTTAGAATCCTCGGAGTGGGTGATGATGAAATAAAAATGGCTGCGGCTATGGGAGACTATGGTACAGTAAGTCCATTAATAACAATCGCTCAATTGATTCTTTATGTGTCTGTTGCGGCAACCGTTATTTTCTCTCTTCGCACCTTATTTGGAGACCCACAAAAACTTAAAAAAGCACTAATTTCAGTTGGCTTCTTGCTAGTTGTTGTTGGTATTGCATATGTTTCTTCAACAGGAGTTGAAACTCCATTGAAAGATGGGGAAGTACTATCCGCATCTGGATCAAGATGGGTAGGTACTGGTATTCGCGTATTCTATTACTTAGCAATAATCGCAATTGGAGCAATGGTTTTTGCAAGTGCTAAAAAACTAACAAAGTAATATTATGGCAAAAAGAGCTGCACCTGAAGTAAATGCAGGATCAATGGCAGATATTGCCTTTCTTCTTTTGATCTTTTTCTTGGTGACAACCACGATTGAAACTGATTCTGGAATCAGCCGTAAGTTGCCTCCAACAGATGAAATTGTTGACCCACCAATTATTAAAGAAAGAAATATCTTTACCGTTGTGGTAAACAAAGACAATCGTTTGTTCGTAGAAGAAGAAGTGATGGAATTGGATGATCTTCGTCAAGCTGCTATTGCCTTTCTAGACAATGGTGGAGGAGAAGGAGAAGAAGCCTGTGATTACTGTCAAGGAAAGAGAGATAAAAGTTCATCAGATAATCCTGAAAAAGCAATTATCTCACTTAAAAATGACCGAGAAACGTCGTATAAAGTATATATAGCAGTTCAAAACGAACTAGTAGCTGCATACAACGATTTGCGTGATCGCGAATACACTCGTTTGAATCCTATGAAAGGATTAACCTATACAGAAGCACAGAAAAGATACGATGACCCGCGAACAACTTCAGATGAAAAAGAACGTCTACGTCCTAGTTTAGATGAAGTAAAGGCAATGTATCCGCAAAAACTATCTGAAGCTGAACCAAGTAAAACAAACTAAAACATAAGATTATGTCTAAATTTAAAAAGAAAAAAGGAGGAGAATTACCCGCGATTTCTACCGCGTCCCTTCCGGATATCGTTTTCATGCTTTTGTTTTTCTTTATGGTTGCTACGGTAATGCGTGATAGTACCCTAATGGTTACAAACTCGCTTCCCGCTGCCGATCAAATCCAAAAGTTGGATAAAAAAGATCGTGTAATGTATATCTATGCAGGTAAACCTTCTAGCCGTTACCAAGATAAATACGGTTCTCAAGCTAGAATCCAGCTGAATGATAAATTCGCTTCAGTTGGTGATGTTGCTGCATTTGTTCTCGCTGAACGCGCTTCTAAGCGTCAAGAGCTTCAAAATGTACTTACAACAGCCCTTAAGGTTGATGGTGAAACCAATATGGGACTTATAACAGACATCAAACAAGAGTTAAGAAAAGTAAATGCACTTAAAATTAACTACACTACTCGTGTAGGAGATTATACGCAAAACATGAAATAAATATTTCATCTTATTTTTTAAAGCACCCTTTGGGGTGCTTTTTTTATTTCCAAAGGTGAAAAGTGTACCTTTATCCAATGAAAAATGTTGTGCTTGTTTTTTTTCTGTTGCTCGCTTACTTCTCAGTAGCTCAACAAGATTCCTCAAACTTTTATAAAGAAGATCAGTTTTATATTGATGCAAATCTAGTGTTGCAACTTAACAATAGTACATTGCTCAGACAAAACGGTTTTTCTAGAAATGTCCATTTGGGGTATGTCAATGATATTCCCTTGAATAAAAAAGGGACAAGGGCTTTGGGAATTGGAATCGGATATGCACACAATTATTTGATTAATAATTTAATGTTAAGTTCCACTGAATCAGGCTTCGATTATGTCATCGATACACAAACTACAAGCTCTAAAAATGTGTTTCTATTTGACCGTGTGCAATTCCCAATTGAGTTGAGATTTCGTGGTTCTTCACCTACAGAATATGCCTTTTGGAGGTTCCACCTTGGGTATCGGTTCAGCTACCAATTCAATGCAAGATATCGTTCTGAAACAGGGACTACTTTTCGTATCAATAGTGAACTTCCCAAACTGCAGCACGCAGTCAATCTAGCAGTTGGTTTTAATACTTGGAACATTCACCTCCAATATGATTTGATTCCATTATTTAATTCAGACATTCAAACTGTAAATGGGGTGAGTCCAAAAATCAATTTATTTCAAATTGGATTGATTTTCTTTATCCTTTAAAATCAAAGAATTATATCTCTTTGCGCAAACGTGCAACAGGGAAATTCATTTGTTCTCTGTATTTGGTCACAGTTCGACGTGCCACCTTGTAACCCTCTTTGAGTAAAGCTTTTGACAAGGCATTGTCAGCCAAGGGTTTTTTCTTGTCCTCTTGGTCAATAAGTGTATGGAGAATCTTTTTTATTTCTAGGGTTGAAACTTTTTCCCCCTCGGAGTTTGTCAGCGACTCAGAAAAGAATGTTTTCAAAAGTTTTGTCCCGTATGGGGTATCAATATATTTACTGTTTGCAACACGTGAAACGGTTGAAATATCCATTTGAATTGCTTCAGCAATGTCTTTTAAAATCATTGGCTTTAGGTTTCTTTCATCACCCGATAAAAGATATTCACGCTGATGATCGACAATTGCATGAATTGTCTTGTACAAAGTTTGGTAGCGCTGTTGAATGGCATCAATAAACCATTGAGCAGCATCAAGTTTTTGCTTGATAAACTGGACCGCATCTTTTTGACTTTGTGTTTTTGTAGTCGCTTCTTTATATCCCTGAAGCATTTCTTTATAGCTCGAAGATACATGCAACTCAGGCGCATTTCTTCTATTTATAGACACACTAATTTCACCATTTTCAATGGTTAAAATAAAATCAGGGACGATATGTGTGTTTTGGAATATACCAGAAAGTGCACCTCCTGGTTTTGGATTTAACTTTTCAATTTCACGTAAACCTTGTTTGAGTAAATCTTCATCCACATCAAATTTTTCTTGCAATTTGGAATAGTGCTTTTTGGAAAATAATTCAAACGCTTCGTTTACAATTTTAGAAGCCATTATAACCGATACACTTAGTGGCTTTCTGTTGAGTTGTATAGAAAGACATTCTTGAAGATTCCTTGCGCCAACTCCAGCAGGATCTATTTCTTGTACTTTTTTGAGGACTGATTCAACTTCTTCTTTTGTCGATATCACATTTTGTGTAAAAACTAAATCATCGATTATGTCGTCTGTTGACCTTCTTAAATATCCACTTTCATCAATACTTCCAACTAAAAAATCAGCAATTTGTTTTTCCTTTTCTGTAAGTATAAGTGCATTTGTCTGAGCGTGTAAATTTTCATGAAAACTAATCCCCCCAGAAATAGGAATTTGTTTTTCCTCATCGTCTGCACTGTAATTGTTTGAGTTAAGCCTATAGGATGGAATTTCATCATCACTTAAATAGGCATCTATATCAATGTCTTGAGTATCGATAATTTCGTTATTGTCATCAAACTCTTGGTCTGACTCATCGAATTCTCTTTCCTCTTTACCGCTTTCCAATGCTGGATTTTCTTCAATTTCATTTTGAAGACGTTGTTCAAAATCTAGGGTTGGAAGTTGAATCAACTTCATCAACTGAATCTGTTGAGGAGACAGTTTCTGTGCTAGCTTGAGTTGGAGTTGTTGTTTTAACATTTTGAGTAGGAGTCTAAGCTAAAGATAGTAAAACTTCATCAACCAATTAAAATGAAGCATTTTGAGGAGTTCTTGGAAAAGGAATTACATCGCGAATATTACCCATTCCTGTAGCAAACAAAACAAGTCGTTCAAAACCTAATCCAAATCCACTATGAGGTGCTGAACCAAATTTTCTTAAATCCAAATACCACCATAGTTCTTCTTCTTCAATCCCCATAGCAGCAATTCGTTTTTTCAACACATCAAGTCGCTCTTCTCGTTGAGAACCACCCACTATTTCGCCAATGCCAGGGAACAAAATATCCATTGCTCGAACGGTCTTTTCATCCTCGTTTAAGCGCATGTAAAAGGCTTTTATTTTAGCTGGATAATCAAATAGAATTACAGGCTTTTTAAAGTGTTTTTCAACTAAATAGCGCTCGTGTTCACTTTGTAAATCCGCTCCCCATTCTTCAATTAAATAGTTGAATTTTTTCTTTTTATTGGGCTTACTGTTGCGTAAAATTTCAATTGCATCGGTATAACTTAATCGTACAAATTCATTTTCAACAACAAACTTAATCTTCTCAAGTAAGCCTAACTCACTTCGCTCGATTTGAGGTTTTGTTTTTTCTTCACTAGCAAAACGTTGATCTAGAAATTCAAGATCTTCTTGACAATTTTCAAGAATATATTTCAATACCCCTTTGATGAATTTTTCTGCCAAATCCATATTGTCATTTAAATCAAAGAAAGCCATTTCAGGCTCAATCATCCAAAATTCAGCAAGGTGACGCGTTGTGTTTGAGTTTTCTGCTCGAAACGTCGGACCAAAAGTATATACTTCCCCAAGTCCCATAGCATAGGTCTCAGCCTCTAATTGTCCCGAAACAGTGAGATGTGTTTCTTTCCCAAAGAAGTCTTTAGTAAAATCTGTTTTCCCATTTTCATTGGTGGGAATATTTTTTTCATCCAATGTTGTGACCTTAAACATTTCACCTGCTCCTTCGGCATCGCTTCCCGTAATAATCGGGGTGTGGATATAATGAAAACCTTCTTCTCTAAAAAATTGATGTACAGCAAAGGAAAGAGCTGCTCGAATACGCATTACTGCACTAAAAGTTGCCGTTCTTACCCGAAGGTGTGCCTTTTCACGTAAGAATTCAAAACTGTGTTTTTTGGGTTGGATCGGATAGGTTTCAGGATCTGCACCTCCATAGAGATGAATGTCCTCAACCTGAATTTCAGCACTTTGACCTTTCCCTTGACTTTCCACGTACTTACCCTTTATTTGAAGGGCTGCTCCAGTTGTAATTTGCTTAAGCAATGCTTCATCAAAAGATTCAAAATCAACAACACACTGTATGTTTTGAAGGGTAGATCCATCGTTTAAGGCAATAAAGCGATTTGCACGAAATGTACGAACCCAACCTCGAACAGTGACTTCTTGACCATTGGGACTAGTTTGTAAAAGGGATTTTAATTTGATAGACATTGCATTAAATTTGTTGCAAATATAAGGGTTTCCCCTTTATTTCTTATGCTTTACTTCCGTAGGATTTTCTCCTGCTTCAGTATCAATAAGTTGAATTTTTGGCTCTTTTAATACGTTTTCATTTGCCACTGTTTTCTCAAGAGAAATTAACAATGAGGGGAGCAGAATTAAATTGGCTAACATTGCAAATAGTAAAGTCATTGAAATCAATCCACCAAGTGCAACAGTTCCTCCGAAATCAGATGACATAAAAACAGAGAATCCAAAAAATAGAACAATTGATGTGTAGAACATACTTACGCCTGTTTCTCGTATTGCAGCGTATATTGACCGCTGAATTTTCCATTTTGAATCAATTAATTCTTGTCGGTATTTTGCTAAAAAATGAATGGTATCATCTACAGAGATTCCAAAAGCGATACTAAAGACTAAAATTGTTGATGGTTTAAGAGGAATAGACAAAAAGCCCATCATACCTGCAGTTATCAATAATGGAAGTAGATTGGGAACCAATGAAATAATAATCATTTTAAATGACCGAAACATATAGGCCATAAAAAGAGCAATTAAAAAGATAGCTAGTGCTAATGAGAGAACAAGGTTTTTGATTAAAAATTTAGTTCCCTTCAAGAACATTAACGCTTTGCCTGTCAGACTTACATTGTAACGATCTTTAGGAAATATTTTTGCAATTTCTTTATTGAGTTCAATCTCAATTTCCTCCATCCTATCTGTTTTTATATCTGTCATGAAGGTTGTCATCCTCGCATATTGACCTGTGTCATCAACATAATTTTTAAGGACGTTTTCGTTTGAACCTGACTGATCAAAATAGGATAGAATAAAATTGTTTTCTTGAGGAGTGGGTAGTTTATAATAATTTGGATTTCCGTTGTAATAGGCTTGTTTGGCATACTTAATTGCATTGACAATTGAAGTTGGGGCTGAAAGTTCAGGAATATCTTCAATACTCTCAACCAATTGGTTCATTCGCTTAAGCGTAGAAAGTTTTAGGACTCCATCTTTTCTTTTTGTATCAATTAATATTTCAATAGGCACTATACCGTCAAATTCCTTATCGAAGAATAAAATATCCTTAAAAAATTGTTGGCTTTTGGGCATGTCCTCCAAAATACTTCCTGAAATATCAATCTTATAGATTCCAATTATGCTGGTCACAAGAGCAATTAAAGCAACGATATAGGTATTTATTCGTTTATGACGAACATTGTTTTCCATCCATTTTACAAATCGATCAATGGATTTGTTGTTTAAATGATTTAAATGCTTCTCATTGGGAATTTTCATGTAACTGTATGCAATCGGTATAATCAACAATGACAAAATGAATATTCCAACCACATTAATAGATGCAATAATCCCAAATTCTTTTAGTAATTTACTATTTGTTAAAATAAAGGTAGAAAATCCAGATGCAGTTGTTAGGTTAGTCATCAAAGTAGCATTTCCGATTTTTACAATCACTTGACGAAGGGACTTAACTTGATTACCGTGTTTGGCAACTTCTTGTTGGTATTTATTAATTAGAAAAATACAATTGGGAATTCCAATAACAATAATTAAAGGAGGAATTAAAGCAGTAAGTACTGTAATTTCATACCCGAGAAACCCAAGTGTTCCCAATGCCCAAGCAACTCCAACAAGAACTACAAGCATTGAAATTAATGTAGCTCGTATGGATCGGAAGAAGAGAAAGAAGATGATTGAAGTGATTCCTATGGCAGCAATCACAAACATACCTATTTCATCAACTATGTTCTGTGCGTTTAAGGTTCTTATATAGGGCATTCCAGAACGATGAACAGTTACCCCTGTTTCTGCTTCAAAACGATCTAACAATGGGATAAATGTATCGTAAATGAAATTTTTTCGAGCCGCACTATTTACGATATCGCGGTTCATGTAAATAGCCATACGAATGGTTCCATTTGTTTTGTTAAACAATAGGTTTTCGTAAAAAGGTAATTCTAGAAAAAGTTTTTGCTTAAGTTTAGCTGAACTAATAGTATCTTCTGGAAGCGAGCTAATAAAAGGCTTTAATTCAAACTTTTTCTTTTTGTTGTTTTTTACAAGCTCTTGGATATTATCGACAGAAAGAACAAAGTCAATTTCCTCACAGGCATCGAGTTCTTCTCTCAGTTTTTTCCATTGTGCAAATCGTTCACCTTGAAAAAAATCAGGATCTTTAGCAGCAATCACCAAGACATTTCCTTCTTCACCAAATAGGGATACAAAATCATTGTATCGAATATTTTCAATGTGATCATCGGGAAGAAGATTCGCTTCTGTGAAAGTGAATCGCATATATTGCCATTGGGATGCCCAAAAAAAAGTTACCCCTATTAACACTATAATTAGTGCAATTCGGTTACGAAGGATAAGTCCAGCGACTCCTTCCCAAAAATGCCAATTTTTTTTTCTCTTCATAGCGAAGCTGTTCAACACAGCTTTTGACAGCTTTATACCGTCATGATTTCTTTTTCTTTTATGCTAAGCAAATCATCTACTTTTTTGATGAAAATGTCAGTTGAATTTTGAACATCTATTTCAAGATTCTTTTGCATATCCTCAGAGGCATCTGATTTTTTTATATCGTTGTTTGCGTCTTTACGCGCATTTCTAATTCCAACTTTAGCGTTTTCAGCCTCTGCTTTAGCCAATTTCACAAGCTCTCTGCGACGTTCCTCAGTTAAAGGCGGGACATTAATGATTATACTTTCACCATTATTCATGGGATTAAAGCCAATATTTGCAACCATAATCCCTTTTTCAATTTCAGTAAGCATAGCTTTTTCCCATGGCTGAACACTCAATGTTCTTCCGTCCGGTGTATTCACATTTGCTACTTGATTTAAAGGAGTTGGTGAGCCGTAATAGTCAACCATTACACTTTTAAGCATAACAGGATTGGCTTTTCCAGCACGAATGTTTAGTAATTCATTTTCGAGGTGATTGAGTGCATTGGACATACTCTCTTTGGCGGTATCCAGAATAAATTCTAATTCTTCGTTCATTTTTTAATTTTTTTAAAGATCAACACGTGTTCCAATATTTTCACCACGAACAACTTTACTTAAGTTGCCTTGGGTATTCATGTCAAACACTATTATTGGTAAATTATTTTCTTGACTCAATGTAAACGCAGTGGTGTCCATAATTTTTAAACCACGTTTGAGAACTTCTTCAAAAGAGAGTGAGTCAAATTTGATTGCTTTTTTATTTTTTTCAGGGTCTTCATTGTATATTCCATCTACACGTGTTCCCTTTAGTATCACATCAGCATTTATTTCAATTGCCCGTAAAACAGCGGCAGAGTCTGTTGTAAAAAATGGGTTTCCAGTTCCAGCACTAAAAATCACCACCCGGTTTTTTTCTAAATGACGGACAGCTTTTCTTTTAATATAGGGTTCGGCAACTGCTTCAACTTTTAGTGCAGTTTGTAATCTCGTAGGAACCTCTATTCGTTCTAATGCACTTTGCAATGCAAGACCATTAATCACCGTGGCAAGCATACCCATATAATCGGCTTGAACACGATCCATCCCTTCACTAGAGCCAGAAACACCCCGAAAAATATTTCCTCCTCCAATCACAATTGCAATTTCAACCCCTTCATTGTGAAGCTGTTTAATTTCTTCAGCATACTCCCCAATTCGCTTAGGGTCAATCCCATAAGATTGAGAGCCCATGAGGGCTTCTCCGCTTAACTTTAATAAAATGCGACTGTATTTCATAGTGTTCGTGTTCTTACAAAGATAAAAAATATAGGTGGACGTTTTTGACTCAATTCGTTAAAGTTTTGGCTGTGTTATTTTTCACTTTTTTGATCTAGTATTTTTTCTAAATCATCAATTGAATAGGCATTTTTTACATCGTAATCTCCTATTTTTTCTCGTCTTAATTCAGTTAAATAGGCTCCATTGTCTAATGCTTTTCCAAAATCGTATGCAAGTGATCGAATATAGGTTCCTTTACTACAACTAACTTTAAAGTGAATTTCAGGAAAATAAGTTTGGTCCAATTCAAACGTTTCAATGGATATCCTTCGTGTTGGAATTTCAACAGTTTCTCCTTCACGAGCAAACTCATAAAGTCTTTTCCCTTCTTTTTTTAAGGCAGAAAACAGAGGTGGTTTTTGCTCAATCTCACCTAAAAACAGCTCTCTTGTTTTTTCTATTTGAGAGGAGGTTAGCTGATCCGTTGGAAATGTTTGATTAATTTCGGTTTCCATGTCATAGGAGGGTGTGGTTGCTCCGAGTTTAAATTTCCCACTATATACCTTTTCTTGTCCCTGAAAATGCTGAATGGATTTTGTCATCTTACCACAACAAATTAGTAATAACCCAGTGGCTAAAGGATCTAGTGTACCCGCATGACCAACTTTTATTTTTTTTATTCCAAAATTGGAACGAATTAACCAACGAACTTTATTGACAACTTGAAAAGAAGTCCAATTCAAGGGTTTATCAATTAGGATTAATTGTCCTTCAATAAAAGCATCAGCAGAGTGCGTAATCATAAAATAAAAATTGCAATAATTCCAACAGCAAAACAGTACCAACTAAAATAGCGTAACTGTGCTTTTTTGACGATATCAATCATCCATTTACAGGCAATTACACCAACAAAAAAAGCAGAGACAAAACCTACAATCAAGGTTGTTGTATTTTCTTGTAATACTACGGAGTCAGCATCTAGTATACTCTTTGCCATGCTTCCAAAGATGAGAGGGATAACCATGAGAAACGAAAAACGAGCTGCCTTTTCTTTGTCTACCCCAAGTAAAACTGCAGTAGCAATAGTCGCTCCTGATCTTGAAATACCAGGAAGGATAGCCACGGCTTGCATTATACCAATTAAAATAGCAGACTTTGAATTTATGTTTTTCGTTGTTGCTTTTGCTCTATCGGCAAGAAATAAAAGTCCGCCTGTAAGGAGGAGCATAGCACCAACTAAGGCATTGTTTTTGAAAAAAAGAGAAGTAATTAAATCCTCTAAAAATAGTCCAACTAATGTGGCAGGAATCATCGAAAAGACAATATAACAAGCAAAATAAAAAGATTCATTTTTTGTAAATTTGAAAAGATCAATGAATAGTGAACGAATGTCTTTTCGAAAGACGACCAGTGTACTGAGCGCTGTTGCGCCATGAAGTATTAGGGTAAATAAAAGGCTTTCTTTTGCTAAGGAGTCTGTGTCAAAAATGATCTTAGCCAATTCAAGATGACCGCTTGACGAAACAGGTAAAAATTCCGTAAGTCCTTGAATCAAACCCAGTAGAAAAGCAGTTGTTACATTCATTTTTTATGCGCTTTGGTCAAAATTGAATAGGCTGCAATTCCAAAACCTATAAGTACCAAAGTAGGTGCTAAACGGATACGTCTAAAGTTAAAAATTTCAGGTTTAAAAATAGTTGGATCATCACTTCCACCTCCACTCATTAGAGTAAAACCTAAAGCGATAAAGAAAATAGAAAGAAAGAGAAAACGGTAATTTCTCTTACCAAATAAAAATTGTTTTTGTGAAGAAGATTTATTTTTCATGGGCAATTAATTAACAGCATCTGTGGTTAAATTCAAAAATCGTTGGGTAGCAAAAAATGTACTCAATCCAGTGATTATAAGACCTACAACGACAATACATGCAAATATTATAACTGGCTCTAAAGGATTTTTTAATAATGAAAGCTCTGGAAAGCGCAGGTCAATTTCATAAAATAAATAAGCTAATTCAAAAAAAGCAATGAGTGCCCCAATGAATCCAAGTTGCAAATTTTTATAAATAAAAGGACGTCGAATAAAGCCTTTTGTAGCACCAACGAGTTGCATTGTTTTTATGATTAACCGCTTTGAATAAATGGATAAGCGAATCGAACTATTGATCAATAAGATAGCTATAAGAATAAAAACAGCAGATAACCCTAGTATACCTTGTGTTATTTTTTTAATATTCTCATCCAAAATTTCTAGTAGAGGTTGATCATAGACAACTTCATTTACAAATTCTCGAGTTTCAAAACTTTCTTTAAGTTCTGCCAAAAAAACTGGCGTGACATACTCTGAGAAGAAATATATATCAATTGAACTAAGAAGAGGATTGTACCCTAAAAACTCCATAAAATCCTCACCAATGTCATTGGCATGAATTTCAGCAGCTTCTTCTTTTGAAATAAAACGTGCGCTTTTCGTTTCTTTTCTTAGACTTAAACTTTTTTGTAATTGTTTAATTTCAATTGGTTTAGCATTGTCATTAATGTAAATAGTAAAGGCAATTTGTTCTTTAAAATGATCAGCTACTTTTTTTGAATTCAACACAATTAAGCCCAAAACTCCAACCAAGAAAAGGACTAAATTAATGCTAATAACAACAGAAAAATAGGAGGAGATTAATCGTCTTTTTTGAAAATTGTTGCTTGATTTCATGTTTGTATAGCCCTTGAATCTTTTTTGTAAAAATACTAAACACAGCGCAAAATGTATTCTTGCACAAGATAAACTTTTTACTTCAAGGGATTCGGCTTATTTTTGTGGGGTCAAAAAGAAAACAACTGTGCGGTATAATTTCCTAGAAATAGAAAAGAAGTGGCAAAATTATTGGTCTAAAAATCAAACATTTCAAGCAATAAATAATTCTTCTAAACCTAAATATTATGTTTTAGATATGTTTCCCTATCCATCTGGAGCAGGATTACATGTGGGACATCCACTTGGGTACATAGCGAGTGATATTTATGCGAGATATAAGCGTCACAAGGGATTTAACGTCCTCCACCCGCAAGGATACGATTCTTTTGGACTCCCAGCAGAGCAATATGCTATACAAACAGGACAACATCCTGCAATAACAACGGAAACAAATATCAATAGATATCGTGAACAATTAGATCGAATGGGTTTTTCATTTGATTGGAGCAGAGAGGTTAGAACGTCCAAGCCTGAGTATTACAAATGGACTCAATGGATTTTTCTTTTACTTTTTGATTCATATTACGATAAAAAAGAAGATAAGTCAAAGTCAATTAGCGATTTAGTTATTCAATTTGAGAAGGATGGAAATGAATTTATTCTTGCAGAATGTGACGCAGATACTCCTTTATTTACCGCAGATAATTGGAACTCATTTTCAGCGAATAAAAAGGAACAAATTCTTTTAAAGTATCGCCTGACATATATCTCAGAAACTGAAGTCAATTGGTGTGAAGAAATGGGAACTATCCTAGCAAATGACGAGATAGTAAATGGTATGTCCGAACGTGGAGGTTATCCTGTAACCAAAAAGAAAATGAAACAATGGAGTATGCGAATTGGTGCTTATGCAGAGCGATTACTTCAGGGACTTGAAACGATTGATTGGCCAGATTCACTCAAAGAAATGCAGCGAAATTGGATAGGGAAATCCACTGGAGCTTTGGTCAAATTTAAGGTGAAAGGGCATGAGGATGTTATAGAGGTTTTTACAACTCGACCTGATACGCTTTACGGAGTCACATTTATGACACTTGCTCCAGAGCTTGATTTAGTTCAAAAAATTACCTCAGAACAACAGAAAGAAGCGGTAAATAGTTATGTAACACAAACCGCTCAACGCTCTGAACGCGATCGAATGTCCGATGTGAAAACAATTAGTGGTGTTTTTACGGGAGCCTATGCGATTCATCCATTGACAGATGAAGAAATTCCGATTTGGATTGGAGACTATGTGTTGGCAGGGTATGGAACGGGTGCAGTCATGGCTGTTCCATGTGGAGATCAAAGGGATTATGATTTTGCAACTCATTTCAATATTTCCATTAAAAATATTTTTTCAGAAACTGATATTAGTAAAGAAGCCTACACCGATAAAGGAGCAGGTGTAAAACTTCAAGATTCTGATTTTCTTAACGGAATGGAATATAGTGAAGCGATGAAAGTCGTCATTAAATATCTTGAAGAAACAGGATCAGGGAAAGGCACTATCAATTATCGTCTGCGCGATGCAATATTTAGTCGTCAAAGATATTGGGGAGAGCCTATTCCAATTTACTATAAAGAAGGTCTCCCCGTTCCAATTCCTTCAGACTGCCTGCCTCTAGAGTTACCGCAAGTGGATAACTATCTTCCAACTTCCGATGGTGCTCCACCTCTTGGAAATGCAAATAAATGGGCTTGGGATATCAAGAAAAATCAAGTAGTTGATAATTCACTTATAGACCAAGTGAACATTTTTCCTTTAGAGCTTAATACGATGCCTGGTTGGGCTGGAAGTTCTTGGTATTTTAATCGTTATATGGATGCTTCTAACACAGCTGAATTTGTTTCTAAAGAAGCTGTATCGTATTGGAAAGAAGTAGATTTATATCTCGGAGGAAGTGAGCACGCTACAGGACATCTTTTATATTCACGTTTTTGGCAAAAGTTTTTGTTTGACCTTGGTTTTTTACCCGTTGAAGAATACGCAAAAAAATTGATAAACCAGGGAATGATTCTTGGTTCTTCGGCATTTATATATCGAAAGAAAGGAACACAGGAGTACCTCTCAAAAGGCTTAATAGAGGGTGTTGAGGTAGAACCGATACGCGTTGATGTTTCTTTAGTTAATTTATCTGATGAACTTGATTGTGAGGCAGTAAAAAAATGGCAATCTCAGTTTGAGAAAGCTACATTTATTTATGAAAACGGAGTATACAAGGTAGGTAGAGAAGTTGAGAAAATGTCAAAGTCCAAATATAATGTGGTCAACCCTGACCAAATATGTGATGATTTTGGAGCAGATACCCTACGAATGTATGAAATGTTTCTAGGACCCATCGAACAGGCAAAACCATGGAATACAGCTGGAATGTCTGGAGTTCATTCTTTCCTAAAAAAAATGTGGAAATTGTCTCATCCAGAAAATGACTTTTCATTGTCAGATGAAGCTCCATCACCAGAGTCATTAAAAACCTTACATCAGACCATCAAAAAGGTGACTGAGGATATTGAGAATTTTTCATTCAATACCTGTATCAGTGCATTTATGATTTGTGTCAATGAACTTAGTTCACAAAAGTGTAACCACAAGCTAATAATTGAACCTTTAACAGTTTTATTGGCTCCGTTTGCACCCCATTTTTCTGAGGAAATTTGGTCTTTGTTGGGACATGATGAGAGTATAGTGTATGCCGAATATCCAATGTATGAGGAAAAATATCTTATAGAATCAACAAAAAATTACCCCGTATCATTCAATGGAAAAATGCGTTTTACTCGTGAATTATCTCTTGACTTGACTGCAAAAGAAATTGAAGAAATAATTTTAAGCGACGAACAAACCAAAAAACATTTGGATGGAAGACAGCCAAAAAAGATAATTGTTGTTCCTGGTAAAATAATTAACATTGTTGGATAATGGAAATTGAAATAATTGGATTTGTGGCTGCCATACTGACCACATCTGCTTACTTGCCACAGGCATATAAAATATGGAAATCAAAATCAGCTGATGATGTTTCATTGACAATGTATTTGGTCATGTTACTAGGTATTATTTTGTGGGAAATTTATGGTCTATTGATACAAAGCCCACCTGTCATTGTGGCAAATTTTGTCACGGCATTAATTTTGCTAATGATACTTTACTTTAAGTTAAAGCATCGAAAAAAATAATTGACTATGGGAATTTACTATCTAATAATCATTGCCTTTGGAATTATAAGTGCTGGAGTAAGTAGTATGTTGAAAAGAAAATTTAAACAATACTCCAAAATTCATTTACGAAATGGTCTTTCAGGGAAAGAAATTGCAGAAAAAATGCTACAAGATCACAATATTACTGATGTGAAAGTAGTATCAACTCCTGGAATGCTGACAGATCATTATAACCCTAAAACAAAAACGGTAAACTTAAGTGAAGGGGTTTATATGCGGCGAAATGCTTCGGCTGCTGCAGTAGCTGCTCACGAATGTGGACATGCTGTACAACATGCAATTGGATATGAATGGCTTCAAATGCGTTCGACAATGGTTCCAATGGTAAACGTTGCGTCCAGTTTTTCAATGTGGCTGATATTTGGGGGCTTAATTCTAGGCCAATCACTTGCCTATGGTCAAATAATTGCTTTGATTGGTGCTGCTCTTTTTGCCGTAGGAACCCTTTTTAGTTTTGTTACTCTTCCCGTAGAATACGATGCAAGTAATCGTGCAATCTCATGGTTGAAACGAAAAAACATGGTGAGTCGTGAAGAATTGGCAGGAGCAGAAGATGCACTTAAATGGGCAGCACGTACCTATGTGGTTGCTGCACTTGGTTCATTGGCTACGCTTCTCTATTTTATCTTTCGAATTTTAGCAAACAATCGCAACTAGTTAAAGTTTAATTTGTCTTGCAATTTGCTGATCAAGTGAGATGAAAGTTTCTGTACGTGATACTCCTGGAATTTTCTGAATTTCATTGTTTAGTAAGTTCATCAAATCTGCATTGTCCTTACACATGATTTTTATCAAAACACTCCAATCTCCTGTAGTGTAATGACATTCGGTAACTTCATTGATCTTTTTTAATTGTTTTACTGCCTCGGGATTATTCATTGCTTTATCTAAATAAACCCCGACAAAAGCCAAGGTTGTGTAGCCTAGAAACTTTGGATTAAGGATAATTTGAGAGCCCTGAATTAGCCCTGATCGTTCTAATTTTTTAAGCCGTTGATGAACGGCTGCTCCAGAAATTCCAACTTGTTTTGCCAACTGGTTGATAGACATACGAGCATCTTGCATTAACCCATTGAGTAAAATTTTATCAATTCCGTCAATCTGAACAATTTTATCCATTTATCTAATATTAATTAATAATATTTATCAAAATTAAGTAAAATATTTAATTTATTAATCAATTGTTTGCTGTACTTAAACTATCTTGTTAACTAAATAAAGCGTTTATGAAATACTCTTTTTTAGGTGGATTGTTTTTATTTATTGGTGTTCTGTTTGGTGCATTAGCAAGTCATGCACTTCGTGACCAACTGTCTGAAAAATCCATGGAAAGTTTTCAAACTGGTGTCAGATACCTCGTTTATCATGGGTTTGCATTATTAATACTTCCTTCAATTCAGGAGTTAAAACAAAAGACTAAAAATCAAATAGGTACTTTGATTTTATTCGGAACATTGTTGTTTTCAGGAAGCATTTTTTTATTAGCGACAAAAGACTTACATAATTTGGAGATTGGTTTTTTAGGACCAATCACACCAGTTGGAGGTATTTTACTACTTTCCTCTTGGGGTCTGCTTACGATACGTTTGTTTCAGAATAGAAATTAAACCAATTCCTTGATATACTTCTCAATGGCCATTGTCATTGAGGGAGTTTCTTTTGTAGGCGCTTTGATATCAATTCTTAATTTAGCCCTATCTGCTGCTTCAATCGTTGTGTTTCCATAAACGGCAATGCGTGTATTGTTCTGTTCGAAGTCAGGGAAGTTTTTAAATAAAGATTCGATTCCTGAAGGACTAAAAAAGACTAAAATATCATAGTATACATCTCTCAAATCAGAAAGGTCACTCACTACAGTTTTGTAAAGTTGAGCACGTCTCCAGTTAATTTCTAAACTATCTAAGAAATTTGGAATGACAGGTTTTAAGATATCTGATGAAGGAAGTAAGAATCTATCGTTTTTAAATTTTTTGAATGTAGCTTCTAAATCTAGAAGACTTTTCTCACCAACATAGATTTTACGCTTTCTGTATACTACATATTTTTGTAGATAATAAGCGACAGCCTCTGATTGACAAAAGTATTTCGTTGTATCTGGCACTTTAAATCGCATTTCTTCTGCTAGTCTAAAAAAATGATCAACAGAGTTTCTGCTTGTCAGAATGATGGTATCAAATTCATTAAAATCAATTTTCTGATGTCTAACTTCTTTTGCTGCTACTCCTTCAACGTGGATAAAAGGACGAAAATCAATCGTAAGATTGTGTTTTTCTTTTAAACGGGCGTAAGGTGAATTCTCAGTGTTGGGTTCTGGTTGAGAAACCAATATTGTTTTCACTTTCATAGGATCAAAAATTCAAGTTGGTTTAGTCGTTTAATCAAAAAAATCCAAGGGGTTATTTTGAATGTGCAAATGTACAAAATAAAATATAATCCGTTCTGATTTATGTATTTAAATAGTTGGATAACAACTATAATTTGATAGATAATATATACTGTTATTGCGAGTGCAAAAAAGCTTTTAAAATAGGTAGACGCGTCGTCTAGCGCATAGTGATAGAAGACCAATCCCATAAAAATAAAAATAGCCCAACGTTTGAGGTATGTTAAGATTCTAAATTGATATTGATTTATAATCGAGGTGACACCTGTAAAATTTCCAACCAATTGAATGAATAGCCCCCTGAGTAAAACAATGGAAAAAATTGCGACAAACAAGACGAGAAAGATCTCAAAACGGAGGGGTGTATCTGCGAAATATTTGAGTGAAAAACTTAAAAACAAACAGATGTTTGAAAAGGTAAATAATCCCATAATTGAATTAAAACCACCTGTTCCAATTAAGTTGTCACTATAATTAGAGAAATAAAGCGGTGTGTCAAAGTAGCGAAAAAATGATTTGAACTGAGGATTGTATCTTGTTTTAGCAACTACAAACAGAAGGAAGTTGAGCAGAAAGATCAAGCTAATCCACGAGTCATCTTCTTTATTTATCAAAATCCATTCTTCCATGCTACAAAATTACCAATTATTGTGTTATAATGCTTTCCAAGTCAAAATTATCCTCTGAATAATTGATTATTTCTTACTTTTACCCAGCATGAGCAAATCTCTAATAATTGTACCGACTTACAATGAGATAGAAAATATTGAATTACTCCTAAACACTGTATTTCAATACGTTCCTGACACACACTTACTTTTTGTTGATGATTCTTCACCCGATGGAACTGCGAATGAGATTCGACGTATAATGGAACAATATCCAGGACAAATTTTTTTGGAAGAAAGAGCCAAAAAAGAAGGTTTAGGTAAAGCATATATTCATGGTTTTCAGTGGGCTTTAAAACGGGAATATGTGTATGTATTTGAGATGGATGCAGATCTTTCACATCCAGCAAAAAAACTACCGGAAATGATGCATGAATTGCAACAAAATGATGTAGTGATTGGTTCACGATATTTGGACGGGGTACTTGTTAAAAACTGGCCATTATCTCGAATTTTGCTTTCGCGAGGAGCTTCTACTTATGTGAAACTCATCACTGGTCTACCAGTTCGTGACACGACTGCTGGTTATGTGGGTTATACTCGTGAAGCCCTAAATTCTCTTGATTTAAATAAAATTTCATTCGTTGGGTATGCCTTTCAAATTGAAATGAAATATAAATTGTGGAAAAAGGGTTTCAGACTCAAAGAAATTCCTATTGTATTTACCAATCGTGAGTTTGGTAAATCTAAAATGAATGGCTCGATAATATGGGAAGCCATTTATGGAGTAATATATCTTAAATTTAAAGTACGAAAATAATACTATGACATCGATCTTAATCCAAGGAGCTTTTACCGTAAACGAGGAACAAATCATCCAATCAGATGTAAGGATAACCAATGGAAAAATTGAAGAAATAAAGAAGAATCTAACTCTAAGAGAGGGAGAGACCTGTATTGATGCAAGGGGGAAATATTTACTTCCAGGGTTGATTGATGATCAAGTGCACTTCAGAGAACCAGGATTGACCCATAAGGCATGTATCAGAACGGAGTCAAGAGCAGCTGTGGCTGGAGGAATTACCTCTTTTATTGAAATGCCAAATACCAATCCTCAAACTACAACCCAGGAAAAATTGGATGAAAAATTTCAAATAGCCAAAGAAAATTCCCTTGCTAATTATTCTTTTATGTTTGGAGGAACAAATGATAATCTGGCAGAAATTCAAAAATTAGACCCCAAACAAGTTGCTGGATTAAAATTATTTCTTGGTTCTTCAACTGGAAATATGTTGGTCGACGATGAAACAGTTTTGCGCAATATATTTTCTTCAACTAAATTAGTTATTGCTGCCCATTGTGAAGATGAACCCACAGTTAAAGCCAATTTGCAAGCACATATTGATGAATATGGTGAGGATATTCCCATAGAAAAACATCCAGTAATTCGCAGTCATGAGGCATGCTATAAATCTTCTTCAAAGGCTATCGCTCTTGCAAAAGAAACAGGGGCAAGACTTCATGTATTTCACTTATCAACTGCTGAAGAACTGAGTTTATTTCGAAATGACATTCCATTGGCTGAGAAAAAAATTACCTCTGAAGTTTGTGTCCATCACTTATGGTTTTCAGACAAAGATTATGCTTCGAAAGGGACTCAGATTAAGTGGAATCCTGCAGTAAAGACTGATGCCGATAGAACTGCTCTTTGGGATGCGCTAAACGATGACCGAATTGATGTTTTGGCAACCGATCACGCACCACACACATTGGAAGAAAAAAGTCAAGTATACACCAAAGCACCCTCTGGAGGTCCACTTGTTCAACATGCTTTATTGGCTTTATTAACCGCTCATAAGGAAGGTAAAATATCTCTCGAAAAAATTGTTCAAAAGGCATGTCATAATCCAGCAATTTTGTTTCAGATTTCAAAACGTGGTTATTTACGAGAAGGGTATTTTGCTGATTTAGTTTTAGTAGATTTAAACTCTGAAACGACAGTCAAAAAAGAAGATTTATTGTACCAATGTGGTTGGTCTCCATTCGAAGGAACAACATTTGGAGCAAAAGTTTTGCAGACTTGGGTAAATGGACAAACTGTGTATGCCAATGACCAAATTATTGAAAATAAAGCAGCACTTCAACTTACATTTGACCGATGAAAAAACTAATATTTCTAATTGTTATTTGTGTCATTGTAAGTTGTGAGTCAAGTACACAAAACCCAACTCCGGAAGTCATTTTAACTCCCGAAAAGATGGAAGCTATGCTTTATGACTTAGCGTTGTTGCAATCTATAAAAAATAGTAATTTTATTTCAAACAATAAAGACACTATTTATACGTTGGATTATATTCAACGAAAACATCAAGTAGATAGTGTTTTGTTTGCAGCCAATCAACGGTACTATTCCGAGAACCCAAAAAGATTAATAGAAATTTATGAGCGAATTAATGCGCGTTTGCAAGATAGTATAGACAGTATCGAACAACGAATCAAAGATGAGATACCAAATAGAAATTAGTACCCTAAGCTTTCGAGATATTTTTGAATTGGTCGATATTTAAAATCAAGTTTAGTTGTGATTTTTTTACCGTCAATTTCGTTTGAATCACATAAGCTATTTATCAAAGCACGAGAGAGAAACTTCTTCCTTAGCCCTAAAGCACTCAGAATACTTTCTATTATCCAAAATGAATAAAGATAGGATGGATGTAAAGGTCGTTTAGCTTCTTTTTTATTTAGTGCTTTTGCCATATAATTCAATATCTTTTTATAGGTCCAATTTTCACTTACCAAAATAAAACGTTCATTTTCAATTGAGCTATTCATTAAATTAATGAGAACTTGAACAACGTCTTCGACAGCAACATAGCCCGTTTTTCCTGTAGGGTAAAAGACCAATCCTTTTTTGATTCTGTCAATTAATTGATCTAGCGGATTTCTGGGCATTCCAACTCCCAATATTACTCCTGGATTGACAATAACTATAGGGACTCCCTCTTGTGAAGCCCTCCAGACTTCGAGTTCTGCACCATATTTTGAGTAAGAATAACCTGTTTTTTCCTTAGTTGGATTCCATGGAGTTTCTTCATCAATTCTATTTTCTAGTGTATCTGCTCCAAGTGCAGCGATAGAGCTAACGTAGGCGAGTTTTTGAATTTTATTCTCAATACATAAATTTACTAAGTCTGCAGTACCTTGCTGGTTTACTCGTGTGAGTTGTTCAAGTTTAAATTGTGCCATAGAAATATAAGCAGCGCAATGATACACATGTGTAATTCCCTTAAAAGCATCGGTCATTTCTGCATGATTATTCAGATCAGCTTTTCGCCAGATAATGGAGTTGAAAAGGGCTCCATTTTGATCTCCTTTTTTTTCAAAAAAATCACGTGTTGCATCACGTTTTGACTCTCTTCTGTAGAGGGCAACAATTGATTGTTTACTTTGCGTTAGGGTGTAACATAAATTTGCTCCAACTAGCCCAGTGGCACCTGTAATTAATATCATAGTCTAAATGTACTGTTTTTTGCGTTTGTGTTTTTCCTTTGGCTGGAGAAATCTATCTTTGTAAAATATTGATTTATTATGAAAAACACATTTGTTCAAGAGTTAAGATGGCGCGGAATGTTACACGACATTATGCCAGAAACTGAAAGTCATCTCAATGAGGCTCCAGCTGCTGGATATATAGGATTTGATCCAACAGCAGATTCACTTCATATCGGGAGTCTTGTTCAAATCTTGATTTTAATGCATTTTCAACGAGCAGGACATCAGCCAATTGCCCTGGTAGGAGGAGCTACAGGAATGATTGGAGATCCATCAGGAAAATCAAATGAACGAAATCTACTTGATGCTGAAACCCTTGAAAAAAATGTTGCTGGAATCAAAGCTCAACTAGGACGGTTCTTGGACTTTTCTACAGATAAAAAAAATGCGGCCCTATTGGTTAATAATTTAGACTGGATGCAAGATTACAGTTTAATCGATTTTACGAGAGATGTTGGGAAACACATTACGGTAAATTATATGATGTCGAAAGATTCTGTTAAAAAGCGCTTGGGAAGCGATTCTAAGATAGGAATGTCATTTACAGAATTCACCTACCAACTTTTTCAGGGAAATGATTTTCTACATTTATACAAAAATTTTAATTGTACCCTCCAAATGGGAGGAAGTGATCAATGGGGAAACATAACTACTGGAACTGAATTAATACGTCGCAAAGTAAGTGGAAAAGCATATGCAATTACTTGTCCATTGATTACTAAAGCTGATGGTACAAAGTTTGGTAAAACGGAAGGAGGAAATATATGGCTCGACAAAGCACGAACTTCACCTTACAAATTTTATCAATATTGGCTTAATGCCTCAGATGAAGATGCTGAGAATTATATTAAAATTTTCACGTTCTTAAGTAAAAATGAAATTGACGAATTGATTGAAGCTCACAAAGAAGCACCCCATTTAAGACAGTTGCAAAAACGAATTGCAGAGGAAGTAACCGTTTTGGTTCACTCAAAAGAAGAGCTTGAAATGGCTCAAAAAGCCTCTCAAATTCTTTTTGGAAAATCTACTGCTGAAGATTTGATTCAACTTGATGAGGCAACTTTTTTAGATGTATTTGAGGGAGTTCCTCAAGCAAAAATACGAATTGAACAACTGTCCGAAGGATTGGATATTATTTCTGCTTTATCTAGTGAGAGTCAGTTTCTTAAATCAAATGGCGAAGCACGAAGAGCATTAAAAGAAAATTCAATTTCTATCAATAAAACGAAAGTGACAGAAGATAAAAAGTTAACAAGTGATGATCTAATTAGTCAACGTTACATTTTGCTTCAACGTGGAAAAAAAAGTTACTTTATTTTAGATTTTGCTTAATAAACCAATAGGTTACACCCTCTAATGTCACTTTGATCAAGCCTGCCTAAGACCTCAAAAGAATGGTCTGAATATACCCTACCTAAGTCATCCGTAGCTATAAAAGCACAGGACTCTTGATTAGCAAGATCGATTATATTAAGCCGTCCAATTTTACCTTCACTGGTTTTTGAAAAAGGATCATTTATTTCATATGCAGCGATACGCATCCATGGAGGAGATTGGAAACGTCTATTTCCTTTTGAGTATGCTTGAGATAATAATTCAGTCATTCCATATTCGCTATGTATTTCTGATACTCCAAATCCATTTTGAAGCTTTTGATGAAGTGCCTCTCTGGTGATTTCCTCTCGTCTTCCTTTCATTCCCCCAGTCTCCATCACAATAGTTGACTTGAATTGTTGAGGGAATCGTTCAGCAAAATCAATTAAGGCAAAAGAAACACCAAGCAACAGGCAAGGAGTTTTAGTTTTTTCAAGTGACCTTAGAGTTTCATTGAGTTTTTCAAAGTCATTCAAGTAAAATCCACTTTCTGTGTGATTTGACTGTTCGATTAAGGATTGCATCATATGTATCAATGACGAGCCTTCTCGTTCAAGATATGATGGCAATAAAGCTAAAATTACCCAATTTTCTGGAGCTCCATAAAATTGTTGAAAAGCCGTGTTAAAACTCTTTGAATAATTGGTCATATTTGACAGATGATGTTTTGAAAAATTCTCTTTTGTCGTTCCACTTGAGGTGAATGTCAGTTGAGGTTTACCACTAAAACTTTGTATTGCATGTGTTTTAAAAAAACCAATTGGCAAAAAAGGAATATCACTTATATTTTTTAAATCTGAAGGATTGAAGTTGAGTAAATCACAATATGAACGATAAGTTGAATTGTGTTCGTATTGAAAATGAAATGTTTGTAACGCTATTTGATTAAACTGCGTTGGGTCAACAATTTCAGTAAACTCCATTGGCAGGGTTTCCATAGCTGGCTAAATTACATAAAATATGCGCATTTCTTGAAGCTTTTAAAACTGTGAAAAATAATTGTGTATATTATGCTTAGGTTAATTTTGGTTTAAATCAGTTTAAAACCCTTTTTTAAGTAGGATATTTATTAAATTTACAAGCAGGTTATGCATTTAATTAAATGAATAAAAGTAAGATTAAAATTTTACTGGTTGATGATGAGCCAGATATTCTAGAATTGTTAAGTTATAACCTTTCGAATGAAGGCTACCAAATCTTAACTGCTGAAAATGGAAAGGAAGCTCTCAAAGTAGCCGATCAAAACCAACCTAATTTGATAATTCTTGATGTGATGATGCCCGTGATGGACGGAATTGAAACATGTGAAAGATTAAGAATGGATGATCGTTTTCAAAACACAATGATTATGTTTTTATCTGCTAGAGGAGAAGATTATTCCCATTTAGCTGCTCTTGAAGCTGGAGCTGATGATTATGTAACAAAGCCAATTAAGCCAAGAATCTTGAGTTCTAAAGTCAAAGCTATGCTTCGCCGCTTTACCAAAGAAAATGTTGGATCAAATATTGTGATTGGGGATTTAACCATAAATGTTGAAGAGTATAAAATAATTAACAAAGGGGTTGAGGTAACTTTACCAAGGAAAGAATTTGAATTATTATATCTCTTGGCTTCAAAACCTGGAAAAGTATTTAGACGACTTAAAATAATGGAATCTGTTTGGGGTAGTGATGTTGTTGTGGGTGACCGGACAATTGATGTTCATATTCGAAAGCTTAGAGAAAAAATTGGTGAGGATTTTTTTAAAACTGTCAAAGGGGTAGGATATAAGTTTGTAAATAACATTTAAAATTCTATCTATGAAGAAGCGGTACTATGCTGCCTTTCAATTGTCTTTTATTGTCTTAATAACTTTTTTGACTGTATTAGGTGGTATTTTTTATTTTTATCAAGGAACAATAGACCCGCTGATTGAAGCGAGTCATATAATTTTACTGGGCTTAGCCATAACTTTTATTTTCATTTTTTTTCTAATCCAATGGCGAATAGACAACTTTATTTACACCAAAGTAAGGGAGCTTTATCAAGATTTACTACCGACTGGAATTGTAATTAGCGAAGAATCTTTAGAAAAAGATGTATTGTCAATTACTGAGAATCTACAGAAATTTGCCAAAGAAAATAAGCTAGAAATCCAACTTTTAAAAGACAAAGAAAACTATAGAAGAGAGTTCATCGGTAATCTAGCACATGAACTAAAAACTCCCTTGTTTACAGTTCAAGGATATATTTTAACCTTATTAGAGGGTGGAGTAAAAGACAAAGAAACACTTAAAAGATATCTTAAAAAAGCTGCTAATGGAGTTGATCGACTTAGTTTTATTATCAACGATTTAGATTTAATTACTCAATTTGAAACAGGAATAACAACCCTGAATGTGGAACGATTTGATATCGTTGCTTTAATTCATGAAATATTTGAACTTTTTGAAATTCAAGCAGCAAAAAAAGAAATAAAACTGATTTGTGATTTTAAGAAAGACCAGCCAATTTGGGTTAATGGAGATAAAAAAAGAATTTCACAAGTAATCACAAACCTTTTAGTAAATTCATTTAAATACGGAGTTGAAAACGGTACAACTGAGATGGAAGTGTCAGAATATAGTGAAACAAAAGTCCTTGTTAGGGTAACCGATAATGGAAAAGGAATAGAAGACTATCACCTACCACGTCTTTTCGAACGTTTTTATCGAGTTGAAAAAACACGTAACCGAAATGAAGGAGGTTCAGGACTTGGTCTAGCTATTGTAAAACACATTATTGAAGCGCATAACGAAAAAGTATTTGTTGAAAGTACACTCAATGTTGGTTCTGAATTTTCATTTACCTTACCGAAAAGCAAAGGAGGTTAATCACTTCGATTAATTCATTAGTTTTACACAAAATCTAATTTCGTGGGTAGTAAAAATAAACTTAAACGTTTCAATCAAAACTTGACTTTTCCTAACGTAGTTCAGCCTGAAAGAGAAGAACTTACCGAAGAGAATTTTTTATATAAAGGAAGGTGGCGTAAAGATTATTTTAAAAATGAAAACCCAATAATTGTGGAGCTAGGTTGTGGGAGAGGAGAATATTCAGTCTATTTGGCACAAGAATACCCCGATAAAAATTTAATAGGAATAGATCTAAAAGGAGCTCGTTTCTGGGCAGGTGCAAAGCAGTCGCTTGAATTGGGACTGAAAAATGTTGCTTTTGTTAGAACACAAATTGAATTGATTGAGCATATATTTGAACAAAATGAAGTAGACGAAATATGGATTACTTTCCCTGATCCACAAATCAAATTTAAACGAATGAAACATCGTTTAACTAATCCTATTTTTTTAGCACGTTACAAAAGGATACTCAAAACTCATGGATCTATTCATCTTAAAACTGATAGTGAGTTTTTACATGGATATACTCTTGGGCTATTACAAGCAATGGACATTGTTCCTGAATATTCACATCATGATGTTTATTCCAACCCTCACGGGCCCAAAGACGTCACTGCTATTCAGACTCATTATGAGCAACTTTTCCTAAAAGAAAAAAAGGCAATTACTTACCTACGATTTCAATTTCTAA
>JAUROD010000023.1 GCA_030835845.1 Flavobacteriaceae bacterium
ATGGGGCTCACCTCTTCCCATTCCGAACAGAGAAGTTAAGCCCATTCGCGCCGATGGTACTGCCTTACGGTGGGAGAGTAGGTCGTCGCCTTCTTTAAAACCCCTTTACAAAAGTAAAGGGGTTTTTTTATGCAATTTTTTTAATATTTATCTGTAGTTATAAATTCATTTTAGAATACAGGTACAAAGAAAAATCAGTTAATTTTATAGGACTATGATGGAACACTTGTCTAAAGAAGAACGCTGGAATGTTTATACGCATGGTTTTGGAGCAATTATAAGTTTCATTGCCTTCTTAAGTTTTTTGATTTTTGATTCGGTTGATACTCAAGAGGCTTTAATTGGTTTTTTGATTTATGGTTTTTCGTTGTTATTTTTATTTTCTGCATCTACCATTTATCATGCCTCAAGTAAGGTTCACCAAGTTTTTTGGCAAAAAATTGATCACATTGGGATTTACATACTTATTGCAGGGTCTTATACACCTGTTACCTTATCTGTTCTAAAAGAAAGTTCTGGAATTCCCATGCTCATTGCAATATGGAGTATTGCTCTAGTTGGAGCTATTTATAAATTATTTCTAATAGGACGTTTTAAAAATTTCTCTCTATTTCTTTATTTAGGAATGGGGTGGCTTGTTGTTTTTGATTCTGAAAATGTATATAACTTATTTCCTCATGAAGCTTTAGTATGGTTAGTACTAGGAGGCTTTTTTTATACTTTTGGGACTATCTTTTATAAATTAGAACGATTGTATTTTAGTCATGTAATTTGGCATTTATTCGTCCTGATGGGTGCTGCATCCCATTTTATAATGATTGTTTTGCTTATTTTTTAAATAAAAAGAGACTCTTGTGTGGGGTTATAACAAGAGCCTCTATTATAAAAATGCAGGTTAAACTCAGATTAATTACTTATTTACTATGCGTTTTGATTTAATTACTTACTTATTTACTCACCAAAAGTATAACTAGATGAGAAAATATTGGTTTACCGATGTGTTAAATGGTATGGATAATTAAATAAGTGGTTGAAATAAAGTAATAAGTGGTAGAATTTAGAAAAAACCTGCAAAAACCAGTCCTAGAACGATAGAAATGAACTTTTTTAAGTTGAAATTGTGACCCTCAGCGCTTTCAAACAGTATAGTTGTCGATATATGAAGTAAAACCCCAACAACCAAAGGTTCTATTTTTGTCGAAAGTAAAACAACTTGATTATTAAGTGCTATCCAACTTCCAAATGGACTCATTAAAGCAAAGAAGATTAATGTTATTGTTTTAATTGTAAGTGAACCTTTCGTTTCCCATAAGAGCATTGTAACTACGATTGCAATTGGAATCTTGTGAACACTTACTGCCCACATTAAATCAGGTTGTGAACCAAGGGGGAGTCCCTCTAAAAAGGCATGAAGTCCAAGGCTAATAAGAAGAATCCATGGAAGTTTTTGTCCAGCATGATAATGCGCATGTCCGTGTTCTGCTCCTTTAGAAAAAAATTCTAAAAGAATCTGCAACAATATTCCCCCAAGAAGCCACCAACCTGTTTGTCGATCGCCATTTCCGTATATTTTTGGCAGCATTTCTAAAGCTAATACACCAAGTAAAAATGCACCACTAAACGCCAACAATAGTCGCATTCCAGTAGGTGTATTTGGACGAAAATATAAAGCTAAACAAGCTCCTAACAAAACTGCAAAAAAAGGAAAAAAATAAGTCAACAATTAAATAAATTTAAACACCTTCCTTCATCGAGGAGAGATATTGACCAAAATTAAACTATTTTTGTCCCTAGATAACTTCCTATGGCTGTAAATTTTAAAATGCTTGCAAAAACCTTCTATGGAATGGAAGAAATTCTGTCTGATGAACTGAGAAAACTAGGTGCTCAGGATGTGGAGCAAGGAAACCGTATTGTTCATTTTAAAGGGGACAAGGGTTTTATGTATAAAGCAAATTTATCACTGCGTACGGCTTTGAAGATTTTAGTACCCATACATGAATGCACTGTTCATAGTGAAGATGATTTATATAAAGCAACTTATGATTTTCCATGGTCTGATTACTTTACCAATGAATCTACATTTGCTATTGATAGTGTTGTTTTTGGTGATACTTTTACGCACTCACTTTATGTATCTCAAAAAGTAAAAGATGCCATTGTTGATCAATTTCGCGCCTCCACTGGAAATCGTCCATCTGTAGATTTAAAAAATCCTGATGTTAAAATCAATGTTCATATTGACCGGAGTTTATGCACGTTTTCTCTCGATAGTTCGGGGGCGTCACTCCATCACAGGGGGTATAGGACAGCCACTAATATTGCACCATTAAATGAAGTATTAGCAGCAGGATTAGTTCAGCTTTCAGGATGGGATACAAGAATGAACTTTTTAGATCCTATGTGCGGAAGTGGTACAATTTTAATTGAAGCTGCTATGTTATCATGTAATATTCCAGCCAATATAAATCGGAAGGAATTTGCTTTTGAAAAGTGGAAAGATTGGGATGAAGACTTATACTTAACCATTGAAGAGTCTCAGTTAAATAAAATTCAAGGTTTATCAGGAACAATTGTAGGTTTTGATAAGGCTCCATCTGCTATTTCTAAAGCAGAAGAAAATATTAGGAATGCTAATTTGGAAGAGTTTATTGATGTCTCACGTGATAATTTTTTCTTTACAAAAAAAGAGGATAACGAATCATTACATATTTTAACAAATCCACCATACGGAGAACGCCTTGAGGGTGACATGGAAGAGTTGTACAAACAGCTAGGAAACACCCTAAAGCAAGGGTATTCAAATACACAAGCTTGGCTTATTTCTTCAAATATGGAAGCAATTAAACATATTGGTTTAAGACCATCAAGAAAAATAAAACTATTTAATGGAAAACTTGAATCCCGCTTTCTGCATTATGCGATGTATGAAGGGACAAAAAAAATTCATAAACTAAAATCTTAGAATTCATGAAAAAAGAACAACTAGCGTTTGCCTTAAATTTACTTTGTTTTGGTGCTTTATTTATTCTAATTAAGTTGCTGATCGGAACCTATTTACCAATGTCTTATATTTACCTCATTGGGCTTTCAGCCTTACTGTCGAGTATTTTTACACCCAAGTTTATGGTCAACAACGGGGATCTTTTTATGAAAATCCCATTATTTAAAAAACCGATCAAACTTTAGTTTTTCTTAAAACGAAAGGGTAAAGCGTAAGTCAAAGTATAGTTTAAACTTGCACCAAATTTATTATCATCTGTAATTTTATTAAACCCTGGCGAATACAAGTTTCCAAAATTATTAGGTAAAGTTTTATTCAAAAGCCTGTGAGCACGTATACTAATTCCAACATATAAATTTGAAACTACTTCAACTTTAGTTCCAAACAATACCTCAATCCATGTTGCATTTTGACCATTTAATTCTCCAGTAAGGTACCCCTGTGTTGTAATAGGCATATCAAAATATGTGTCATTTGCAAGTAGACTGTAACTGTTAATAGTAGTTTTATAGCTACTTCTTCCTAATCTAACTCCTAGAAAAAGAGCGTTATTCATGCCTTTCCAGTTTTTGTAGAAGTTGTAATCAATTCCCATTTTTAGATAAGAACCTGATGCAGTATAGTTGAGTTGTTCATCTTGTCGTATTGTTTTCTCGTTACCAACTTCTGCTGCAATTGAGTATCGGTTATTTAAAGATAAATCCCCAACAAGTTCAATGCCTTGATAGTTGATTTCTAGACCTGTACGAATTGGTTTAACAACATCTACACCAAGTCTTAACATGTAGGTTTTAATTGTATCTACCTCCTCTTTTTCTTCATTTTGAGAAAATAGAGGTAGAGCAAATATCCCACTAATGATAAATAGCCAGGTGTGCTTGATTTTCATTTGAAATTGTATCTAATAAAATTTGATATCCTTTAAACCATTCAGGCTCTATTGATGAAGTTATTGCTTCATTGTTAAAAATAAATTCACTTTTAATCCCACAGGCACGATTTAAATACACATCATTTCGATCGTAATTAAATTGCAAAACATCTATTTTAGGATTAGAGTTTGTTTCGTGTCCAACATTAAAGATATACTTTGTAAAACTGTTTTCCGTGTCAAGTGGAATTGCTATTGAATCTCCCGAAAAAGTAACATAGGGTTCTTTTCCCTCTGCCATAATTGTTAAATTAGTAACTTCTTTATTTTCTGTGGGATTATCAGCGCTGAAAAAGCGCAATATCAACTTTGGTGTTCCAGGTGTACCTTCAATACAAACGTCATCTCTTTCGCAACTCAAAAAAGTGATGCAAATAAAAATTAAAAAGTAAAGCTTGTTATTTGATAACATTTTTATCGCTTGGTTAAAAGTACAACATTTTCTACATGATGTGTTTGAGGGAACATATCTACGGCTTTTGACTTTGAAACTATATACATTTTTGACAATAGCGAAAGATCTCTAGCTTGTGTTGCACTGTTACAGCTAACATAAACAATTTTTTGTGGACCTAAATTCAAAATTTGATTCACTACATCTTGATGCATGCCTTCTCTTGGTGGATCTGTTATAATCACATTTGCTTTACCGTGTCGAGAAACAAACTCTTCGGTGAACAAATGTTTCATGTCTCCAGCTTCAAAAAAAACATTATTAATTCTATTGTTTTTTGCATTAATTTTTGCTGATTCAATAGACTCTGGAACAACATCAATACCAATAACTTTTTTTACTTTAGAAGCAATAAACTGAGCAATTGTACCTATCCCAGTATACAAATCATAAACAACATCTTCCTTTTGAAGGTCTGCAAACGAACGTGCAATTTGGTATAATTCAAAAGCTTGCTTTGAATTAGTTTGATAAAATGTTTTTGCTCCGATTTGAAAATGTAAACCTTCCATTTCCTCTTCAATAAATGGTTTGCCAGCATGAACAAATATTTCTTGATCATATAACGTATCATTTGCCTTACTATTGATTACGTATAGAAGTGAATTGATTTTAGGGAATTCATTTAGAATGTGATCCATTAAAGGTTTTAATTCGGATCTATCTTCGACTACCTGAAGTAAGACCATTAGCTCTCCAGTTGATGTAGTTCGTATCATTAGACTGCGTAAAAAGCCACTTTGATTACGAGGATGAAAAAAAGATAAATCATTTTCAATTGCATATCGTCTAATCTCATTTCTAATAGCATTTGAAGGTTCAGCTTGTAAATGGCAATTAGTTATATCTACAATTTTATCCCACATACCAGGTTTATGAAAACCTAATGCATTTTTATTAAATTCTTTACCAGATGAAATCTCTTCACTTGTCATCCAACGATTTGCTGAAAATGAGAATTCCATTTTATTTCGATATAGGTAAGGGGATTCGCATCCCAAAATAGGTAATGTTTCTAATACTTCAACTTTTCCCAGTCGTTGTAGATTTTGCGTTACTTCCTTTTGCTTAAACTCAAGTTGAGACTCATATTTTGTGTGTTGCCATTTACACCCACCACAAACTCCAAAATGTTCACACACTGGATCAGTTCTATGTGGAGAAAATTGTTTAATCTCGGTTACAGTTCCCTCGAAATATCCTTTCCTCTTTTTATAAGTTTTAACATTAACAACATCCCCTGGGACTCCTTCATTGAGAAAAATAGTCATTCCATCTTGAGTTTTTGCTATTGACTTTCCTTTGTTAGCTGTATCAACAACTTGAATATCCTCAAAAAATTTTCCTTTGTGTCTTTTGCTCATGCCGCAAAAATACTGTTTTTATAACTGTAATTTATTTGTATTTTGGATTATGTTATTATTGTTTTTACCAAAAAAATAATTGTAATTTTGAGAATCGGATGATTTCTCTCCACCCCAAAAGTAGGAATTGTTATTCTTGTCTAAAAAATAGTTAATTATGCAAACTACCCAATCTAAATTCACAAATCATCATCTACAATTAGAAGAAAAATATGGTGCCCATGACTACCATCCATTACCAGTTGTTTTGGCTAAAGGAGAAGGGGTTTTCTTATGGGACGTTGACAATAAAAAATATTATGATTTTCTATCAGCATATTCTGCTGTTAATCAAGGTCATTGTCATCCAAAAATAATTAAATCATTAAAGGATCAAGCAGAAACTTTAACCCTAACATCAAGAGCTTTTCACAATAATAAGCTCGGAGAATACTTAAAATTTACAACTGAATATTTTGGCTTTGAAAGCCTTTTGCCGATGAATACTGGCGCTGAAGGTGTCGAAACGGCTATCAAGATTGCCCGTAAGTGGGGTCATACAATTAAGGGAATTCCTGAGGGTCAAGCTCAGATTGTAGTTTGTGATAATAATTTTCACGGAAGAACAACTACCATTATTTCATTTTCCTCAGACCCTGGTTCAAAAGATTATTTTGGTCCTCATACAGAAGGGTTTATCCATATTCCTTATAATAATCCTGATGCTTTAGCTGAAGTACTTGAAAATAATTCAAATATCGCTGGTTTTTTATTTGAACCTATTCAAGGTGAAGCAGGGGTTTATACACCAGATGATGATTTTGTTAGTAAAGTCCGTACTCTTTGTACCAAGTACAATGTTCTATTAATTGCCGATGAAATTCAAACAGGTGTTGGTCGAACGGGTTCTCTTCTTGCCGTATGTGGGAATTGTAGCTGTGAAGAACATTGTGAGCGCCAAAATGCTACTTATGTTCGACCAGATATATTAATTCTTGGAAAGGCATTAAGTGGGGGTGTTTTTCCTGTCTCTGCTGTGCTTTCTGATAGAGTAATAATGGACGTAATTCAACCCGGTCAACATGGTAGTACTTTTGGAGGAAACCCTTTAGGCACAACAGTTGCAGTAAAAGCTTTATCAGTAATTCGAGAAGAGAAGTTAATCCAAAATGCTCGGCATTTGGGAAATATTTTTCGTACTGAGATGAATGCTTACATTGAAAAAAGTAAAATCGTTACTCTTGTTCGAGGTCGTGGATTACTTAATGCAATTGTAATCAATGACTCCGAAGAAAGCGAGACGGCTTGGAACATATGCCTTAAGCTCAGAGACAATGGTTTATTGGCTAAACCAACTCATGGAAATATAATTCGTTTTGCACCTCCTTTGGTAATGACAGAGTCGCAATTGAGGGAATGTATTGAAATAATTTTAACCACACTCAAAGAATTTGAGCCTTAAAAAAAATAGTTAAATGATTGTGTATTTTGACAATGCAGCAACTACTGCACTTCGTCCTGAGGTGATAGAATTGATGTATGCATCCCTTAAAGATTCTTTTGGGAACCCATCTTCCACACATGCTTTTGGTAGAACTACTCGAACTCAAATAGAGACAGCTAGAAAAAATATTGCATCTCACTTTAATGTTAGTCCACAAGAAATTATTTTCACTTCAGGTGGAACAGAATCTGACAACATGCTCTTGCGTTGTGCAGTGGAGGATCTTGGAGTAGAGACAATCATCAGTACCAAAATTGAGCACCATGCAATTTTACATGCAGTAGAATTTTTAGACAAAAAAGGAATTAATATAATATATCTTGACATAAATGAAAACGGTCAAATAGATTATGAAGCACTTCGAACAGCTTTAAAGGATGATGATACCAAAAAATTAGTATCGCTTATGCATGTCAATAATGAAATTGGAACTATTCTTGATCTAGAGCGCGTGGCTTCTTTATGTCAAGAATCTGGAGCACTTTTTCATACAGATGCAGTTCAGGGAGTCGGACATTTTAGAATTGATCTTTCTAAAATTCCTATTCATTTTTTATCTGCTGCGGCACATAAATTTCATGGTCCCAAAGGGGTTGGATTTTCTTTTGTTCGTAAAAACACTGGACTAAGACCTTTTATTCTGGGAGGTAGTCAAGAACGTGGTCTTCGCGCTGGAACAGAATCTGTTCATAATATCCTTGGTATGGCAAAAGCTTTGGAATTATCATATACCAATTTAGATGAAGAAAGTAAATATATTCTATCACTTAAACAGCATGCTCAAAGCCGTTTAAAATCTAATTTTCCAGATATTCATTTTAATGGTTGTTGTGCTGATTCAGAAAAAAGCACCTACACTTTACTAAATGTATGTTTACCTGTGCCTAAAGAAAACTCTGCTTTATTGGATTTTCATCTTGATTTGAAAGGAATTGCATGTTCTAAAGGAAGTGCTTGCCAGTCTGGAAGTAATTCAGGTTCACATGTATTGAATGAGATATTGCCACAAAATCTAAAAGACCGACCCTCGTTAAGATTTTCTTTTTCTAGTTTTAACACTATTGAAGAAATTGATTACTTGGTAGATACACTCACCGATTTTTGTTCGGAGTAGGTTTTCGAAATAATTTTGAAGTAAATAATGTTTTATTTCCAACATTATCTTCAATTTCAATTTTTAGATCTAATTCAGTTTTATCAAAATCGATATCATTAAAATCGTAAAAAATTAAATTGTCTTTCGGTTCGTATTCAAAAAGAACCCACCTGTCGTTTATTGTCGCATGGTATGATTTAATTCCTGAAAAATCATCATCTATCTCAAGTTGAAGAAATTTGTAATTACTCACCCATTGTTCTTCTTTGAAATTAAGTGGTTTAATAGTTGGTGGTAGGCTATCTTTAGTCAACACATATGTTCCTGGGCTAGCAAATTTTGTAAAAAGCATAATGTCTTTTTTAAGGGTAGATACATAACGTAACCTATCTTCTTCTTTCTTTTCTTCAGGATCAAATAAGGCAAGTGTTAATTGTGTGTGGCTTAAACTGTCATTTTTTTTATTTGGATAAACACTAAGTTCAAATCCTTTGTTTTGGGGAGAATTAACTTCTCCGATAATTAGCGTGTCAGCTTTTGTGTTTACAGAAAGGTTAACGGGTTCATAAAAGGTTTCCTGAGGGATATACAAGTGATAAATAGGAAATTCATAGAGATAATCTTTTGAAGGAAGAATTTCGTTTAAAATTGGAATTTCTTTTGGTTTCGATCCACGGACGCCTTCTACATAAAAATTCACGTAGGAAGTGTTTTTCTCAAAATCTTGAACTATCAATTCAACTTTATAAGAGCGGTTTTTTTCAAAATGAATAATTCCATTTGGAGAACTTTTTGTTAAAAAGCTATATTCAACATCGTAATTCCTAAAAAACTTTTGGATGCGAACACGTTCTTTTTTATATGTACTATAATCGATTAAAGCATCAATTTTTTTTCCATCTGAAAAGTCAATTTTATCGAAGGTGTATGAAAATTTTAATGATCCATTTACACGTAATTCAGCATGGTATATCCCATTTCGATTATAACTCAAATCTTGACGATCAAATAATCGAACTCCAAATCCATAATCTCCTCCAAGTTTCAAAATATTTGCACTGTAGACACTATCATTTATTCGAGTTAAGGGTATCTCAGTTTTTTCACCATGTTTTTTATCAACCATAGAATAACGATAAATCCCTTGAATATTTGGGCGAATACTATCAGGGACTTCAAATCCTAAATGAAGTGGATTCAAAGGTGTTTCTGCTTGAGTATCACGAATTTCAAAATGGAGATGAGGACCAAATGAACCACCAGTATTTCCTGAATATCCAATCACTTCTCCTTTTTCGACTTCAATTTCACCTAGTGAGGGAAATTGCTGTATTTCAAATACTTCTTTTTCGTACTGCAAAGCCTTTATAAACGCTTGAATTTTGGGAGCAAATTTTTGGAGATGTGCATAGACAGTTGTTGTCCCATCTGCGTGTTGAATATACACACACTTTCCATAACCGCTTGTTGAGACCCTGATTCTACGAATACTTCCAGCTTTTATTGATTTTACATCAAAACCTTCTTTTCCTTGAGTTTTAATATCTAAACCCGCATGAAAATGAGTTGGTCTAAACTCACCAAAAGTACCAGATAACTTAAGAGGAATGTCTAATGGAGGTACAGGGTTTTGTCCATAACTGAACAAACTTAAAAGGCATACATATAGAGAAAGTATTGGTCGTTTTATCATTCAAGCTAAGATACATTATTCTTATCATTTTTTTTTGAGGTTAAATTCATAGGAGTTCATTTTTTATTTTTAGATTATATTGTGTGTATGAAAATAAAACTAGATTTTGAATTATTAAATTCAGTTTATGTTTACACCCAAGATAATAGAGCTGAGCTTGATGCGTTGATGAGTTTTAAAGAACATCTATCAGCATGCTTTATTATTGAAAAACAACTTGCGGAAAAGCTAAAAATACATTTCACTTATCCTTGTAATTGCATACATCTGACAACAAAAACAGACTTATTACAGGTAGGAATAACTGCACATATTGCAAAAACATTAGCTTCGAAAAACATTCCTTGTAATACAGTCTCAGCCTTTAATCATGACTATTTTTTTGTTCCTGAGGATAGGGCAAAAGATGCACTTACTCTTTTGCGAAATGCATTAAGTTGACCAAATATTATGTTAAATTTTGAAATGCTTTGAGCTATCAAGTTAAGCTTCATTAAATTTCCCTACCTTTGAATAGGAGTAAAGTAAGCCTTTATGAGTGAAATTAGTCAAAGTATTGCTAAGCTCGAGCAGAATATTGTTTTGTTGTTAAACAAGTTAAAAGACAATCATTATGCAATCGAGACTCTCCGAAATCAATTGGAAGAGGGAAAGTCCAACCAGTTGATTTTAAGGGAGGAAAATGATGCTTTAAAACATACAAACGAATCACTTAAATTAGCAAATGCTTTACTCGGCAGTGAAGAAAGTAATACTACGACAACTAAAAATAAAATAAGTGCTCTAATTCACCAGGTTGATACCTGCATAGCACAATTAAAAACAATTGAGTAAAATTTTATGAGTGAATTGCTTAAAATAAAATTAACTATAGCTGATCGTGTTTATCCCTTATCTGTTTCCGTGGATCAGGAAGAGGCGTTACGAAAATCAGCAAAGAAAATTGAAGCAATGATCAAACAGTTGGAACAAAATTACGCGGTGCGAGATAAGCAGGATGTTTTGGCAATGTGTGCCTTACAATATGCTACTCAGTTACAACAGCACCACCATAATGAAAAAGAAAGCGTTTCCATAGAAAATGCAACATTGGATCATTTGAATAAAATGATTGATGAGCATATGGCAAGCTTCTGATCCGTTCTTTAATAATAATACACAATACTGCCTGTATTGGTTTTCTTTTTTGATAAACTCAACGAACTTTTTTTTAAAAGAGGTGAGTCCATGTAGTAAAAGCATGCTGCCTTGAGCAGATCCTTGATCTATAGGTTAGCCGCAATCCTGTAATTATGGAGTTTATACAAAATCTAAGCTGATACAGGCTTTTTTTTATGATTTAAATTTAAACAAATGACAACAACAATAATAATTATAGGTGCAGCTCTGGCTGGCACATTGTTAGGAATATTGATAATGCAATTGCTTCAAAAGTCGAATTCAAACAGCATAATAAAGAAAAGCGAACAAGAAGCAAAACGAATTTTAAATAAGGCACATAGTGAATCTGATCGTATAAAAAAGGACAAAATGCTTCAGGCTAAAGAGCGTTTTATTGAGTTGAAAGCCGAACATGAAAAAGTAATTTTTAATAGGGAAAAAGGTATTTCAGAAATTGAAAAAAGGACAAGAGAAAAAGAGAATACTCTTAATAAAGAAATATCAAGAAACAAACACCTAAATGATCGACTTGAACAAAAGGATAAACAACTAGATCATCGAATCGAAAAAATTGAGCGAAAGAAGGAGGAGCTTGAAGTGGCTCAAAAGCATTATCAGAAAGAGTTGGAGGGTATTGCAGGATACAGTGCAGAGGAAGCTAAAAAAGAGCTTATCTCATCACTCGAAGAGTCAGCAAGGACTGATGCAATGTCTTTTATTCAAAAATCAATAGAAGAAGCTAAATTATCAGCCGAGCAGGAAGCTAAAAAAATTATAATAAATACAATTCAACGAATTGGAACGGAGGAAGCAGTAGAAAACTGTGTATCTGTTTTTAATATCGATTCAGACGATGTTAAAGGACGTATTATTGGTAGGGAAGGACGAAATATCAGAGCAATTGAGGCGGCAACAGGTGTTGAGATAATTGTCGATGATACACCAGAAGCAATTATTTTATCATGTTTTGATTCGGTTCGTCGTGAAATTGCCAGACTTTCACTACATCGTCTAGTTACTGACGGTAGAATCCACCCGGCCAGAATTGAAGAGGTTGTAAAAAAGACAACTAAGCAAATTGAAAATGAAATTATTGAGGTAGGTAAAAGGACCGTAATTGATTTAGGCATTCACGGACTTGATCCTCAATTAATTAAAATGGTTGGACGTATGAAATATCGTTCCTCCTATGGTCAGAATTTATTACAACATTCAAGAGAAGTAGCAAAGCTGTGCGGTGTAATGGCTTCTGAGCTAGGAATAAATCCAAAACTTGCTAAGCGTGCAGGCTTACTTCACGACATTGGAAAAGTACCTGAAGAAGAAACAGAAGTACCCCATGCTATTTTGGGAATGCAATGGGCTGAAAAATACGGTGAAAAAGCCGAGGTTTGTAATGCTATTGGTGCACACCACGATGAAATTGAAATGACTTCCTTGCTTTCACCAATAGTACAAGTATGTGACGCCATTTCAGGTGCACGTCCGGGTGCAAGAAGGCAAGTTTTGGATAGTTATATTCAACGTCTCAAAGATTTGGAAACTATTGCTTATGATTTTAATGGAGTAAGTAAAGCATATGCAATTCAAGCTGGTAGAGAGTTACGCGTAATTGTGGAAAGTGAAAAAGTATCTGATAATAATGCAGCAGAATTATCTTTTCAAATTTCACAAAAAATTCAGACAGATATGACTTACCCAGGTCAAGTTAAGGTAACTGTCATTCGTGAAACACGTGCTGTAAATGTTGCTAAATAATTAGGGGATTAGAATATTATAGAGAACACCTGCTAGAATTGCACCACTGATTGGTCCTAGAACAGGTATCCAACCATATTTCCAATCTGTAATTTTGTTTTTTCTTGGAATAAGTTGATAGACCATTCGTGGACCTAAATCACGAGCTGGGTTGATGGCATAACCTGTTGTTCCGCCCAAAGCCATTCCAATTACCCATACTAAAATTGCAACCGGCAATGATTCAACTGATCCTATACCAAAGTTTTCAGTTACAATTCCATTAATTACTATATTGGGTGAAACAATAAAGAATATTCCGAAAACAAGGACAAAGGTTCCTACCATTTCACTGAAGAAATTATTTTTAAAGTTACGTATTGAAGGTGAAGTGCAAAATGTACTTCGCACCACTTCTTCATCAGTTGTAATTCGATAATGATCAATATAAAATATATAACATAGCCAGCTTCCTGCCATAGCTCCTAATAACTGAGCAATAAGATAACTTGGTACTAAACCCCAGCTAAATTTTCCAATTACAGCTAACCCAATTGTTACAGCAGGGTTAAGGTGACCACCACTGAATTGCCCTGTAACATAAGCGCCTACAAAAACAGCAAACCCCCAAGAAGAGGTAATCAATATCCAAGGAGTTTCGCCTTCAGCAGCAGTATCCTTGAGGCTAACATTTGCTACAATTCCAGCTCCTAGAAAAAGAAGTAAAGTTGTTCCGATAAATTCTGCAATAAAAGGTGTCATGTGATGATATAGTTTTTAGTTAATGTAGTATAATTTTTTAATTGATCCTTAATCCATTTGGTGTTTTTTCCCATTTCATCAGCCATAATTTTTGCTACTTTGGGAGCAATCAAAAGACTTTCTTTCGCATTTAAAAAAAGCGCACGTGTTCTCCTAGATAGCACATCTTCAATTTGAATTGCCATCTCCTCTCTAACTGCCCAACGAATTTGGTTTGGGGTAATAAAAACCAATTTGCTGAGCGATTTATTTCCATTTTTGTCAAGAGCAACCAATTTTGCTTCATCTGTGCCGTAAACATGAAGTGGATTTGACCAATCAGAGTTGTAATCATATCCTTGAATTGGTAAATTTTGAGTGATACAAGTTCTTTCAAGAAGACCTCCAACAGATTGAGCAGTATTTACAAGGTCTTCTGCCATTTTACGATAGGTGGTCCATTTTCCACCCAGAATACTTACCAATCCAGTTGTACTTACCAAAATTTTATGGTGACGGGATATTTCTTTAGTTGCATTTCCACTTTCCTCAGGTGCAGCAAGTGGTCTTAAACCCGAAAACACACTCTTAATGTCTTTTCTAGTGGGAGAGTTAGTCATATATGCCCCCGCATTTTCTAATATAAAATCTATCTCCTCATCCAAAGCAATAGGCTCTATTAAGTGGTCTTTTATTAATGTATCAGTTGTTCCAACTACTACATAATCATTCCATGGTACTGCAAATAAAACTCGTCCATCTGTAGTATGGGGAACCATTATTGCGTGTGGACCATTTAAGAAAGATTTCTCTAACACAATGTGAACCCCCTGGCTGGGTACAATTAGTTTTTTACTTTTAGGTTGATCCATTTGAATTATTTCATCTGAAAAAACACCAGTCGCATTAATCACTACTTTAGCTTCTAATAAAAACCTTTCACCATTTAGTTTGTCCTCAGCTTCAATCCCTTTAATCATATCGTTTTCTTTTGTCAACCCAATCACTTCCATATAATTGAGGATTGTAGCGCCATGATTTTCAGCAGTTTGTGCTAAACTAATTGCCATTCTTGCATCATCGAATTGACCATCGTGGTAGATTACACCACCTCTTAGCCCTTCTTTTTTTACATTAGGAATTAATTCGATTGTTTGATCACGATCGATAAGCGTTGATGGTCCAAGTCCTAAATTACCAGCCATCATGTCGTATATTTTCAATCCAATTCCATAAAATGGAGAGTTCCACCAGTCATAAGAAGGGATTACAAAACTAAGATCTCTGACTAAATGGGGAGCATTTTTACGCATAACTCCACGTTCTTTAAGTGCTTCAATTACTAATGAAATGTCACCATTTTGTAGATAACGCACCCCACCATGAACTAGTTTTGTACTCCTTGATGAAGTTCCTTTAGCAAAATCATATTTTTCGAGTAATAAAGTTTTATGACCCCTGCTTGATGCGTCGACTGCAGCACCAAGCCCTGAGGCACCACCTCCTATAATAATTAAATCCCATGCCTTTTTCCTGGAGCGAACTCTTTCTATGTGTTTATGTCGATTCATTTAGCTTATAATACTTTTTGAATACGTTTTTGCCAAAGGCTTATAATTGTTTTAGTGTCCTTATTTTTCTCTGGAATAAATCGTTTATCTTCTTTCCAGATTTGTTTTAATTCTTGTTCATTTTTCCAGAAGCCAACAGCTAAACCTGCAAAAAATGCAGCTCCCAAAGCTGTTGTTTCTGTAGTTTTTGGACGAATAACTTCCTTGCCTAAAAGATTAGCTTGAATTTGCATGAGTAAATCATTATTTGTTGCACCTCCGTCAACTTTAAGAGACTTGAAATTAGCTCCAGCATCTTTTTGCATTTCGATGATAATGTCGCGTGATCGAAGTGCTATTGCTTCAAGTGCTGCTCTTGCAATATGACCTTTTTCAGTACCACGGGTAATTCCCATAATTGCTCCTGTCGCTTCAGGTTCCCAATAGGGTGCACCTAGTCCAGATAGAGCAGGAATAAAGGTAACACCTCCATTATTTTCAACAGATTGTGCAAGTGTCTCACTTTCCTCAGCGCTAGCAATAAGTTGAAGCTGGTCACGAATCCATTGAATTAGAGCACCTGCAATAAAAACACTCCCTTCAAGTGCATAAGTTACTTTGCCATTTAACTTCCAACCGATTGTTGTTAACATTTTATTTTTTGATTGAACAGCTTTCTCACCTGTATTCATTATGCAAAAACAACCTGTTCCATATGTGTTTTTAAGATCACCTGGTTCAAGACAAAGTTGTCCAAATAGGGCAGACTGTTGATCTCCAGCAATACCACTAATAGGAATTTCAAATCCAAGCAAAGATGAGTCTGTGTGCCCAACAATTTCAGAGCAACTAACCACAGATGGAAGTAATTTGCTAGGTATATTTAATAGTTCTAGAAGTTCTTTATCCCAATCTAGATTGTGGATATTATAAATTAGTGTCCTACTGGCATTAGTGACATCAGTTGTATGCACCCTTCCATTTGTGAGCTTCCAGATTAACCATGAATCGATGGTTCCAAACGCCAATTCACCCGCTTCAGCACGTGTTCTAATTGATGGATCGCTGTCTAAAATCCATTTTATCTTAGTTCCTGAAAAATAGGCATCTAATACTAGACCTGTTTTTGCTAAAAATAAACCTGCATGCTCCTTTAAGTCTTCGCAAATATATGCCGTACGACGGTCTTGCCATACAATCGCTTTGTGAACAGGTATTCCTGTTTTGCGGTCCCAAATTAATGTTGTTTCACGCTGATTTGTAATCCCCATTGCTGCGATTTCATCAATTGATATGCCAGGAGTTTTTAGCACTTCAAATATTGCTTTAAACTGTGTTTCCCATATTTCATTTGCATCGTGTTCGACCCAACTTTCTCTTGGGAAATACTGTGGAAATTCATGTTGTGAAATTCCTTTTAGTTGACCACCTTTATCAAATAAAATAGCACGAGAACTTGTTGTTCCTGCATCGATAGATAGAATATATTTCATAAAAAAATTAAATTCGAAATCCTGTGGATTGTTGTTCTTACAATGTATTAAAATTAATAATTGATTCCTAGTCTTTCTTTTTTTCCCAATCCGAACTATAATGAAAAAAGAAATTAGCCCAAATGATTTTGGATAGTGCATTTAGATAAGGAGCTAAAATAACTACAGCAATGATTATGGATGTGAAGGTAGTTATCAATAAAAACTCACCTAATAAAAGATAAGATAAAAGAGTTATCGCAATCATTACAGCCACACCTAGCGCATAAGCTACATACATGGACCCATAATAAAAGCTAGGTTCAAGACGGTACTTAAGTTCGCATTTTGGACAATTTTTACGGACAGAAGTGTAAGCAGAAAAATCATATACGCCTTTTTCTAGAAATTCACCTTGATGACACCTAGGGCATTTGATGGTAAGTATACTTTTAAGCTTGGATCCTTTTTTTAGCATGAATTAGTATGGATTAACTAGGTTGTTGATGTTTTTCTGATCCCTATACTCCATATATGAAAACCCATCATGAATACTTCTAGAGCCAACATTCCCATTTTTATCAATTGCAATGTATGCTACTTGAAAATTAGGGATACCTTCTTCTTTTGAGACAATTCTTCGAATAGCTTCATCACAGGCTTGTTGAGGTGTATATCCTTGACGCATGAGCTCAACAATTAAAAAACTTCCAACAGTTTTAACAACTTCTTCTCCCATTCCAGTAGCCACTGCTCCGCCAACTTCATTGTCTATAAATAATCCAGCACCTATAATTGGGGAGTCGCCAATTCTTCCTTTCATTTTGTATGCTAATCCGCTTGTGCTACAAGCACCACTTAGGTTACCTTGTTTGTCAATACACAAAATTCCTATCGTGTCATGATTTTCAATATTTATAATTGGCTCATAGGCGGCTTCTTTTTTCCACTTTTCCCATGCCTTTTTGGATTCTTTTGTAAGCAGAACTGTCGAGGGATAGTTTAATGATCTAGCAAAACTTTCTGCACCCTTCCCTGTAAGTATTACATGGGGAGTTTTTTCCATAACATCACGTGCAAGTGACGCAACATGAACTACATTTTCAACAGCTAATACAGCACCACAATTTTTTTTGTGATCCATTACACAAGCATCTAATGTGACATTACCCTCTCTGTCTGGAGCTCCCCCAAAACCAACTGTCGAATTCGCAGGATTGTCTTCTTCAACCTGAGCACCCAAAATCGCTGCGTTGAGTGAGTCCATTCCCTTTTCAAGAGCCTTTCCTGCCACTTCATTTGCTTCTTTAAAATTCCATGTGCAAATTGAAATAGGAAATTTGTTTTTTGACGTCGGTTTTATCAATGAATTAGTGAAAAATTGTTTGGGAGTAATTAGTGGAAAAGCCCCAGCAAATATAGTACTGTTTAGAAAAGTTCTTCGTTTCATTATTAATATTGGTTAATACATTAAATCTATTTTTTTCTTTTTTTATCTATATGTTTTTATAAGTATTATAAAATCAATACTTTTCACCTATGGTTGTTTGTATTAAAAAAGACAATTTTTATTTGTACAACCAATGTAACTAATTTATTAAAATATACTAATACCTTTAAGTATGAAAACATCCAAGAATATAACTTATTGGAAAACCAATTTATGGTACCTAGCCTCACTCCTAAGTATTTGGTTTATTGTCTCTTTTGGTTTCGGAATTTTATGGGTTGATACCCTAAACGCAATACAAATTGGTGGGCTTAAGTTAGGGTTTTGGTTTGCACAACAAGGATCAATTTACGTGTTTGTCATCTTGATTTTCGTGTACATTAGGTTAATGAATAAATTGGATGAAAAATTTTCTAAAAAGGAAGAATAATGGATTTACAATATTGGATATGGATTGCTGTTGGACTTAGTTTTGCTTTGTATATAGGGATTGCAATTTGGTCTCGAGCATCATCAACTAGTGAATTTTATGTTGCAGGATCTGGGGTTCACCCGATAGCGAACGGAATGGCTACTGCTGCTGATTGGATGTCAGCTGCTTCATTTATCTCTATGGCAGGGATTATCTCATTTAATGGCTATGATGGGTCTGTTTATCTAATGGGATGGACTGGAGGGTATGTTCTTTTAGCCTTATTACTTGCCCCATACCTTCGAAAGTTTGGAAAATTTACTGTACCAGATTTTATTGGTGATCGTTATTACTCTAATGCTGCGAGAGCAGTTGCAGTTTTTTGCGCACTACTTGTTTCGTTTACCTATATTGCTGGACAAATGAGAGGCGTTGGAGTTGTTTTTTCTCGTTATTTAGAGGTAGATATAAACACTGGTGTATTTATCGGAATGGCAATTGTTTTATTTTATGCTGTTTTAGGAGGAATGAAAGGGATAACCTATACTCAGGTAGCACAATATTGCGTCTTAATTTTTGCTTTTATGGTGCCTGCCATCTACATATCATTTATAACTACTGGTCATATTTTTCCTCAACTTGGTTTTGGGGCGACAGGGGCGGATGGAGTATATCTACTTGATAAATTAGATGGATTGCATCGCGAGTTAGGATTTCATGAATACACCCTTGGAAAGAAATCAACTTTAGATGTCTTTTTCATTACTGCTGCTTTGATGGTTGGAACAGCCGGACTTCCTCATGTTATTGTGCGTTTCTTTACCGTAAAAAAAATGAGTGATGCGCGTCGCTCTGCTGGATGGGCTCTTTTATTTATAGCAATTTTATATACAACCGCTCCAGCAATTGCCGTATTCTCAAGAACCAACCTAATTGAGACTGTTAGTAACAAGTCGTATGATGAATTACCAATTTGGTTTAGTAAATGGGAATCAACTGGTCTTATTTCATTTGAAGATAAAAATAAAGACGGCTTAGTTCAGTATGTTGCCTCTCCCGAAATTAATGAATTGACTATTGATGCAGATATAATGGTTTTGGCTAATCCAGAAATTGCTCAATTACCCAATTGGGTTATTGCTCTTCTTGCTGCCGGAGCTCTAGCAGCTGCTTTATCTACAGCTGCTGGACTTTTATTGGTCATTTCATCTTCGGTTTCACATGATTTATTGAAGAAAATAATTCTTCCTGAGATATCTGAAAAAGGAGAATTAATCTCGGCACGTATCGCTGCGACACTTGCGGTGTGTTTAGCAGGTTACTTCGGAATTAATCCACCAGGTTTTGTAGCAGCAACTGTTGCCCTTGCATTTGGTCTTGCAGCAGCCTCATTTTTTCCCTCAATTGTACTTGGAATTTTTGATAGAAGAATGAATAAAGAGGGTGCAATAGCTGGTATGAGTGTGGGGATTAGCTTAATGCTTTTTTATATGTTAAAATTTAAACTTGGATGGTTTGGTAGTGGAACTCCTGAGGAATGGTGGTTTGGGATTTCACCTGAAGGGTTTGGTGCTCTAGCAATGTTAGTTAACTTTTTCGTTTCAATTACCGTATCGAGAATGACTAAAAAACCATCTAAGGAGATTCAAGATCTTATTGAAAATATACGAAAACCTTAACTTTGTTTAGTTTTCTGTACAACTTTACGAATAATTTCAATGTCAGCTATAAAATCTTCATTTTCGAGATGTTCACTTGATTTTGCTGACATATGAAGTTCGCTGTATCCAGCCTCTGCGAAGTGTAAACAATTTTCTATTCCTATCCCACCACCGGGCATGATTTGTATTTTATCACCGTATTCTTTATTTAATTTATTTAAAAGAGGGAGACCATCAATGGCTTTTATTTTTTGTCCTGATGTCAAAACTCTTTTAAAACCTAACTCAATAAGAGTTTCTATCGCTCCAAAAGGGTCTTTTACCTCATCAAACGCTCTGTGAAATGTAATATCATTATGAATGCTTTTTGTGCACCATTTTTTGAGTAACTCAAAAGGAGGCATTTTATTTTGATTAAGAACACCAAGGACAATACCCTGTATATTGAACGAATTTAGAATTTCAATACTATTTTCAATTTCCGCAATATCTTTGTGCGTATAAAAAAAATCACCTTTTCTTGGACGAATTAAGACATGCACAGGTAAAGGACAAAATTCAATCACCTCTTTTAAGAGAGGGATTGAGGGGGTAATTCCATCATTTCTTAAATCAGTGCATAATTCAATTCTGTTTGCTCCTCCTTCAATTGCGTTTTTAACTGATTCAATACTACTGCTACAAACCTCAATAAGCATAAAAAAGTGTGATTTTGGTAAATGTAATTTAAAATTGAATTAATTTTATTTCTACAAGAAGAGTTTTTACCAAAGAATAGAGATATTTACTTTGATTTAATAAGAGTTTCGTCTAATTGTCACATGTTTAGCTAATATTTTTTAATAAATTTATGATCCAATGATTATTAAACATTTAAATCCATAAACTTAAACAGAAACCATAATCAACAAAATGGAACTTACAAATCTTGATTTGGGAATCATTTTCACATTTTTACTTTTGACACTATTTATTGGTGTATATGTTTCAAGAAAATCCTCTCAAAGTACTGCAGAATATTTTCTGGCAGGTAGAAATATGCCATGGTGGTTGCTTGGTTTTTCGATGGTTGCCACAACATTTTCAACCGACACTCCGAACCTAGTTACTGACATTGTCCGTCAAAATGGAATTTCTGGAAACTGGATTTGGTGGGCTTTTATGCTTACAGGTTTATTGACTGTATTTGTCTATGCAAAATTATGGAGAAGATCAAACGTTGCTTCGGATATGGAATTTTATACGCTCAGATATTCAGGAAAGGCAGCACGTTTTTTACGATTATTTCGTTCCATTTATTTAGGCTTACTTTTTAACGTTTTAGCAATGGCAGGAGTCACTCTTGCGGCAATTAAAATCGGAAATGTTATGCTTGGATTGTCTCCAGTTGAAACAGTTGGTTATGCTGCTATCATTACGTTGTTTTTTAGTGCATTAGGAGGATTTAGAGGTGTCATTTATTCAGATTTTTTATTGTTTTCCGTAGCTATGATAGGTGCGTTCGGAGCAGCTTATTTTGTAGTGAATTTAGAACAAATAGGTAGCCTAGAAGCACTTTTTTCACATCAAAACGTACAAGGTAAATTAAACTTCATTCCTGATTTTAATAATTTAGACACACTGATTCCACTTTTTATTATTCCTTTATCTGTACAATGGTGGAGTTCTTGGTATCCAGGAGCAGAACCAGGTGGAGGTGGATATATTGCACAAAGAATGTTGGCAGCTCAAACCGAAACCCATGCGATTGGAGCAACTTTATTTTTTAACGTTATGCATTACGCAATTCGTCCTTGGCCTTGGATTATTGTTGCTCTTGGTTCTTTAATTATTTTCCCTGATTTGGCTAGCTTAAAAGCTGCGTTTCCAAATATTCCTCAAGACAAACTAGCTCATGATTTAGCTTATCCTGCGATGTTAACTTTTCTACCTGTCGGATGGATTGGGCTTGTTTTAGCCTCACTAATTGCAGCATATATGTCCACGATATCTACTCATCTGAATTGGGGAGCTTCATACTTAGTTAATGATGTATACAAAGTATCCATTAAGCCAAATGCAACTGAAAAAGAGCTTGTTTTTGTTGGAAGGTTAGCAACAGTTGTTTTAATGTGTTTTAGTGTTCTGATTGCACTTTTACTCACTAACGCTGTTCAACTTTTCAATTACATTTTAATGTTTGGTGCTGGTACAGGTCTAATTTTTATTCTGAGGTGGTTTTGGTGGAGGATCAATGCTTGGAGTGAAATATCTGCAATGATTAGCTCAGGTATTCTTTCCCTTTTTTTTGGAACTTCATATGCTCAAAACATTCTTTTTTCTTTAGAGAATGGTCTTTTGCCATCGTGGGCAGAATTTCCACTAATTGTTCTTTTAACTTCAATTGTATGGATTAGTGTTACTTTTTTAACTCCACCAGATGATGATCAAACTCTTTTTGCGTTTTACAAAAAAGTACAGCCCTGGTCAAAAGGATGGATGAAGATAATCAATCGAGCAAAATTAAATAATATTGAAATTATAGATGATAATGTAACTAAAACATTACCTCAAGGTATATCTTGTATGATTTTCGGATGTCTTTCTATCTACTCTACACTTTTTATGAGTGGAAATTTATTACAAGCAAATTATTTTTCAGCCATTTCAAATCTTCTTTTTGCTATCTTTTTTTGTTGGTTGCTTTTCAAAAAATGGAACCAGATGAATTCAAATAATAATAATTAACTCGATTTATTCAGAATGAAAAATATTTATGACTTTCAGTTGAGATCAAACGACGAATTTAAAGCTGCACAGCTTGAGTCAATTCAAAATCCAAATTCATTTTGGGGGGAAATTGCAGAAACTTTTCAATGGCATTCCCCTTGGAATAGTGTGCTTAACTATGATTGGAGTATCCCAAAAACTGAATGGTTTGTTGGTGGTAAATTAAATATTACAGAAAACTGCCTTGACCGACATCTACTTATTCATCCTGACAAGCTAGCACTAATTTGGGAACCCAATAACCAAAGAGACAAAACAATAAATTACACCTACAAACAATTGTTTGATGCTGTATGTCAATTTGCTAATGGACTAAAAAACCATGGTATTAAAAAAGGGGATAGGGTCTGTATTTACATGCCTATGATTCCTGAGTTAACTATTGCTGTATTGGCATGTGCAAGAATAGGCGCAATTCATTCGGTTGTTTTTGCTGGATTTTCTTCAACAGCTCTTGCAGCAAGAATAAACGATGCTAAATGTAATTTATTAATCACTTCTGACGGTTCTTATAGAGGAGACAAAGTCGTTCCTTTAAAAGAAATTGTTGATGTTGCTCTTGAACAATGTGATTCTATCCAAAAGTGCATTGTTTTTCAACGAACTTTTATGGATGTTAACTGGGATGATAAAAGGGATATATGGTGGCATGACTTTGTTGAAGGTCTTTCTTCTCATTGTCCAGCAACAATTATGGATGCGGAGGATCCTCTTTTTATTTTATATACGTCTGGTTCTACAGGTAAACCAAAAGGAATGGTTCATACTTGTGGGGGATATATGGTTTATACCGCTTATACTTTTTTAAATGTATTTCAATATCAGCCAGAAGATATTTATTGGTGCACAGCAGATATAGGGTGGATTACAGGACATAGTTATATGATTTATGGACCTTTATCAGTTGGTGCCACTTCTGTTCATTTTGAGGGAGTACCCTCATATCCAAATTGGAGTCGATTTTGGGAAATTTGTGAAAAATATAAAGTAACACAGTTTTATACAGCACCAACTGCAATTCGTGCTTTAGCAAAACAACCAACTAAAATTATTGAAGGCTATGATTTATCCTCCCTTAAAGTTCTTGGGACAGTTGGTGAGCCTATCAATGAAGAAGCGTGGAATTGGTATAATACATACATAGGAAAAAACAATCTCCCGATAGTTGATACATGGTGGCAAACTGAAACAGGTGGAATATTAATTTCCTCATTAGCTGGAGTTAGTCAACAAAAACCAACTTACGCAACCCAGCCCATGCCAGGGGTTCAAGTTGCTTTACTAGATCCAGACGGGAAAGTCATTCTAGACAAAGAAGCAGAGGGAATTTTAACTATAAACCATCCTTGGCCAAGTATTGCTCGTACCATTTTCGGTAACCATCAACGCTATAAAGAAGTATATTTTTCAGCATATCCAGGACGCTATTTCCCTGGGGACGGTGCTCTTCGTGATTCTGATGGAAATTATAGAATAACTGGAAGGGTTGATGATGTGGTTATAGTTTCGGGACATAATTTAGGAACCGCTCCAATTGAAAATGCAATTAATGAGCATTCTTCTGTGGTTGAAAGTGCTGTAGTTGGATTTCCTCATGAAATTAAAGGAAATGCATTAATGGCTTTTGTTATTTTATACAATGATGTGATTTATTCACCAGAATTAGTTGGTGAAATCCGTGATGAAGTAAATAGGCAAATAGGACCTATAGCTAAACCAGACAAAATACTTATTGTATCGGGCTTACCCAAAACTAGAAGTGGAAAGATAATGCGTCGTATTTTAAGGAAACTTGCTGCAGGAGAAATAGATTCATTAGGTGATATTTCAACTCTTCTTAACCCTGAAATAGTAGAAGAAATTATTGAATCACTATCTAAAAAATAATATGATAGCCCCAATTGCTGTCAAAATCAAAATCAATTTCCGGTAATTTAATTCCTTCATTTTTTTAACGATTCTTACACCTACATACAACCCTAATCCCAGAAACGGAATAAATTGTAGGCTAGTTAATATTGAGTCAGTACTGATTGTTTTCCAAACCCAAACATGAAAAGGCATTTTAAAAAGGTTTATAATGAAAAATACATAGGCAGATGTTCCAATAAAAATATTTTTCGGGAGGCGCATTGCAAGGAAATAAATATTAGTTACTGCTCCAGCAAGATTTCCAATCATGGTTGTAAAACCTGCTAATGCCCCCATAGAACTAGAGAACCACCAATGATCAGGAACTTTCTTCAAGGGTCGCTTTTCCCAATAAAAGAGCATTAATGTAGTTATTAAAACAAGTAAAGCCATACCCGTTTTAAAGGCATTTTCATCTAACTTATTTCCTCCGTATGTTCCAATAATTACTCCAATGAACATCCAAGGCATAAGTCGATAAACATATTTCCAATTTGTATGTTTTTTGTAGTAGATAATAGCAAAAATATCTCCGAATATTAGAAGTGGCATCAAAATTCCGGTTGATGACTTTGCGTCAAACACGAAAACAAATAATGTAACTACAAGAACAGCTATTCCTTTCACACCAGATTTTGAAATTCCAAGCAAGAAAGCTCCAATCGCTCCTGCACCAAATGTTAAATAAGTTGAGGGTAATAATTCCAACATAATTTAATTACAATTTAGTGTTTTTATATGGATGATATTGTAACAAATGCCCATCTTTGTACACATCTTCCATTTGTGAAAAATATACCACCAGCTGTTCGATTTATGTTGCTTAGCACGTTAAGCTTTGCGTTGATGAATGCTTTAGTCAAATATTTGGTGCATTTTCCAACATTTGAAATTGTTTTCTTTAGATCTTTAAGTTCGTTGCTAATCACAACTGCTATTCTTAAAACAAAAAAGATACCTTTTAAACCTAATAAAAGAAGTTTGTTGATTATTCGGGGAATTATGGGTGTAACCTCCATGTCGTTATTTTTCATGAGCGCCCATTATATTTCCATTGGATCAGCAGTTACAATTCGTTACATAGCACCACTATTCACAGCTTTAATGGCAATTTTATTTTTAAAAGAAAAAATATTTTCTCTTCAATGGTTGTTTTTTATTGTTGCATTCATTGGTGTGATTTTAATTAAAGGGTTTGATGAATCAGTCAGTGTTCTTGGTTTCTCATTGGCAGTTGGAGCAGCTTTTACAAGCGCCATTGTCTATATAATAATTTCTAAAATCGGATATCAAGATCACCCGATTTTGATTGTCCATTACTTTATGGGTATAGCTACAATTGTTGGTGCTTTAGGAATGACATTTTCTTGGGTTCAACCTAGTTTAATTGAATTATCAATGCTCTTGTTTTTAGGAGTGTTAGGTTATTTTGGTCAAATTTTTATGACAAAAGCTTTTCAATCCGATGAGGCAAGTAAAGTTGCCCCTATTAAATATGTGGAAGTTTTGTTTACACTTAGCTTTGGTGTGTATTGGTTTGGAGAGGTATATACAATTTTAAGCTTAGCTGGTATTTTTCTTGTGATTTTTGGTCTTTCTGCCAATATTATTTACAAAAACAAGAAGACTTAAAAAATGAAACAAAAAAAATCATCTTTTTAAGATTTGTTAATTTTAGCACTACTATTTTTTTTTGATTGCTCAATCTCCTAAAATATAGTAACTTACCTAAAATTTAACTATATGAGTGACTTCAAATACCTATTTGCCTACTCTATACCATTAATGACCTTAGTTTCTTTAAGTTCTAGTGGTGTATATACTTTTGCCACACCATTTTATGCTTTTGTAATTATTCCATTACTTGAGATAACTTTGAAGGATTTTGACACTACTTATTCAGAAGCTCAAAAAGAAAAAAGACTCAACAATATACTTTTTGATTTACTCCTATATTTCAATATTCCATTTGTTTTTGGTTTATTAGCAATGGGTTTTTACATTTTAAATACTCAAGTATTAACAACAGTTGAGGTTATTGGAACAATTCTTTCCCTCGGAATCCTGCTAGCTACAAATGCGATTAATGTAGCACATGAATTAGGGCACAGGGTATCTCAATTTGAACGAACACTCTCTAAATTATTACTTTTACCTTGCCTGTATATGCATTTTTATTTGGAGCATAATTTTGGTCATCACAAAAATGTAGCAACCCCCCAAGACCCAGCTACTTCAAAACTAAATCAAACTGTTTATCATTTTTGGATAAGCTCAGTTATTACTCAATATCGTAATGCGTGGAAACTTCAATTAAGTTTTTTGAGACAAGCTAATCGTTCTTTTATTTCGGTTAAAAATGATATGTTATGGTATTCCTTGTTTCAAACGACTTACCTAGGGTTTATGTTATTATTATTTGGTTTTGAAGGATTAATTTATTCTTTATGTGTTGGGGTTTTATCGTTTATTTTTTTGGAAACAATCAATTATGTAGAACATTACGGTTTAGTTCGTAAGAAACTTCCCTCTGGACGATATGAACGTGTTCAAACACATCATTCTTGGAATTCAAATCATATCATTGGGAGAATAGTCTTGTATGAGTTAACACGACATAGTGACCATCATTTCAAGGCATCTAAAAAATATCAAGTACTTGAGAATAAGACAGAAAGTCCTCAATTGCCTTTTGGTTATCCGACGTCTATTTTGTTATCATTAATTCCGCCACTTTGGTTTAGACTAATGAATCCCAGAATCCCTTCGGATCAAATGAATCTAAATAGTGCATAAACTTTTTTTTCTTGTTTATCTTTAGTAAAAGTTAGCTTATTTTTTAAGATTTGTTTTCAGGAAACAAAAACTCCTTCCATCTGATATATAGTGCAATGATACAAAATATACTTCCAAATGGAAGTAGCCAGATAGCAATGAGAAGAGAGTAAAAAGTCCACGAATTAGACGTTTTTATTTGCTTGCCATAAGTATCAAGAAATTGATTAATCTTTGTTCTCATTGGTGCAAATTTAGTTATTTAAAAGGCAGTTAAAGCTAAAATACAATGCTTAATTTGGCTATGAAGCAACAAGAAATGAAGTAAATAATGTTATTTTTGAATACAAGCCTCTTTAATCACTAAAACAAACCGATTAGTATGAATTTTAACTTAACAGAAGAACATTTATTAACACGTCAATCTGCTCGTGAATTAGCAGAAAGGGCAAAGTCTGATGTAATTGAACGGGACATAGAAATGAGTTACCCTAATTCATTAGTAAATCAAATGGGAGAACTTGGTTTTATGGGAATTATGTCCTCTCCAGATTTCGGAGGTAGTGGGATGGATACGCTTTCCTATGTTTTAGCAATTGAGGAGATTTCTAAAGTAGACGCAAGTCTAGGTGTAATCATGAGTGCTCATAATTCCCTTGTAGTGTGGGGTATAGAAAAATTCGCTTCCGAAGAACTTAAACAACGTTATTTAACGAATTTAGTTAGTGGTAAATCTGTGGGTTGTTTTTGTTTATCTGAACCTGAGGCAGGGAGTGATGCTACTAGTCAAAAAACAACCGCTAAAGATTGTGGAGACTATTATCTTCTGAATGGAGTGAAAAACTGGATTACTAGTGGAGGAACATCAGATTATCATGTTGTAATTGCCCAAACTGACCCTGAGAAAGGACATAGAGGAATCAATGCATTAATTGTTGAAAAAAATTGGGATGGTGTTCGTATCGGACCAAAAGAAGATAAACTTGGTATACGTTCCTCGGATACACATTCCATTAGTTATACAGATGTTAAGGTACCAAAGTCAAATCGCATAGGGGAGGACGGATTTGGATTTAAGTTTGCTATGAAAACCCTTGAAGGTGGACGAATTGGAATTGCAGCACAAGCTTTAGGTATTGCTTCAGGTGCTTACGAATTAGCTGCTAAATATGCCAATATCAGAAAAACATTTGGGAAACCTATTATTGAACACCAAGCTATTGCTTTTAAATTAGCTGATATGGCAATGGAGATTGAAAGTGCAAGAATGTTAGTCTACAGGTCCGCGGTACTTAAAGATGAAGGAAAACCATTTGGATATGCAAGTGCAATGGCAAAATTAAAAGCCTCTGAGGTTGCAATGAATGTAACAGTCGAAGCTGTTCAGGTTTTTGGAGGAAATGGATATGTCAAAGAATATCATGTTGAGCGTTTAATGCGTGATGCAAAAATCACACAGATATATGAAGGAACGTCTGAAATTCAAAGAATTATTTTGGCACGTCAGATTGCAGCAGGAGAATTATATTTAGATTTTTAATAAGTTATCCATTTTTTTATAATGAAAAACAATCACTTTAGAACTGTCAATCCTAGTACAAATAAAAATATACCAATTGACTATCCACAAGCTTCAATTGAAGAGGTTAACCAAAGTGTTATTCTTGCGAAGGACGCATTTATATCTTATCGTGGTAAATCACAAATACAACGAGCAGCTTTTCTCCGTCAAATCATAGTATGCCTCAATAACTTAAAAGAGGAAATTATTTCTATTTGTCATCTTGAAACAGCATTACCATTGGGTAGGCTTGAAGGTGAATTCTTGAGAACAACAGGTCAAATTAGCATGTTTGCTGATTTGTTGGAAAATGGTTCCTGGGTCGACGCAATAATTGATACCGCACAACCAGATCGCAAGCCAACTCCAAGAGTTGATTTACGTCAAATGCTCATTCCTTTGGGTCCAGTTGCAGTATTTGGAGCAAGTAATTTTCCCTTGGCTTTTTCAGTAGCAGGTGGAGATACAATCTCTGCCTTAGCATCCGGTTGTACTGTTGTAGTAAAGTCTCATCCAGAACATCCTGGAACTTCAAAGTTTTTGGCAAATGCAATTACTGATGCATTGAGTTTATGTGACTTACCTGAAGCTGTTTTTCAACTTCTTCAGGGAGACACTCACCAGCTTGGAGCTGAATTAGTTCAACATCCAGAAATTAAAGCAGTTGGCTTTACAGGTTCTTTCAGTGGAGGTAAAGCTCTATTTGATCTAGCAAATCAGCGTCCTGAGCCAATTCCAGTTTTTGCAGAAATGGGAAGCGTCAATCCAGTTTTGATTTTACCAAATACATTAGCCTCTAACGGTGATGAAATAGCAAAGGGACTAGCTCAATCTGTATCTTTAGGTGTTGGGCAGTTTTGTACAAACCCTGGTTTGGTTTTTTTTGTTGATTCAGAAGGTTCAGATGAATTTTTAACAACTTTAGATAAGTTGGTTCAAGAAATTCCAAGTGCTACAATGTTAAGTCCATCAATATCAGGTAATTACAAAATAGGTCTAACTCGTTTGAAAAGAACCCCAAAATTGACATCTGTCACCAAGGGTATAGAATCAGAGGATGCCAACTGTGCCAGGACGGAATTTTTTATCACTGATTTTGACACTTTTTGTTCAATTGACTATCTATCCGAAGAAGTTTTTGGTCCTGTTAGCTTATTAGTGAGCGTCTCAGAAGAACAAATTAATTCTATTCCAAGACAATTGGCAGGTCAATTAACAGCTAGTATTTTTGGTGATCCCCAAGATTTAATACGTTACAAACATTCGATCGAATCAATTACTCATCTTGTCGGTCGCATAATTATTAATGGATATCCAACAGGAGTAGAGGTTACTCATGCCATGGTACATGGAGGACCTTTTCCAGCTACAACTCAAGTTCAGTCAACCTCAGTTGGAACTCAAGCCATTCGACGATTTACTCGTCCCGTATGTTATCAAAACTTCACACAAGATCTATTGCCTGACGAATTGAAAGATGATAATCCACTTATGATTTCACGTAAAATCAACGGAATCATAAAATAATTTAAACCAATTAATTTAGTAATAAATTTATTGTGTGTAATAAAAAAGGTCTTCATCCAGAAGACCTTTCTTGTAGCGAGAGGGAGACTTGAACTCCCGACCTCCGGGTTATGAATCCGACGCTCTAACCGGCTGAGCTACCTCGCCATTTTTATGGATGCAAATATAAAGACATAATCCTAGCCGTCAAGCATTGTTCCAAAAAAATTAATAAAACTTTTAACTTTTTCATCACTTGTAGTTAGATATTTGTTGTAAAAAATTAAAAATTAAATTTTTGATTCAAAAGTGTTAATTTTTTCAATATATTGGCAGTATAACAATCTATTAACATGTCAACCAAAATACCTTTTACTTTAGAATTTGATTTTCAAGCATCACCTCAGTTGCTATTTCAATATTTATTCACTCCATCGGGTTTATCTGAGTGGTTTGCCGATAATGTAAATTCTCGAGGAGAAGATTTCACTTTTATTTGGGATGGGAGTGAAGAATATGCCAAACTTATTCAAAAGAGAAATAATGAAAAAGTTCGTTTTCGTTGGATTACAGATGAAGCAGATCAAGATGATTATCATTTTGAATTTTACATCCAAGTTGATGAAATTACAAAAGACGTTTCCTTAATTATCTCAGACTTCGCTGATGAAGATGAATTGGAAGAAGCCAAAATGCTTTGGGATAACCTTGTGTCTAGTTTAAAGAAAGTTCTTGGCGCAGCCTAAATAATGTATTCCTATCAAAGTATAATCGTCCCAACTCTGGCAGAGGTTTCAGAAGAGCAACTTAGGGCTTTTACATGTCAGCCAGTGCTTACAGAGACAGTTGCTCTAAGGAAAAATTCACTTCTTTTTTGGGAAGAGCATTATTTGAGGCTCATGGCTTCTATGCGAATTCTTCGTATGAAAATTCCGCTAAACTTTACCATGGAATATTTGGAAGAGAAAGCGAACGAATTAATCGAAGCTTCTGGAGCTAATCACTCATATGCGTTAGTTAGCTTTAATGTGGTAAGAGAAACAGCACCTACGCTCAAAAATCCTCTTCCTGAAAGCTTTTTATCCATTTCTTATCAAACTCGTGAAGAAGGCTTTTTTTGTAAAAATGATTTATTGCCTATTGAGTTATACAAGGATCATTTTCTTTCTGAGGGCTTATATTCTAGTTTGTCAAGTGTAAATTCTCATTTTTATTCGATGGCATGGGTTTTTGCACATGAAAACGGATATCAAGATGCGTTTATACTTAATGAAAACAAAGAGGTAGTCGAGACCCTGAGAGGTTCTCTTTTCTTGGTAAATAAAAATCATATCACAACTCCTCCTGTTTATAAAGGTGGACGAAAAGGAGTCTACCGAAATTTACTTTTCTCTACAATTGAAAAATCAGATAAATTCACTATTGAAGAAAAATCTATTTCTCCTTTTTCGTTACAAAAGTCAGATGAAATATTTGTGCTTGAAGATACTTTAGGAATACACTCTATTTCTAAATACCGAAAAAAACATTTTTCAAATTCGCAAGCACAAACAATTTTTAGATTACTTCTCGAAGAATTTAATTAGTTATAAGATGGATTATCAGGAGAGTTTGCCCAAATAAGGTATTTTTCTCCAAATGATTTAAGGTAGACTTTCCATAAATCAATTGTGGGAATATGAAATAAGCCTGTAGTAACTTTATTGGATGGAGTTAGCCAACTCTTTTGTCTGAATTCTTTTGCTAATTGTCCTTTCTCCCATCCACTATAACCTAGAAAGAAACGAGAATTTATAGGCGTCAGTTCACCTTTATCAATAGCATCAATTGCTTGTTCAATATTTCCACCCCAATAAATTTGTTCATGAACTTGAATGCTACCTTCAATTAAATCAGGTCTTTTATGCAAAAAGAACAACTGATCTGAATCAACAGGTCCTCCATAAAAAAGAGGAAAACTTTCGTGAGATAATTCAGGTAAAATATGGTCTAAATCAACTTCATAGGGTTTGTTTAGAATAAACCCAAGTGGGGAACCTTTGCTAATAGCCGTGATTAATACAACTGCTCGATGAAAACACGGATCTCCAACTATAGAAGGATCAGCAATTAAAAGACTTCCTTTTTCAATTAACACAATTTTTTATTTAAAATTAAGACAAAAAAAATCTCCCAAAAGGGAGATTTTAAATAAAATAAGTTAAATGTTAGTTTACTGATCCTGATAAATCAGTACCTGCTTTAAACTTCACTACATTTTTAGCAGCAATTTTAATTGTTGCTCCAGTACGAGGATTTCTTCCGTCTCTTGCAGCACGTTTAGATACTGACCAAGAACCAAATCCAACTAGAGAAACACGTCCACCACCTTTAAGTGTTGATCCTACATTACCTAGGAAAGATTCTAATGCTTTTTTTGCAGCTGCTTTTGATACTCCTGCATCAGCAGCCATAGCGTCGATTAATTCTGTTTTGTTCATATTATATTATTTAAATTAACATTAAGACTAAAACAAATATATAGGGTTTACGCCAAGTCCGGTCGTTTTTACTAGCGAAAAACAATGTTTTGTTGATAACTAAGGCATATTGTTTATAAAAGTGGACTATTTCACGCTAGAACTAGGCTCAAAGCGGTATCCGTTAAGTAAATCTGCCGTTTTTAGACGCTTTTTATTAGGTAATTGTAGTTCAATTATATTCAATAAACCATCAGTAAGGGCAATTTGAAGACTTTTTTGCTCTATTATTAGACGTCCAGGAATATGTGAATGCTTTAATTTTACAAATTCAGCTTCATAAATTTTTATCGTAATTATTGTTGTTTGCGAAATTAATTCTGTCCAAGCAGCTGGATAGGGAGATAACCCTCTAATAAAAGCATCTATTTCCTCTCCACTTTTTTTCCAATCAATACGCGTATTTTCTTTAGTTAGTTTTGGAGCTGAATACTCAGTCCCTAATAATTTTTGCGGTTTTGGTTTAAGCTGATTTTTTTCAAGTCCATTTAGGGTTAAAACAATGACTTCACCACCAAGATTTGCTAATTTATCGTGCAAAGTCCCAGCAGTTTCTCTTGGGTGAGTTTTAATAGAAGAAGAACATAAGATATTCCCAGTATCAATTTGTTCATCGATAAGAAAACTAGTTACTCCAGTATTTTTTTCTTGTTTGATAATTGCCCAATTTATGGGTGCTGCACCACGGAAGTTAGGAAGGAGGGAAGCATGTAAGTTAAACGTTCCTTTGGGTGGAATTGACCAAACTACTTTGGGTAGCATCCTAAAAGCTACAACAACAAAGACATCTGCTTGTAGTTTTTCTAATTCTCGAATAAAAGCAGTATCCTTTAAGTTATTTGGTTGTAATAAAGGAATGCCCTTGTCTAACGCAAACTGCTTGACAGCAGAAGTTTTTATTTGTTTTCCTCGTCCCGCTGGTTTATCAGTTGTAGTTACTATCCTCGTCACTTTATGTTTAGTTGATATTATTGCCTTTAGTGCATGAACAGCAAATTCAGGAGTCCCCATAAAAACAATCTTCAAGCTCATAATTTGTAAATTTGGTCTAATGTATTTTTATCAATTTTCTTTTCTAAAAAAAGAACGTCAAGTCCCTTAATTAAATTGTCTTTATTGATATGAGGAAGTTTTATTTTTAACTGTTGTAAAGATAAGGGACTATCATCAATCAATGTCAATATTTCTAATTCAATTGTAGTTGTTTCGTTTTGATCTTCAGTCTGTGTACAAGTAATTGATGAGCATTTCCCACAATTCCCAGTAACACTTTCTCCGAAATATTCTAGTAACTGTTTTTGTTTGCAATTTTTTGTGTTATTTGAATAATCAATAACTATTTGAAGTTTTTCTTTTTTAATTGTGTTCAGTTGATTTATTTGTTTTCCTAAATTCAAAAGGGTATAGTTGTCTTCACGGGGTACAAGACCAATCAAGCTGGTGTCGTTTAATGCAAAATCAAAACTAATTAACTCAAGTTTTTGCCACTGTTTAAGACGTTCTATTATGACTCTAAAAGTCAGATTAGTTTGTAATGCCAAACCATCTAAGTCAACAGATATTTTATTGTCAAATATTGTGGGATATTTTCGGGATATGTATTCAAATATTTCTGCAGCTTCACGATCTGTTTTTTCGATATTATAAAGAAGACTTGCGGGAGTACAAGTTAATTGTATTCTAGCCTCTTGTTGACTAAAGTTTTGACGATGAAAAATCCCCGCTTGATGAAAAAGAGTGAGACAATTATCTGTCTTTCTAAGGGGTAGCGAGTAGGTTGAGCAAAAATCTGAAAAAGAAAGGAACCATGATTGATCTTTCCCTTCTCCATAGGCTATGTTAAGGTAGTTGCATAGATGTTTGTAGCACCGATTCATAAATTCTTTATCAACTAAACTGTCAATAAATTGACTTTTTACACGTTTATGATCGTTGGGATGAACCAATAAAATTGCTTTTGCTTCATTGCCATTTCTGCCAGCTCGTCCGATTTCTTGGTAATAATGTTCCAAACTTGAAGGCATATGGAGATGTGAGACTAAAGCTACATTCCCTTTGTCTATTCCCATTCCAAAGGCATTTGTAGCAACCATTATCAATGATTTTTCTGCTTGCCAATCATCAAGTCTATCCTTTTTTTCTAAATCAGTTAGTCCACCATGATAAAAATTAACTTTCGCGGAATTTGATTTTAAAATCGAATAAATTTCCTCAGTTTCTCTTCTACTGTTACAATATATTATTGAAGGTTGATTTAGAGGTAAATGGGAACGAATTAATTCGCCAAACTTATCCGTGCAAAACTGAACATTTAACTCTATATTTTTACGTTTAAAAGAATTTTTAAAAAGTAAATAATCTTTTAATTCTAACTCGCGAATTATATCTTTTACAACCGTTTTTGTAGCACTAGCTGTTAGTGCAATAACAGGAACCTGAGGAAGTTGTTTTCTTAGTTTTTTAATTTCTTTATATGCAGGGCGAAAGTCATTTCCCCATTGAGAGATACAATGTGCTTCATCAACGGCTATTCTTTCTATATTTAACCGATGAATCTGTTGAATAAATAAAGGGTTTAAAAGTTTTTCCGGAGAACTGTATATCAGTTTATAATTTCCATATGCAGCATTGTCTAATTGTTTTTCAAAGGGTTGTTTACTGTTAAAGAACATGCTTTTTATTCCCCTTGAGTTAGCTTGTGCAATTTGATCTTCCATAAGGGAGATAAGTGGTGAAATAACAAGAGTGCTTCCTTTGAGTTGTGTTGCTGGGAGTTGATAACATAAAGACTTACCGCCACCAGTAGGTAAAAGAGCCATGCAATCAACTCCTTCAATTACAGCATTGCAAATTTCTTTTTGTAATGGAAGAAATTCATCAGCTTTCCAATATTCCTTTAAAGGTTCATTTAATTGATACATCACATTGATTTAAAATAAATTCAATTCTTTTTTCAGGAGTATCAAAAGGTACATTAATGCAATTAGAGTATGCTTTATATGCAGATTCAATCTCATGGTGCAATGAAATTGCCTCCTCAAAACTTTCCATACGATCACTATCCTGAACATAAAACTTCTCCAATGGTTTTAATAGAAATACCAATTCATATGGATAGCTAATCAATTTTTTTTCCAATTGCCTTTCAGGGCTACCTTCATGTTTTAAATATGCGGTAACATCAGCGAGTCCACGATCATAAAATATCACATTGTTTTTGGGTTTGTGTATTTGTTTTGCCGCTTTATATTGTTCTATACGCTTATCCCAAATTAATCGACTAAATGTCAAAGGGTCTTCTTTGAAAAAATTTGCTTTTCCTTGTTCTTTTCTTTGTTTTATGTAGCGTCTAGAAGCTTCATCAAAACAATAAAACCCATTTTTCGTAAGAAATTTAATTAATGTAGACTTTCCTCCACCAGGTCCTCCGGCAAAGACAATACGTTTAGGTATGGATAAAGCTCTTTCGATAACGTTATAATTGACTTATATTTGTAAAAATAGTCTAGCAAATGCTTCCAAAAGAAGATCCACAAGAATTTTATTCACGATTTCACCAACAGTTGACTGAATCTCAGGAATGGCCTGGCTCTTACATGTTTAAATTCATTGTTCGAACTGAATCATCTCACCTGGATGATTTAAAAGCTCTTTTTTCTGCTGTTAAACCCCATTTTTCTGAAAAACAGTCAGCTAAAAAAAACTTTGTAAGTTTATCTGTTACAGCTTTTTTTTCCTCACCTAACCAGATAATAGACATCTATAAATCAGCTAAAAAATTTAAAGGAGTGATAACACTTTAATGTTTTGTGTTTAATTTCCTTAAAATGTTTATTTTTACACTGATTACCATCCAAACAAACACCCTTTAATTTAATGGAAGCACTCCAATATAACTCTGAGCGTACACAACTGATTATACCTGAATATGGTCGTCATATTCAAATTATGGTAAATCAAATGAAATCTACGGAAAACAGAGAAGAACGAAATAAAATTGCAAAAGCAATAATCGGAGTAATGGGTAACCTTAATCCTCACCTTCGTGATGTTCCAGATTTTCAACATAAACTTTGGGACCAACTATTTATCATGTCTGAATTTGATCTAGACGTTGATAGCCCATTTGAAAAACCACAACGCGAGCTTCTTGAACAACGACCAGATCGTATGGATTATCCTCAAAATTTTCCAAAGTATCGTTTTTATGGAAATAACATAAAAAGCATGATTGATGTTGCTTTGGAATGGGAGGACGGTGAAATGAAAGATGCACTTATCTTCAATATTGCTAACCACATGAAAAAATGTTTCCTAAACTGGAACAAAGATAGTGTAGATGATGAGATTATTTTCCAACACTTAAATGAGTTTTCAGACGGTAAACTTAAGGTTAAAGAAGATTTATTGCCTTTGACCTCTACCCAAGAGTTACTTAAAATGAAGTCAAAAAACGGGAATGGTCCAAAAAGTAATGGCGCTGTAAAACAAAGAAAAAATCGTAACCGCAAACGCTACTAGTCACATGGGGACATTTATAATTGAAGGGGGCATACAACTGAAGGGAGAAATTACACCTCAAGGAGCAAAAAATGAGGCATTACAAATTTTATGTGCCGTTCTTTTAACTCCAGAAAGAGTTACTATTGAAAATATACCCGACATAATTGATGTCAATAAATTAATTCAATTATTAATAAATTTTGGTGTAAAGGTTACGCATGAAGGTACTGGTGTATATACTTTTCAAGCAGATGAAGTAGACTTGACCTATTTAACTTCAGATCAATTTAAAGTTGATGGAAGAGGATTAAGAGGCTCCATCATGCTAGTTGGACCTTTATTAACTCGATTTGGAAAAGGTAGTATTCCTCGTCCAGGAGGCGACAAAATAGGTCGTCGTCGTTTAGATACTCATTTTGAAGGTCTAATTAAATTAGGTGCAAAGTTCGATTACAACAGAGAAAAGCATTTTTATTCAGTTGAATCAGACCAATTAATAGGTACGGATATGCTTCTTGATGAAGCTTCTGTTACTGGAACTGCAAATATTGTTATGGCAGCAGTACTTGCCTCTGGAACAACTACAATATATAATGCTGCTTGTGAGCCATATTTGCAACAGCTTTGTCAGATGCTAAATCGAATGGGTGCTCAAATTTCTGGAATTGGATCAAACTTGCTTACAATTGTAGGAGTAAAAGAATTAAAAGGAACTACTCACCGAATCTTACCAGATATGGTTGAAATTGGAAGTTGGATTGGTCTTGCAGCAATGACTAAAAGTGAGCTTACAATTAAAGATGTTCGTTGGGAGTATTTAGGACAGATCCCAAATGTTTTTCGTAAACTTGGTTTAACCGTAGAAAAACGTGGTGATGATATTTTTATCCCAGCACACAAAGATGGCTATGAGATTCAAAGTTATATTGATGGTTCTATTTTAACTGTTGCCGATGCACCTTGGCCAGGTTTTACACCAGATTTATTAAGTATTGTCTTGGTTGTAGCTACCCAAGCTAGAGGAAGTGTTTTGATTCATCAAAAAATGTTTGAAAGTCGCCTATTTTTCGTTGATAAACTTATTGATATGGGTGCTAAAATAATCCTTTGTGATCCACATCGTGCATCTATTATCGGACACGACTTCAAATCAAAGCTAAAAGGAACTGTATTAACTTCCCCTGATATACGTGCTGGAATTTCTCTTTTGATTGCCGCTTTATCGGCAAAAGGAACAAGTACAATACATAATATTGAGCAGATTGATCGTGGATATGAACGTATAGTAGAGCGTCTTCAATTAATTGGAGCTAAAATTAATAGAGTTTAGTTATATTTTTCTTTGATCAGTAGGATTGAATCGACTATTAATTTTTCTAAAACGTCTAATTTTATTTGAGTTAATCGTTTAATATATAAACAACCTTTCCCTTTCTTGAATTTCCCAAGCCCTTCAAAGTTTAGTTTTTCATGAGCTAAATCACACATCAAATACAAGGATAAGGCTTGTTTACGAGGTGAAAAACCTGTTAAGAACCATTCACCTTGTCTTCCAGTAGCATATTTGTAATGATATTCACCAAAACCAATTATGCTTGTACCCCATAATTTTGGTTTTTCTTGGGTGATTTTACCCATTAATTTGACCAAACGTTCACAGTCCAAACGCTTTTGATCTTCAACTATTGAGTTTAGAAATAGATCAACACGTTTATTCGTTTTTTGTGTTTTATTTTTTGTCATTGTAATAAGGCATTGCCTTAAAATACAAAAAACTTTTAAAAAAAACTATTTTATTCCAACCTATTACATTGTCTTTCAGCTTAAAAGAAATATAATAAATGATAAAAAAATTATTGACCTAGAGGCTTAATTAGAGTGTTTTGTTTTGACAGGATGCTTTTATTTAACACTATTTTCTTTTAGAAACTTTATTGTTGCTAATACTTTTTTGTCTTGTACACTTAAAACGATCAACTTCTCCGCTTCTTGATTTTCGGTGTTTAGTTTTTCTTCCTTGTACTCGTGCTCGCCATAAATTAAAACTTGATCGTTTTAATTCCTTTCGCATAAGTTCGATAACCTCTTGCTCTTTTAAACTAAATTGATCTAATATTGCATCGAAGGGTGTGCGGTCTTCCCATGCCATTTCAATGATTCTGTCTATTTGTACTTCTGTTAAATCATGTGTTTTTTTCATGCACTTTTACTTTTATTACGAACCACAGTGTGACGTTTTATTATACGATTACTTTCCTGTTTAACAATACTGTTTTTCCTCATATTCCAAAGTGTGTCAGAGGCTTTTTTTCTGCTCAAATCAAGATCAACAACTAGTGAAGGGTAATTTATACCAATTTTAAAATTGTACAGTTCTTCTTCAAATGGGGTAATCTTCCAAGGTTTATGTATTAATTCAATAGGTAGATTTTTGAGTTCAGGGACCCATTTTTTTGTAAATTCTCCCTTTGGGTCATGTTTTATTCCATTTTTAATTGGATTATAAATACGTAATGTATTTATTCCGGTTTCACCAGCTTGCATCTGAATTTGAGGAAAATGAATTCCAGGCTCAAAATCCAAAAACTGACGTGCTAAAAACTCAGAGCAAGCTTGCCATGGTTGCCACAATTGATGCACAAAAAATGAAACTACCATTGCTCGCATTCTAAAATTTAAATATCCAGTTTCTACCAAACAACGCATTGCAGCATCTACTAATGGAACTCCTGTTATTCCCTTCTCCCATGCATTAATATATCCATTGTTTTTTGGTTTTGAAAGGTTGTGATAACCTTTGTTTATACTTAAAAACTCCATACTACATTCCATTTCAAATTTTTGAATAAAATGAGATTGCCAACGTAATCTAGATTCAAAAGCGCGAATACCAAATCCTTTTTTACCATTTGCTTTTTCAATTTCAGTTCGTTGTAAAACTTCTCGCATTGAGATATTTCCGAAGGCGATATAAGGTGAAAGACGACTGCAACTTTTTCGAGCTAAATCAGGTTTTGATATATGAGTTTGATAATGAATATATCGACCAGCAAAAAATGAATCTAAATATTTGTGAGCATATGTCTCACCGCCTGGTTGTTCATTTTTTGAAATTGTAGTTTCTAGTGTAAACTCCCTGAATTTTTTTTCAACTTTTTGAATCTCTTTAAATGGAAGAAATTTATTTTTATCCTCAGGTTTTGGATGCTGAGCTTCATTCATAAATAGCGTCCACTTTTTTAACCATTCTTTTCTGTTTTTTAGTCCTCTAAAAACACCTTGTTGCCTTTCTTCAGACCATTTTATTTCATTCTCATTACACCATTGAGAAACAAGTTGATCACGTCTAAAAGTAATGTCAATTCCAGTTTCAAAATGTGAATAAAGAGCTTGAAAGTCATATGTCTCAGAAAGTTTTTTAAAAACTTCACAGACTTCACCTTCCACTGCTAGTACTTTTGTGTTGAGAGATTTTAGTTGGTTATTGAGATCTGCAATTGATTGTTTTATAAAATTCAGATGTCTTGTGCTAAAATGTTTTTCGTTGTGTACGCTTGGTTCAGCAACGTAGCAAATCAATACATATTTGTGTGCATCAAGGGCTTTTGTTAATGCAGCATGGTCACGAATTCTAAAATCACGTTTAAGCCAAACCACTGCAATAGGTAATGATTTAGTACTCATCTGGTTCAAGAATTATTTTACCGGCTCTAGCTTTTATTTCAGCAAGTTCTTCTGGAGGAATTTTCTCAAGTAATCGAAGCATCATTGCCATTCTATTATTTTTGGCGAAGTATTGCTTTTTATCATCTAAAAAATTCCAATACAAACTATTGAACGGACACGCATTTTCACCTAATCTCATTTTTTTATCATAGTGACAGCTTTCACAATAGTTTCCCATTTTATGAATATAGGCTGCTGCGGATACATATGGTTTTGTTGCAACAATTCCTCCGTCTGCCCATTGACTCATTCCCCTAGTGTTGGTAATTTGAACCCATTCTATGGCATCTGCATATATACCAAGATACCATTCATCTACTGCTTTTGGGTCAACTTGTGCCAAAAGTGCAAAATTACCCGTAATCATTAAACGTTGAATATGATGTGCATAGGCATTATCAAGTGAGTTGTTAATACTTTGGTGTAAACAATTCATTTTAGTTTCTGCAGTCCAGTAAAATCTTGGTAAAGAATTTTTATTATTCAAGGCATTTAGATTTGAATAATAAGGCATTTCTTTCCAATAAATTCCTCTCATATATTCTCTCCAACCTATAATTTGTCTTACAAATCCCTCAACTTGAGACAATTCAATTTCATCTGCATGGGAGTGATAATAATTAATTACTTTATGAACTACCTCTAATGGACTTATTATTTTGGTGTTTAGTGCAAAGGATATTCTTGAATGAAATAGATTAACTTCATTTGTGTGAAACGCATCTTGATAATCACCAAAATGAATAAGTAAATTTTCACAAAAATAATCCAGTTGTTTTATTGCTTCATTACGGTTAAGAGGATAAATAAAATTATCAGCGTTCCACCGTCCAATTGTTTTAACACCTTTTTCTTTTATTAGATAAATCAAATCATCTAAATTTACTTTAGAAGGGATAAATGGAGGAGGTATTTCAGGTTGTCCTTTCCATTTTTTACGATTGTTTTTATCAAAATTCCACTGTCCCCCTTCAGGTTGTCCATGGTCCATCAAAAGATTAAACTGTTTACGAATATGACGATAGAAAAACTCTAAAATCAATTGCTTTTTTCCTTTAAAAAATTCATCTAATTCGTATCGAGTGGTCATGAAATGCTCCGAATCGACCATTTGACTTGGAATTGATATTTTATTACAAAATTGACTTAGCTGTTTATCTAATCGGTATTCATCAGGCGCTTGATAGTCGAAAGAAGTTGCTTCATAACGGTTAAAAATCCACTCCAAATTAGTTGGAATTTTTTGTGTGTTTTTGGGATCGTTTAAGGTAATATATAAAGTTTTGTGTCCATCATTTCTCAACGTTTCCTCAAATTGTCTCATTGCTCCAAAAAAGGCTACTACTTTTTGAATATGATGGGGAGCGTAGTCTGTTTCTTGACGAACTTCCATCATCACATACATTACTTGATCATCTTTTTTTTGATACCAACTATGCATTTTGTTTAATTGATCACCAAGAATTAATCTAATTTTCATTCGAATAATGTTTTTTGATTCCAAATGCGTTGAAATTTTCCATCATTATCATACCGTTCGGCCTGAAATTGGACATTAAATTTTCTGTCACGTGGGTCATTTCCAACACCTGATACGTACATCCAGTTTCCATAATTACTATGGACATCATAGTCGATTAGTTGTGATTCAAAATAAGCAGCACCTATTCTCCAGTCTAAAAGAAGTTCCTTAGAGAAATAAGAAGCTACGTTTTGCCTTCCTCTATTGCTCATCCATCCTGTTTGAGCAAGTTCCAGCATATTGGCATTTACAAAAGGCTCTCTAGTTGTTCCTGTAATCCATTTATGAATGTTATTTGAATCTTTTTTCCACTTGTAATTACGTTGAAGTATTCCTCCAATTAGAAATATTTTATTTTGATGTTTAAGAGATATGTATTTAAAATAATCTCGCCATATTAATTCAAAAATCATCCAATAAGTAGATTGATTTTTTTGAATTTCTTTTTCATACGATTTAACCTCCCAATATAATTGCCTGGATGAAAGTGAACCATTTGATAACCATGCAGAGAATTTGGAACTGTAATCTAAACCAACTAGGCCATTACGTGTTTGTTTATAAAAAGACAGCTTTTTACTTTTCCAAAAATAATCATCAATTCGTTCTTTTCCAGCGAGACTTCCACCCTTAAAAGGAAAAGCACTGTTTACGTGTTGTTTTGTTTCTTCCAAGCCTAACTCACTTAAGGTAGGACAAGAGAATGATTCACCAAGAAGATTTGACATCGACATTAAGGTAGGTGAGGGTAAACATGGTCTAACACTGCTTTCTTTTTCACATTGTTTTCTAAATACGGTAAATACCTCAGGTAGATTTGAAATGTCTGTTGGTAATTCGTCCGGGTGAAATAAAAACTGATCGTAATGTGAATGAAAATTTATTGAAGGAGAAAGCCTTTTTCTCAGTGCTTTTTCATTTTCATGTTCTTCTTTTGTCCATTCATTTTGGAAGTATATATCGGTAACTTCTAACTTATTTACCCACTGGGAAATTAAATCAACAGTGTTTCCAACAGTAATAATTAAACTGATATTAATCTTATTTAAATCAGATTGTAACTGGTTGATACTTTCGATTAGAAATTGAGTTCTAAATGCCCCTGTTTTTTTAAAACCCCATTCAGTTTTTTTGTAATGGTCTAAATCAAAACAATATAAACCAATAACGTGTTCATGTACTTGTGTCGCTTTGAATAGTGATGTTTGATCATTAACCCGCAAATCATTTCTTAGCCAAACTAAGGCTTTTCCTTTTCGGTTTTGCATCTTTTACTACAGTATAAAACGTTATCCCAATCTCTTTCCCATTTTTTACGCCAACTGAAAGGTCGTTTACAGCAAGCACAAGTTTTCTGTGGAAGATGATTCTTTTTTACTCCTCTCATATACGATTTAGGGCAGTTTTGTAGGTGTTTAAACAACGTTCACGAGCAAACTTATGTTCTACAATAGGAGAGGGGTATGTGAGTTCTTGATAATCAGGAACCCATTTTTGGATATACTCCAATTGTTTGTCAAATTTTTTAATCTGTTCAGTTGGATTAAAAATTCTAAAATAAGGAGCTGCATCAACTCCACACCCAGCAACCCATTGCCAGTTCCCTACATTACTTGACATTTCATAGTCCAAAAGTTTTTCAGCAAAGTATGCCTCTCCCCACCGCCAATCGATAAGTAAGTGTTTACACAAAAAACTCCCCACTAACATTCGTACACGATTATGCATAAAACCTGTTGAATTAAGTTCTCTCATACCAGCATCTACAAATGGATAACCAGTTTTACCTTCACACCAACGCTTGAATTCATCAGGATCATTTCTCCATTCAATACGATCATATTGGGGTTTAAAACTTTTGGTTTGTGTGTGTGGGAAATGCCATAATATTTGCATGAAAAACTCACGCCAAATTAATTCTTTTAAATATGTTTGATTTTCCTCCTTTGCAGCTTTATTAACCAACTTTCGAATGCTAATTGTTCCAAAACGTAAATGAGCACCTACTCGAGTTGTATTGTCCATAGCAGGAAAGTTTCGAGTATCTTCATATTCTTTTATTATTTGAACGCTCACACGAAAAACGGGTTGCCTAATTTTGGATGGATTAAAATCCAAATCAAGTAATGAAAGTTGTGGCTGCTCGATATTTGCTAGTTTATCCAAATGCTCCTCAGATGGGAAATGAGTAACCCCTTCTTCTTTAAAATGGCTAATCCACTTTCTGGAGTAAGGAGTATATACTTTATAGGGGTTTCCATCATCTTTAACGATCTCTTCCTTCTCAAAAATCACTTGATCTTTATGGGTTTCGAATAAAACTCCTCTTTCATTTAAGAATGATTCAATTAAGTTGTCACGTTCCCTAGCATAAGGTTCATAATCATGATTTGTTACAACTTTTTCTATATTATACTCACTGAGTATTAATTCAAAAGCGGCTTTAGGTGTAGATCGATACATTCCAACCGTACATCTGTTCCTCTTCATAGCATCATTGATGTTCGCTAAAGCCGCATGAATTAATTCTATTCTTGCATCCGATTTGGGGAGTTTGTGAAGTATTTCAGTATCAAAAATAAATATTGGTAATACTTTGTTACCGCCATTTAGTGCAGCAAATAGACCAGCGTTATCTTCGACTCTTAAGTCCCGTCTAAACCAGTAAACGGTATATTTCTCCACTTTAATTTGTTTTTAAGTCTCCAATACCTCCATCAACATGAAGAATTTGACCTGTCATCCATTGACTTTCTTCTCCTAAGAGGAATGCTGTGGTTTGTGCAATATTTTTTGCAGTTCCAACTATTTGTAACGGATGTCGGGCTTCCGCTTTTTCGCGTTTAGCCTCGTTGTTTAAAAATTTATCAGCCAGTGGTGTGTCGGTGAGTGAAGGAGCAATGCAATTCACTCTAAATTTTGGCGCATATTCAGCAGCCAAAGACCTTGTTAGCCCCTCAATTGCTCCTTTTGATGCTGCTACAGAACTATGAAAAGGCATCCCTGTTTGGACAGCTACAGTACTAAAAAACACCAAGCTAGCTTGGGGACTTTTTTGAAGATGGGGAAGAACCGATTGAAGGCTTTTTACAGCACCCAATACATTGATTTCAAAATCATCCTTAAAAGTTTCAGGTTTTAGGCCTCTAAAAGGACGTAAATTGATACTTCCTGGGCAGTATACAAAACCGTCGAGTTGATCGGGTAGTAACGTTACATCCAATGTATCAGATAAAACATCAAAAGGAAGGAACGTAACATCAGAATTACGAAGTGACTCTCCGTTGCGCGAGGCAATATATAGGGTGTGACTTGGTGATAGTAAATCAACCAAAGCACGACCTATTCCAGATGAACCACCAATGATTAAAATATTCTTTTTCATAGCTATTTAATCCCTAAATTCTCCAAACAACTCAACGAGTTTATTGTGTCTATAGTTAAAAATTTGTTTTAATTGTCTTTTTACAAACAAGGGGTGTGCAATACGTCCTAGTAAGCCTAAGGGCAATTTGTAGTCTACAATGTCTATCATTTCCACACCCCCCGGTATGCTTTTTATAAAATGTTTGTGATGCCACAAACTGTATGGACCAAATCGTTGCTCATCAACAAAATAATTTTGATTGTCAACATGGGTTATCTCAGTTACCCATCGCAGTGGTAATCCCAAAACTGGTGTAACAGTATACTGTATGATCTGTCCTGCAAACATTTTCTGCTCAGCTCCCGACAAAATCTTAAAACCCATGTAGTCTGGGGTTATTGTTTTTAAGTTTCTAGGATCGGACAAGAATTCCCAAGCCTCTAAAACCGAAATTGGTAAATTTTGAAGTGTTTGCAAACGATATACCACAGATTTTTTTTTGTAAATATAACAATGTTTAATGATTAAAACCAAAAGTTAAACATTATTTTATTAAATATAGTTAAGTAATTATTATTCAATAAATTATAATCATTTCAAAAGAACTAAAAACATTGTTTATATTTGAATTCATTTTAAAAATGATAATCATGAAAAAATTAATCTACGTTCTTGCGATTTCTATGTCATTAACAGCATGGTCGCAAGTAAAAACGCCTCAACCAAGCCCTGCATCTAAGCTAATTCAAACAGTTGGTCTGACCGATGTTACAATCACCTATTCCCGTCCATCAATGAATGGAAGAGAAATAATGGGTGCATTAGTTCCATATGGAGAAATATGGCGAACAGGAGCAAACCAAAACACAGTTATTAGCTTCAGTGACGTAGTCTCTTTTGGAGACCAAGAGCTTCCTGCTGGTGATTATGCAATTTATACACAACCAGGAGATGAGAGCTGGGATGTTTATTTTTACAACGATACATCAAATTGGGGAACACCCTCTAAATGGGATGATACTAAGATTTCAGCCCAAGTTACAACGGTTCCTCTTCAAACTGAGACTATTTTATCTTTTACAATTTGGATTTCTGATTTGCATAATAACGGGGCATCTCTTAACATAGGATGGGAAAATACGTATATAACACTTCCTTTTGGAGTACCAACAATTGCCAAAGCCACTGCATCTATTGATGAAGTATTAAAAAATGATCCTAAGCATAGAGATTTTTACAATGCTGCAGTCTACTTTTTACAAGAAAATCAAGATTTAAACAAAGCAAAAGAATGGATTTCTAAGGCTATTGCTGAGAATGATCAAGAAGCTTATTGGTATTTCCGACAACAATCTCTAATTCTTGCTGGTTTAAATGAACGTGATGAAGCAATTGAAGCTGCAAAAAAATCACTTGAACTAGCTACAAAAGCTGGTAATAAAGACTATGTTCGTTTGAATACTATTTCAATTGAAGAATGGAGTAAATAAATTTTTATAAAAGTATTTATGCCCTACCTATTTGGTGGGGTTTTTTTTTGAAATTGTTGTAAACTAACCGCTAAAATAACGGTCAAAATAGCACCAATTAAATTCAGCCATAAAAAACTCACCCAGTTTTGGGTAAAAATATAAATCACTACGATTTCAGATAAAATAGCAGAATAAAAAACAGCTGTACCTTTTACTTTTTCAATGAAAAAACCTACAAGAAAAACACCAAGAATTGTACCGTAAAAAACTGACCCTATAATGTTTACAAGTTGTATTAAATTTTCAAAAAGACTGCCAAAACTAGCAAATACAATTGCAATTAGTCCCCAAATTAAAGTAAATATTTTTGATGATTTCACATAATGATTTTCCGACTGATTACTTGTATTTCTGCGATATAAATCAATAGTTGTTGTCGTTGCTAATGCATTCAGTTCTGAGGCGGTTGAACTCATTGCTGCAGCAAGAATTACAGCGAGTAAAAGACCTATTAGACCTTGAGGAAGATAACCTAAAATAAAGCTTATAAATACATAATCTTTGTCATTTGTTTCTTGTTTTGGATCGGCTTTATTTATTAATGACTTAGCTGTATTTCGTTGTTCACGTTCCATTTTATCTAAACGATTTAGTTCGTATAGTATGTCTTTATTTAAGTTACCTTCTGACATCAATCGGTGTCTTTCTTCTTGTGTTTTTGTATGTTCTTTTTCTAGCTTTATATATGCAGGCTTTTGCGATGAATTTAACACAGTTTGAACTGCTTTGGGATTAAAGTGCAGCGGTGCAGTTTCAAACTGATAAAAAACAAAAACCATAACCCCTACAAGTAGTATAAAAAATTGCATGGGTACTTTTAAAAAACCATTCATGATTAAACCCATTTGGCTTTCTCTCAATGATTTTCCTGATAAATATCGTTGCACTTGACTTTGGTCAGTACCAAAATAAGATAAGGCAAGAAAAAAACCTCCTGTGATTCCACTCCAAAAGGTATATCGGTTTGCTGGGTCAAGACTAAAATCCAAAATATCTAATTTTCCGGTTTGTCCAGCAATTTCTAATGCTTTTCCAAAACTAATTCCCTCAGGAAACCGTTGAATAATAAATCCAAAGGCAACTATCATTCCAAGAAAAATTACAAACATTTGTTGTTTCTGAGTAATGTTAACAGCCTTTGTTCCCCCCATTACCGTATAGAATATCACAATTAAACCAATTATAATAATTAATGGTTTTAGCGGCCAACCAATAACTACACTGAGTATAATTGCAGGAGCATATATGGTGATCCCCGCGGCTAGTCCTCTCTGAATTAAAAAAAGCAATGCTGTTAGTGTACGAGTTCGTTGATCAAATCTATTTTCTAAATACTCATACGCTGTAAACACTTTGAGTTTGTGATAGATAGGTATGAAAAATAAGCAAATAACTATTACAGCAAAAGGAAGACCAAAATAAAATTGCACGAAACCCATCCCATCATTAAAGGCTTGACCTGGAGTTGAAAGAAACGTGATAGCACTTGCTTGAGTAGCCATTACAGATAATCCTACAGTCCACCAGCGTGCACTATTCCCTCCTTTTAGGTAATCATTTATTGTTTGATTTTTTCGGTTTTTAAATGCGCCATAAAGGACAATAAAACCTAGGGTACCCAATAAAACAATCCAATCGATTATTGTCATAGCGAATAATATTTCATAAAAACATAAAACCCTAACCAATAGACAATATTGATCAAGCCAAGGAGTAAATAAATGCGTTTATCTTTTTTCATCTTTAAGCGCTAAAAGATTGATTAAAAGGCGATATGCTCCGGGGACACCAGCTGGTAGTTCGCGAAAGAAACTTAGTCCTGTATAGATAACTTTTCCTTTTCCGTGATTTGCTACAAGTAGACTTCCTTCTGTTTCGTTTTCACGAAGATCATACATACCCAAAATTGAAGTATATCTGCCATCCCATTGATCTGCAAAATATAGACCCCGTTCTTGAACCCAGCCATTAAAATCAGCTTGCGTTATTTTGTGAGGGAAGTTGAGTATTGGATGATCAGGTTCAAGAAAGCGAATAGGACTTTTTTCATCGGTTACTCGATCTCTAGAAAGTCGAATTGCATAGGGGAGTAAGTTTTCAGTTTTTAATCCTCGGCTTGTATTGTATTGTACTATTAATGTTCCTCCCTCTGCAGCAAAATCAAATAATAATTGATTTTTAAATCGAAGTGACTCAAGTACATTATAAGCTCTTATTCCGACTAAAATTGTATCAAATTGTTTTAATTCATTTAAAGTTATTGTTGTAAGATCAATATTTACTATGTCCATCCCAATTGCTTCTAATTGATTTTTAACAAGATCACCAGCTCCCATTATATAACCTATTTTGATATCAGGGATTTGGAGGTTTAAGCGTACAATTCTAGCTTCGCTTGGCTTGGCTATATACTGCTTCGGAATGTGCTTATAGTCAATTTTTTCAACTGTATAGACGGAATTAACTAGTTCTTTAGCTTGTCTAATTATTGGACGAATAATCCCATTTTCTGCATTTACTTCTGAGTTTACTTCAAAAGCTATGAATGTATTTTCCCCTCTACCATTAAGGGTAACCCTTTTTTTGGTTTCACTTTTCCAACCTTCAGGCAAATCAAGTGATAATTCTCCATCAAATGTCTCACCATAATTAGTTACTTCAAGTATAATTTCTTGCGAATTATCTGTTGAAAAAAGGTTTACAGCTTGACCAAAATTTACCCCTAAATTTGGGAGTACATAAAAAGGGGTCACAACTTCACCACGAATTGAGTCATTAATTCGATAATTCAATTCAGCTTCAAAAGTGAGTGGAACACCCTCTATTTCAACTTGAATTGGGAGTGTTATAGACGGTGTTTTAGGTTGACCAATTAACGATTTATCCTGTATATTGAACACACCTAAACTTCCTTTTTCAGTTAGCCAATAAGGGGTTGAAAGCCTATTGTTTATTAGAATAGAGAATGAAGCAGAGAGTGATTCGTTTTTCACAAGCTCAAGATTTATTTCCTCTGCACCTGCAAACTGGAGATGAATATTAAATTCACTTTGTTGCACACTTTCAAGACTTATTTCTAAAGATTCGCCTTGAGTTCCATAAGCTCGTGTTGTATTGAGTTGGAGAGTTAATCCAGCGCAAGCTTTGATAAGTGCTTTTGTTTCATCAAGTTTTCTTGATTTCCAAATAGATGGTTCTAGCTGTGCAATTTCTTGGTATATTCTTAAAAGCTGTCCTACGCTTTCATTTGGTTTTTTAAAATCGTAATGATTGATTAAGTTTTCAACCATCTGACCAATTTTTTCTCCACCTTTAATTCTTGACCATGTTGTATTTATCCCTTCAAATGGGTCATTACTTTGAGGTAAATCACCCTGAATTAACTCGAGGAATTCAGTTCGATTTCCTAATTGAGGTGAGCTGCCAAATCCTTGTGATTTATGGGAGCTTCTACTCGCAGCAGCAATTTGACTATTTGATATACCGCGTAAAGGATCAAAAGTTCCTATTTCAAGAGCTAAAAAATTCGATTTATCAGCTTCTTCAAAAAGCTTTTGACTACCATAAAACCACCATGATAAATTGAAAAACTGACGCTTAGCTTGCCAGATTTTTAAATTTGTTAATTGTTCACTAAATGCGTTTGTGTCATTAGCCAAATTAAAAGCCTCAAAACTTAAAAGTGCTGAGGAGGTGTGGTGTCCATGAGTAGTACCAGGACTTCGATGGTCAAATCGATGTATGATTATATCAGGTTGAAAGGATCTAATACGTCCAACAACCTCTCCTAATATTTTTGATTTATCCCAAATAGTAAGTGTTTCGTCAGGGTGTTTCGAAAATCCAAAATCAATTGCAGAAGTAAAATATTGTTCTCCTCCATCTATTTTTCTCGCTTCTAACAATTCATATGTTCGAATTACACCGAGGGATTCCCGAAGCTCTGTACCTATTAAATTTTGACCACCATCTCCTCGCGTCATTGAAAGGTAGCCTGTATGTGCATGACGTGTATTTGAGAAATGAGATATTAAAGCTGTATTTTCATCATCAGGGTGTGCAGCCACATAGAGCACAGATCCCAAAAAGTTGAGCTTTTCCATGTTTCTATATATCTCAGCTGTGTTTTGACCAAAGCATATAAGAGATGAAAATAATGCACTAATCGAGATGAAATATTTAAGCATACTAATCAAGTTTAAATGGTTTTCTGAGGACAGTATTCAATGCTTTATTTTCTTGCCAGTAAGCGCGTCTTTCGGTGTGAATTCGTTTTGCTTTAGAATGATATTTCTCCCCTTTTCCTTCATACTTTTCTTCCCACCCTTCAACGGTATATGGAAATTCGGAACTAAAAAAAATCGTTAGTTTCCTTCCAATCGACTTAATTTCATACGAATAAGAGTTGTCAGTTAACTCCCCTTCAGCCACTTGCGTTTCGATTGGGATATGATTTAATCGAAGTAACTCAAGAGAAGGGAGTGTTAAAAACTTTCCTGTTGGAAGGTTATTAGGGTTCAAACGTATTATATTCCATATAGCATCTTCACTAAAGGTATCATCTATTTCAATAATTTGATCAGCTTCACCCTCAAAATAAGAATGAGACAGGATATTCAGTTTCTCCTCTTTTTGGTTGATTTGTAAATAACTTTGACCGCACCATTCTTGAATAGATGCGCTGCTTTTTAGCATGGAGTGTTTTTTACTCAATGAATTAAAACTACTAGACATTATACTGTAAGGGTAAATACCTGTTAAAAAGGATTTTGTTCTGTTGGATTTTAAGACCAATATACTTTTATCCGACTTTGAATTTGCTTTAACTTGCTCCTTAACCAAGAAGTCCTCTGTCACATATATCAAAACTGCTTTTCCACTACGTTGTTCTCCATAGCGTGACTGAGTTAGTTCGTATGAACTAATTTCTGCTTTTCCATCAAACCAATGCTTTTTAAATTCTTGAGAAAGTTGTGCTGTTACTAAAAATGGTAATAGGAGCAAGAATTGGGTTAGTTGTTTCATTACTTACAAATTTTTTCCAAGGTAGTTAAAACTTGTACCACTGGCAAACCAACAATATTTGTATAGCTTCCTTCGATCTTTTCAATAGCTACTGTTCCAATCCATTCTTGAATCCCGTATGCACCTGCCTTATCAAAAGGTTTAAATTCTTTTATATAATAATCAATTTCAAGTTTTGTCAAAGGCTTAAAAAAGACATTGCTGATTTCATGAATTACCTTTTGGGAATTGGCCTGTGTAAATGCTACTGATGTAATTACTTGATGTGATTTGCCTGACAACTGACTCAACATTTCGACCGCTTCTTCAATGGTATTCGGTTTACCTAGACATTTCTTTTCATCCCAAACAATGGTATCAGCTGTAATTACAATTTGCTTTTCATTTAAATTCTTAAAGGGCATAGCTTTTAACTTAACCAAGAAGTCGGTAATTTCTTCTTTTTTAAGTGATTCTGGATAAATCTCATCTACATCATGTGTAATTACTTTAAAATCAAGACCAATATTTTTTAAAAACTGCTGTCTTCTAGGGGAATTTGAGGCTAAAATGAGTTCATATTCTGAGAAACGTTGCATACTTCTGTCTTACTTAATTAAAAAGTATTCCATTTATCTTGAACTCTAAGAGTCTGTTCAATGACATCTCTTACACATCCTTCTCCACCCTTTTTATGAGATACATAGTCAGCCCTATTTTTAACATCAATTACAGCATCAGAAGGGCAAGTTCCTAAACCTACTTGTTCCATGATAATTAAATCAGGTATATCATCTCCCATATAGAGTATTTCTTCAGGATTTAGATTGTAATTATCCAATAAATCTTGATATGCATCTTGTTTGTGAAATGCCCCTAGATAAACATCATATATTCCAAGAGCCTTAAGTCTATCCTTAATTCCTTCATTTGTTCCTCCAGAAATTATGGCGATTTTAAACCCTTGGTCAAGTGCATATTTTAGTGCGTAACCATCTTTGGTGTCCATTTCACGATACATTTCACCTTCAGTAGTAATCATTACCTTTCCATTAGTCAATACACCATCTACATCAAAAATAAAGGTCTTTATTTTGGGTAAAATAGCTTTGTAATTTTTTTTATCCATGCTTTTCTTGAATGCTTTTTGTGAGTAAGTTGTATAGCTCTTGATGTTTTTTTTGGGTCAGAATGTCAAGATGATTCTCAAGGGTAATGAGGTCATTTCTTAGTGCTGGACCAGTTTGAGCGATTTTAGGAGATAGCGTCTTTACTTTTGAGGCAGTTTCAGCAATTAACGGTTCTAGTATTGAAAAAGGCAGGTTGTGTTCATTGCAAATTTCTTCACCAATAGCATACAGATGATTTGTAAAATTATTTACAAAAACAGCTGCAACATGCAGAGCTTTTCGTTGCTTAGAATCAATTTTACAGCAAGGACTATTTAGTGTTTTAGCTAAAAGTTCAAGAGATGTATAGCTAGAATCATTGTTAGCCTCTAAACACAAGGGCAATTGCTTAAAATCAATCTTTTTTTGTTTTGAAAAAGTTTGAAGAGGATAAAATACTCCGTAGTTTTTATGTGTTTTAAGTACATCAACTGGCACACTCCCTGCAGTATGAGCAACAATACCATCCTGGGCATTCAGTTTAATTGATATATCACGAATTGAGGTATCTGCTACTGAGATTAAATAGATATCAGCAGATTGAAGTTCAGATAATTTATCTGTAATCGAAGTATCTTTAGAATGTGGTATAATAGTTTCTTTATTTCTGTTAAACCATTGAATTACCTCTGCCTTTTCACTTTTATATATAGCTTGAAAGAGATGAAATCCCACATTACCTGCTCCAATAAGGACAACTTTTATCATGCCCTTAAAGATACATATCATTTTTTTATATTTTAGCATCAACCAATATCTTATACCATGAATTTTTTTTCTTCTTTTCGGGATTTATATCAGCGCTATTACTTGCTTTCAATTTCAGCTTCACTGATAGTCTTGACTATTATCGGATCAATAAATGTGATATTTATAACTCAAACTGGAATCACCTCATTTGGTATGTTTTCAATGATAATAGTTACCTTTACAACAATGAGTTATCTCGCTGTAATCCTTGCCCAGTTTCCCTTTGCAAAGGTTTATTTCTTGTTTTGGCTTTCTTTTTGTATTCAATTGTTTTTTCTTCTATTGTTGTCATAGAATTTAATTCTTTTTTCGTCGATTATTCCTTCTCGAACTTTTATCTTTGCAGAGAATGTAGATGCTAGATCGATGAAAGATATTTTTTGGAAATACCTCGCTTCAAACCGTTTAATGTCATTATTGTTTATCGCTTTTCCTACGGCGATGGCTCTTGGTACTTTTATTGAAAGTTGGTACTCTACCGACACTGCCAAGATTTGGATATACAACGCATGGTGGTTTGAGTTGATGATGGGTTTGTTTGTCATAAATTTTATCGGTAATATTTTTAAGTATCGTCTATTGAGAAAAGAAAAATGGGCTGTCTTGCTCATCCATTTATCTTTTATTCTGATTCTTTTCGGTGCATTTATTACTCGATATATTGGTTACGAGGGGGTAATGCCAATTCGTGAAGGAGCTTCATCTTCAAATTTTTTATCTGAGAAAACATATCTCACTGTGTTGGTCGATGGTGAATTTGATGGTCAGCCATTACGTAAAAAAATCCAAAAACAACTTTTGTTATCCCAGCATGTAAACAACGATTTTACGATCAAGGATGATTTTAAGGGAACCGATTTTAATATTTCTTTTGTCGACTTTATGGAAAATGCTACCGAGGGACTTGTTCTTGACCCTCAAGGAGAGCGTTACCTTAAAATTGTTGAGGCAAGCGATGGAAATCGTCACGATCATTACATTAAAGAAGGGGATGTTGTCAATATTCACAATCTTCTTTTTACTTTGAATAACCCTATTCAAGGTGCTATTAACATTGAAGTAATAGACGGTGAATATATAATTAGTAGTCCATTTGAAGGTAGTTTTCTTAGAATGGCAGATGAATTTTCAGGAACGTTAACAACAAAAGAAAAACAGCCTTTACAGTTAAGATCTTTATACTCACTTCCAAATTTTCAATTTGTTATACCAGAGCCAGTTCTTCGTGGTCGTTTTGATATCGTTGAAGCTGAAAACCAAGGAAGTGCAAGACAAGATGCCCTTCGAATTGATATAAGTACAGCCGAAGGAAATGAATCAGTAACTTTATTGGGTGGAAAGGGATACAGCAATGATCCAAAGAAAATTACTCTTGGATCTTTTGACTTTTATGTTTCTTATGGTTCTTTGTTGATGGAATTACCCTTTGAAATTCAATTAAATGACTTTATTGCTGCAAAATATCCAGGTACTGAAAAAAGCTACTCTTCTTTTGAAAGTAAGGTAACAGTACTTGACGATGTCAATTTCGACTATCACATTTATATGAATCACGTACTTGATCACAAAGGCTATCGTTTTTTTCAATCCTCTTTTGATCCTGACGAAAAAGGAACAGTTTTATCTGTAAATCACGATTGGTGGGGGACATACATTACCTATGCTGGATATATCTTACTCTATCTAAGTATGATGGGAATTTTCTTTATTGGAAAAACACGTTTTAAAGATTTATCTAAGAGTTTGGATAAAATTAAGGCACAAAAAGCATCACTTACACTTGCATTGCTTTTCGGTGTAGGATTACTTAATGCTCAGGAACACGAACATACACGCACTAAAATTGATTTTGATTCAATTGTAATTGCGGATGCTTTTCCAATTTCACAAGCTGAAAAATTTGGATCTTTAGTCATTCAAGACCTTGGAGGTCGTATGAAACCAGCCAATACATTTTCTTCAGAACTTTTGCGAAAAGTTAGTAAATACGATACTTATAACGGACTAAATTCAGACCAAGTGATGTTGTCTATACTGAACAGTCCTGCAATTTGGTATAATGTGCCTATTATTTTCCTTAAACGAGGAAATGATTCTATCCGAAAAATTACTGGGGTGTCTTCGGATGAAAAATATGCTCCACTGGTCTCTTTTTTCGATGAATTTGGAAATTATAAATTAGCTTCTCAGTTAGAGGAAGCGTATCGTTCTGGCGTACCAAACCAATTTCAAAAAGATTTTATTGAGTTAGACAAACGTGTGAATATACTTTATTCTGCTCTAGAAGGAAAAGTTTTAAGAATTTTCCCAATACCAAATAACGAAAATAACAAGTGGGTGTCTTTTCCAGAATTAAATGAAGCAAATTTTACCGGAACGGATTCACTCTATGTTAATAATGTTTTGCCTCTATACTTTCAATCTCTACGTGCAGCAAAAGATGATGGAAACTATACCCAATCTGATCAATTATTAGAAAGTCTGAAAGGTTTTCAAAAAAGATATGGTAGCGAGGTGCTTCCTTCAGATGGAAAGATTAAAGCCGAAATAACATACAATAAATATGACATTTTCAAGAAGTTATTTAGCTGGTATCTCTATGTTGGGTTCTTCTTTTTTATTCTTTTGATTGTACAAATTTTTACTGATAATCGTTTTGTTAGAGTATCAATAAAAATTTTTAAAAGTGCTACTTTTTTACTTTTTGCTTTACATACACTTGGATTGATTGCGCGATGGTTTATATCAGGTCATGCACCTTGGAGCGATGCCTATGAATCAATGATATACGTAGCATGGGCTACAGTTTTGTTTGGAATTTTATTTGGACGTAAATCAAACCTAACCCTTGCTGCCACGACTTTTGTTGCTTCAATGGTTTTGATGATTGCTCATTGGAATTGGATGGACCCATCCATTGCAAATTTACAACCCGTTTTAGATAGTTATTGGTTGATGATTCATGTTGCTGTCATTGTGGGTAGTTATGGACCATTTGCATTGAGTATGATAATAGGTGTTGTTGCGCTTCTTTTAATGATTATCACCAGACCTTCAAATAAGAAAAAAATGGATTTGAACATTAAAGAATTAACTGTTATAAATGAGCTATCATTGACTGTTGGTTTAATAATGTTGACCATTGGAAACTTTCTCGGTGGGATGTGGGCGAATGAAAGCTGGGGTCGATATTGGGGATGGGACCCAAAAGAGACATGGGCACTTATTAGTATTATGATTTATGCTTTTGTAATTCATATGCGACTCATTCCAGGTTTACGAGGCAGATGGTTATTTAATTTTGCAAGTATTATTGCATTTGCTAGTATAATGATGACTTACTTCGGTGTAAACTTTTATCTTACAGGTTTGCATTCCTATGCAAGTGGTGACAAAATAATAACACCTAATTTTGTGTATTATGCTGCTATTTCTGTCATTGTTTTAGGTTTTATTTCTTATTTCCCATATAAGAAGTACTATAAAAAGTAGTACCATGAAATTACACTATGTTTTTTTAACCTTTTTATTTTTATTATTTGGTTGTCAAAAACCAGATTCCATTAAAATCAATGAACTAAATCAAGCAATTTCTACTTGGAAAAAAGCGAATTTAAAAAGCTATTCAGTTACTCAGAAAATAAGCTGTTATTGCATGGATGAGTTTATTTTACCAAAACGTTTAGTTATTGTTGATCAAAAAGTAGTTTCTGTAAATGGTAGCCCCATACCAGAAGAAGAGCTTTCAGTCTACCTTACAGTTGAGGATAGTTTTGAATTTATCAAGGATCGTTTAGCAAAAAACCCTATTAAATCATCAATCGAATACGACGATACTTATGGTTTTCCTTCCTCATTTCACTTTGATATGTCAGAACAGATTGTTGATGAAGAAATTAGCTATTACTTTACTGATTTTACATTAACTCAATAAGTATATACCCTTTTTAAACTTTTAAGAAAGCTGTATATTGAAAAAAAAATAAAATGACAGCGAGACAAAAGTGGCTAACTTATGCCATCTCAGGATTACTACTGATAGGGTTTGGATTAAGTCTTCTTGGAGAAGCTATATTGATGAAATATACAGATGCTGAAAATTGGGTATTGATTGGAACAATCGCTCTTATTGCTACCAATTCGGGTTTGTGTTTTTTTGGACAAGCAATTATTGAAAAATTTAGAATGAGTTAATTATCACTGATAATTCCCAGCTAGGTATAAAGAAATATGTATTTTACTACAAAATAAATATCCATTGAATCGACTAAAAATTATTAAAAACAGATCCGATATTGGAGCAGGAACAAGAGGTTCCGATTTAGGTGTAGATGCACTTGAAATTGCTGCAATTAATCGTGAAAATGATTTTTTTCATCGTCATCCCTATGTCGATGTTCCAACCCACAATGAATCTATTTATGATAAGGTTAAAAATACATTTGCAAAGCGCATTGGTTTTGTTGCAGAACAGTGTGAACGACTTGCAGATGTAACCAAAATGGTTCTTAATCAGAATCATTTTCCACTTGTTATTTCGGGGGATCATTCTTCTGCTATAGGAACTCTTGCTGGTATTAAGCAAGCTTACCCAGACAAAACCATTGCTGCTATTTGGATTGATGCTCATGCGGATCTTCATACTCCATTAAGTTCTCCATCAGGAAATGTTCATGGAATGCCACTGGCTGCTGCTTTAGGGTTAGATAACGAAGCTTATGCAGTTAATCAAGTAACACCTCAAACAATTTTAAGTTGGAATCAAATTAAGAATATGGGGAGAAGTACTCCAATTCTTTTACCACAACATCTTATTTATTTTGGACTTCGTTCAACCGAGACTGCCGAGAATAAAATAATTTCTGAAAAAAATATTCGTGTATATCCTGTTCATGAAGTACGTCATAGATCTATTGAGACATGTTTAAATGAAGTCCTCAAACAACTTGATTCTGTCGATCTAATTTATTTGAGTTTTGATGTTGATGCACTTGACTGTGATCTTGTTTCCAAGGGCACAGGGACTCCCGTTTCTATGGGGTTTGCTCCAGATGAGGTGCAACAAATAATTCAAAGTTTTATTGACTCCAAGAAACTATGCTGTCTTGAAGTATGCGAAATAAATCCTCTGCTTGATGAAAAAGGTAATTCGATGGCAGAAACTGTTTTCGATATTTTAGACAACTGTCTTAGTGCCGTTTAAACTCTTTTTTGTCTTTGTCGAATTTTTGATTGTCAGGAACTTGAGGTGACTTTGCTTTTACATTTGCACGAAGTTGTTTCGTAAATTCATGACTTATTAATTCATTTGGATTTTTTTATGAGCAAACGAGTTTTCATAAAAACTTTCGCGAATAGTTGTCAGTATGACATCTTTGGACAACCCGATATCTGTACTCACTCCATTTAGATACTGACGAATTTTCTCTAATGTTTTTTTCTTTGGAATTTGAATAACAAAATCTGAATCGGTTTCTGTAAGGCTTGTGATTGCGGATGTATAAACTTTACCTTCAATAATTGAGCCTTCATTCATTGTTATCCTTCCAACACAAAATACATTTCCTTTGATTCGTCCTGAGAGAATTAGATTTTCGCAAATGATATCGCCTGTAACAAAAGACGCGCTATCTAAGATCACTTTTTTCTTGGATAAGATAGTTCCATTAAAATTACATTCTAAACGAATTGATTTAGTGGATTTAATGTAGCCTTCCAAGTAATTATCATCGGGAATTAAGATTGGAGCATCTTCTTGTTTGGTTGAGTTTTTCATGTTTTGTTAGATTTAGGATTAACCAAGATTAATGAAATTGAACTCTATTATAAAAGAAAAAATTTCAATTTTTTCTTTTTTCCCCTAAGACCCCTTATTCAGTCAGTGTTTTCAAATAATCAAAATGATGTTTTAGATTTTTTGACCCACCACGTGCTAATTTTTTAGAAAACGCATGAATTTGGTTCTTTATATCCACAAGCTTCACTTTGATACTTGGATTAAGTGTTTCTTCTTCCAAAAGAATGTCTATTTGTTCCACCAAGCTAAGCTGCAGGTATTGTTGTGATAGGTCTGGAGAAGAGACATTTTTGACTAAACTTTCTGTTAATTTGTGTAATAATTCATCAACTTTCAATGCGTTGCCTTTTAATGTGTTTTGGGTAGAAAACATTTGATTAAGTTTTTTTGCATTCAAAAAGCGATTGAGTGCGCTTTTTTGCAAGGAATGTATCATTTCTATAACACCATTCCCTTTGATTTGAGAAATCAACTCAGCTTCCATCAACCAGTTTTGAGTTTTCCATAAATTTTCATCTAGAAATGCCAAGGCACGAAGTTGTTCGGAACGATCTACATTTTCGTAAGTCAATGCAGATTGATTTGCATTGTGAGGAGTTTTATACACTCCACCCACAACACGATGGACATGGTAGATATACCTTCGGTAAACTCCAATCAATTCTCCGTATAACTCATCTAAATCTGTAAAGTTTTCCGTAGGTTTAACGGTCCAATCCATTAGGTTTTTAGCGACAACTTTTAAGTTTTTCAATCCATATGAGCTTGCTTTAACGGGATCATCACCAATATTTTCTGTCTGCGCATTTGGATCATTTCCATTCCCTCCAAACATGTACATTGGATCTAATGACTTGGCATCAACCATTTTACGGAGTATTTCCTTTTCTTCTTCTGCTGATTTACCAAAATAACGATATCCCCATTCGATAGCATACTCATCATAGGGTCCTAATTGTCTGACAAATCGAATGTTTTCATCACCAGGTTGTGCCACATAATTATACCGTGCATAATCCATTATCGTGGTTGCAATACCATATTTTTGAGTAAATGAACCAGAACGCAAAGAGTCTACTGGGTATGCGCTACTTGCTTTCATGTTGTGAGGTAGTCCAAGCGCATGACCAATTTCATGAGAAATTACACGTCGCATCATTTCTCCAATTTCTTCCTCTGGAGTTTCCAGACTACGCGCTTTCGGATTAGCAGCAGCTGTTTCCAATAAATATCTATTTCGATAGGAGCGAAGATGATTGTGATACCAGATTATATCACTTTCTAAAATCTCTCCAGTTCTTGGATCTGATACACTTGGTCCTACTGCATTTCGAGTTGTTGATGCGACATAACGAACAGTCGAATATCGAATATCTTCTGGACTGAAATCAGGATCTTCCTCTTTACTTGGGGGATCTTTTGCAATTATTGCATTTTTGAATCCTGCCTTGGCAAAAGCAGTATTCCAATCTTCAATTCCTTCTTTAAAATACTTTCTCCATTTTAATGGTGTAGCGGGGTCTAGGTAATAGACAATTGGTTTTTTTGGCGATACCAGTTCTCCCTTTGCGTAAGCTTCTGTATCACTGGGTTCTAATCGCCATCTTCGCACAATTGAATAGGCATCAGATTTTAGGGCAGTTGAGCTGTAATCAATTTTATTAAGACTAAACCAACCAACACGTTCGTCTGCGTATCGGATAGGCATTTGATCTTTCGGAAGAGCTATAAAAGAATGGTTTATTTGAAAGCTAAATGTGTTGGATTGATTTTCTCTAGGTGCTTTTGCAGCACTAAAAGTTAGGGTGTGTATAATCTCAGTATTTTCTGGATAACTTCGAGCAGCGTCAATCACACTTCGTTTTTTATCTACTCCTCCAATCTTAAAATTATCTTTATCTGACTTACGGATGATATTAAAACCTGGGGAATCAGCCATAAAATAACTTGTTACATCAATCAAAAACCGATCGTCTTCTTTGTTTTTTATATCAAATGAGGCTAAAATAGGAGCAAAATTATTTTCAGATACACTGAGTGATATCGGGTCGTTTTCATTTGCTATATTCGTGTAGCTTAATTCTTTTAGTAAAATTCGTTTCCCATGTTTCACAAATTGAACAACACGTTGAGATGTTTTTGAGCCTGCGTTGAGATAAGCAGAATAATTTGCAGGTAATTGCGCAAATCGAGTAACTACAAGCAATTCTTTTTCCAACAATTGAGTTGATAACTCAAAATACAACTCATTTTTATCATTTAAATACGTTGTTATTAGCCCTTTAGAAGCTTGCATCTCTGCTGTTAAGGAGTCCAATGACTGAGAAGTTGATTTTTTTCCTTTTTGTTGTGCTGTCAAAGCAGCCGTTAAAAGGAAGAGACTTAGTAAAAAGTGCGTTCGCATAGTGTTAATTTAATTATTCAATGTACAAAAAGATAATTAATATATGGTTTAATTGAAGATGGATAAAGGACTTGTGATTTTAATTTGCAGGTTTAAATCTTTCCTCAATTGCGACGGGTTGCTGATTTAACACGATTGAATTTAACCACTTGAAAATTTAAATTAAAATGAATTAACTTTAGTGAATAGTAACTTAATTATAATGCAGAAGGAACAACCTGATTTAGTCGCTGATTTTTATGCTCAAGACATTGATTTTAAATCATTGATTAAGGCAAAAAAAAGCACACGAAAACAAGTTACTAGTTATAGCTTATCTCCTTACAACGGTACATTTGGCAAAGCACAAAAGCGGCACTTGCTCAATCGAGTACTTATTGGAAATGCGAAACGTCATATGGACGATTTGACCAATTTGTCATTGGGAGAAGCTATTGAGATGATATTTACTCCTGAAGAAATGGGAGAACCTATCAACAATTATTATCATAAAATGAATGCTTCAGAATATGCGGAACATTACACTACTGAGGACGTACCACCTTTGGCTCCATTCATTTCACGTCCGTATACAAGAAACCGTCCTGGAAGTGAGGAACAATTTGGATGGGAGCGTCAGTCTGCGATTCGTTCATGGTATCACTATGGGATTTACAATCAAAATACGTCAATAAATTGGAAATTATTTTTGTTTTTACACAATCTTGTACCTACTCGTTCTTTTGATTTGTTTGGTCATAAGTCTGCTTTTAACTACATGAAATTACTTTTTGATTCCTGTTTTGGAAGTTATAAGCAGTTTATCTATGATATAAGTATAGATAGTTCCATGCTAAATTACCTCAACTTGGCATCGAGTAAAAAGGAAACACCAGATGAAAATTTTGCCCGTGAAGTACAAGAATTATTTACCGTTGGAAAGCGACCTTTTGCTCAATTTTCAGAAGGTGATGTTCGAGAAATTGCTCGTGCATTAGTTGGATGGAGTTTTGATTATGAAAGATTTGTTTATGAGGAAGGACACGAAGATACCCACTATTTTCATGCTTGGAATCACGATACTGGTGATAAGTTTTTTTCTGAATTTTATGACAATACCATTATACGAGGGAGAAGCGGTCAGGAAGGAGAGGAAGAACTTGCTGAGGTAATTGATATGCTTTTTCAAACGGACGAATCATGTATTTATATTGCACGACGATTGTACCAATTCTTTGTGAGTCCTGAGCTTTCAGAACAAATCGAAACTCAAATTATTTTACCTTTGTCTGAAACCTTTCGATCTTCTAATTTTTCGTTAGTTGAAACGCTCAAGGTTTTGCTTTCAAGTGAACATTTTTTTGATGAGGGAAATTATAATTCGTTAATTATGGCTCCCTACGAATACGCATATAAAGTCTTTAAGGAGATGAATGTTTTAGACGGTTATCTTTTTGTTTGGACAGGTTCAGTGGGGTATAATTCAATCGTTCGTCCAAATTATTTTCCAAATGAAATTAAAGACCGTTATGTTCAGCGATACAATGCTTTTCAAAGTTTAGGATGGATTCTAAATCAAATGGGAATGCAAATCAATGATCCTCCAAGTGTTTCTGGATGGCCTGCATACTATCAAGAGCCTGTTTATGATTTATTTTGGATAAATTCCTCAACAATGAAATCTCGCAAAAGATTTGCAGAATCAGTTTTTCGATGGGGGATATGGTTAGATTATGAGATTGAGGGACATGGAGCAAATCTCCGTTTCAACTCATTGGATTTTATTAGCTCTTTTCAAAATCCATCTAACATTGATCAGTTTTTAGAGGAATTGAATGATCGCTTTTTGGGGATGGAAATCCCAGAAGTTACCAAACTTAGACTTCGCAACGCACTTTTGAATGGTGTGAGTGAAGCTCATTGGACTGAGGAAGTTAATAATGTACTTAATTCTGGAGAAACTAACCCTGAATCTTTTGTTCGTTGGAGATTGGAAAATACACTTTATTTATACACCATGTTAGGAGAGTTTCATCTTCATTAACTAGATAGAATGGAAAGGAGAGATTTTTTACATAAACTTAGTCATGCGGCAGCTTCACCTTTCGTAATACCTCCTTTTGTCAATGACATACGATTTGCGAACCCTTCTAGTGTTTTAAACAATACGGCTCAAAGGGGGAATATTGTTGTATTGATTAAATTGAATGGTGGAAACGACGGACTTAATACAGTTGTTCCTTTGGATCAATACCAAAAATTGACTGAAGCTCGACCTCATGTGATATTACCTGAAAATAAAATTATTCAGTTAGGAGATCACGATTTGGGACTACATCCTGAACTTACTGGTTTTAAGTCGCTTTATGATGAAAATCGATTTAAGATAATTCAAAATGTTGGCTATGCAAGTCCTGATTTTTCTCATTTCAGATCAATGGATATATGGGAAACAGGGGCAAATTCTAACCAGTATTTGACATCAGGATGGATGGGGAGATATATTGAAAACTTACATCCAGAATTTCCTCAAGCTTTTCCAAATTTGGATTACCCACACCCACTTTCAATTGAAATTGGAAACCCATCATTACTTTTTACTGGTCAAAATTCATTTACAAGTTATATTGCGAGTGATCCAGAAAATTTTGAAGAAATTATTAATGAGTTTGACAATCAATACGGAAATGATCAAAAGGGAATAAAACTCGATTATATTCAACTTGTCTCTAAGCAATCAAATGCGTATGGAGAAGTTGTGAGAAATGCTTATTCCAATGGATCAAACTATAAGAGTTATTCAAATTCTAATCTTGGTCAACAGTTTTCAATTGTCTCTAAGCTTATTGGTGGTGGTCTAAATACACGTATTTATATGGTTGAGTTGGGTGGGTTTGATACCCACGATACTCAAGTTGATCAGAGTGATCATACAAAGGGAGACCATGCGCTTTTAATGAAAGATTTGAATGATAGTGTCTTAGCATTTATGCAAAACATGGATGCTATTGGACGAAGTGATGATGTTTTGTTAATGACCTATTCTGAATTTGGTCGTACGATAGTGTCTAATGGTTCTTTTGGAACTGACCATGGTTCTGCTGCACCAATGTTTATTTTTGGAAATAAAATTGAACCAGGTACACTTGGAGAAAATCCTTTTATTCCTGAGAATGTCTCCTGGCAAGATAATTTAGAAGCAGAGTTTGATTATCGTCAAATTTATGCGTCAGTGATGAGTCAATGGTTAACAACCAAATCAGATACTGAGACTTCTGTTTTAGGAAGAGATTTTACTGAACTACCAATTATTCAGGGTCGCTACCAAGACAATGACGGTGATGGGGTTAGCAATATAAATGACTTAGAACCATTTACCTCTCCAGGAGCTATTGTGAATTTAGACGGGGTAGCGATTTTTACATTACCTTCAGATAATTATGTTATTCAATCGCAACGTCCTTCTTGCGGAGGTAAAACGGATGGTTATATTAGGGTACAAGCGCAGGATACTAGCCATGAATACACGGTATATATTTCCCAACTTGATCAAACCTATACACTTAATGCGGCAAATAATCATACAATTGATTTAACTGAATTAGAGGGAAATACCTATCTCGTTCAAATTACCATTGCAGGTAAAACAGATTACCACCAATTTTTTGAAATTGGAGTGACTGATCCTGAACCTCTTCGAGCAAAAAGTTCTGTCAATTACACGAGACAACGTTTTACGGCTAATTTGTCGGGCTCTGATGTGTACCACCTTGAAGTTAATGGGTATAAATCAATAATTACTACACCATCACTGGACATAGCACTCAAAACCGGCTTAAATCGAATTAAAATTTCTACTCCAAAAGAATGTCAAGGGATTGTAGAGGAATCAATTTTTATTTCTGAGCAGGTGAAATTTTTTCCAAACCCTGTACAAGAGAACTTGCATATAGTAATCCCTGGTAATGATAAAAAAATTCAGCTTCAACTTTTTTCTAAAGATGGTGCACTGATTTTCCAAAGACAAGAAATTATTCCTTTTTCTAGAACCATCAAAGTTGATATGTCGAATTTATCTCAGGGAATTTATTTGGTTAAACTGATAGGGGATTCTGTAAACAAGGGAATTAAAGTAAAAAAGCAATGAAAAAACATACATTCTCTTTATTGATTATGCTTTTGGTCGTTGCATGTAGCAAAGAGGGGAGCACCAACACACCTAATCCAATACCAGATCCAGTTGTTCAGGTTGATCCACCATTGGCAAGTACACTTGTTTACCCCAATAAAGATGAAGTATGTGAAACTGGAATAAATGTTTCTGAGTCATTGAGTAGTGTTGAATTTGAATGGTCAAAAAGTCAAAATACTGATTTTTATGATTTGCATATTGAAAACCTCAATTCGGGTCAGCAAAGTGTATTTTATAACTTATCAAACACTTCAAAAAGCGTTAGTCTCAATAAAGGCACACCCTTTAGTTGGTATGTTGTTTCACGAAGAAACCAAACGACTGCTGTTGCCGAATCTGAAAATTGGCGATTTTATTTATCGGGTGAGGGAGTTACGAATTATCCTCCGTATCCTGCTCAATTAGTTTCTCCATCCTCTGGGAAAAGTTTTGAATCTTCCACTTCTTCTGTTCTTTTGACTTGGGAAATGACTGATTCAGATGAAAGTAATCAAAATTTAACAGCGACTTTATACTTTGATACGGTTGATGGATTGCAAACTCCTTCGGCAGAAAATTCAAATATATCTTCGTCTCAAAAAGAAGTCACAGTATCTTCTGGGAATGTCTATTACTGGAGAGTTAAAACAACAGATGCAGCTGGGGATAGTTCTTTTTCTATGGTGTATGTGTTTAGGGTAGAGTAATATTAACCAAGGTTGATTGTAATAATATCACGATCTAGAGAAGCCTGAAACTGTCTTAGATTACCTGATGTTTGCCCCGCACTACACCCCGCAATATTTCCACTTGAAGTTCCGTATGAATTGTAGTGATTTCCACAAGTAAATTCTCCATTTGAATAACTCCAACGGTTAATTGTTCCTTGATGAGGGCAGCAATTGGTAAATGCTTTTAGGGTAGAATCGCTTGTTCGAAGAACAAGCACATAGTGGTCCAAACTGTTGATGAATCCTTCCACATTCTGAAGAGGGGCAAAGGTTTCATTCTGAATATCGAGATAAAGCATGTCGCCTTGACGGTATAATCCGTTTGAAGCAGTGAGTTCTTTTAGCTCATTATAGTCCGTTATTTGTGGACTTGGTGGAGGATTGTTTTCTTCTAAGATTATATCTTCTCCTCCCTCTTCTTCTGTAGAGCAAGCGGTCAATTGCGTGGCAGTATAGATGCCCAAAAAGCCTAAAATAGTTTGTAAAAATCGTTTTCTTTCCACAATACTAAGATATACTATTTTTATGTAGTGATTTAAATTACAACTTTTTAGTAGAAAAACGTCAGGGCGCTATTTTAAAAAAAGAGATTATTATTATTCTAAATAGTAGGGAATAAGATAAACAAAAAAAACCCTTGGGTTTCCAAGGGTTTTGCGGAGAAAGAGGGATTCGAACCCCCGGAGGTGTGACCCTCAACAGTTTTCAAGACTGCCGCATTCGACCACTCTGCCATTTCTCCTAGCGGTTGCAAATATACATTGCTTATTTGGAGAAATAAAACTTTTTTTTAAAAACGATATACCTATTTTTAGCAAATGGAAGAACTTATTCATTATCTCCTACTAGCCTTTGTGGGTCTTCTTGCGGGAATTATTAATACGCTTGCTGGAGGAGGTTCATTATTCACTTTACCTGCTCTTATTTTTATGGGACTTCCTCCTCATGTTGCCAATGGTACAAATAGAATTGGGATACTTATTCAAGCCCTTGTGGGAACTGCTGGATACCGTTCTAAAAAGGTTTCTACTTATCCTTTTGATTTGTATTTAGGAATAGCTGCTTTTTTTGGCTCATTGCTTGGTGCTCAAATTGCTGTTGACATTAAGGGAGTACTGTTCAATCGAATTTTATCAATCATCATGCTGATTGTAGTTGCATTAATTGTTTTTAAGCCTAAAAACAAAGCATTCGATTTACCTGAGCGATTGACAGGTAAGTATCTTTTTGGATCACTTATTGGTTTTTTCTTTATTGGTATTTATGGCGGATTTATTAATGCTGGAGTAGGTTTTGTAATCATTTTATTTCTCAATAACTTCAATCGTTTGTCCTTGATAAAAACAAATGCGACGAAGGTTGCACTTGTCTTTATCTATACCATAGGAGCATTGGCTCTTTTTACCTGGAATGATGCTGTCGACTGGGGACTTGGACTTGTATTAGCTTTTGGGAGCTCCTTTGGTGCTTGGTGGTCAAGTAGATGGTCAGTTGATAGAGGAGAGGGCGTAATCAAAATCGCTATGGTCACAATGGTAACCATACTGTCAATCAAACTTTGGTTTTTTGATTAATAAGAGACGTATTCAACAATTTCTAAACCATAGCCCGTAATTCCTACACGTGGACCTTGTGAGGAATTTGAAATTACACGTAATTTTGAAATATGTAAATCGTGAAGTATTTGGGCACCAATTCCAAAATCTTTTAAATCCATTTTTAATGGGGGTGCCTTTGGAATTTCATTCTTTTTAGAAGAAGCACTTTTCAATTCTTTAATTCGCGCTAATAGGTTTTCTGATTGCTGTTGTTGGTTGATAAAAATCACAGCACCTTTTCCTGCTCCATTAATCAACTTAAAAATTTCCTCTAACCCTTTGTCATTTGACCCTGTTAACATTCCTAGTAAATCATTACTGATTTGAGAGGAATTAATTCGGGTAAGAATAGCTTCGTTTGCGCTCCAAGTTCCTTTTGTAAGTGCAAGATGAACTTGATTATTTGTTGTTTGTTGGTATGCACGAAGTCTAAATTCACCAAATCGTGTGTTTATTTCAGTGTCTTCTCGCTTTAAAATTAGGCTATCGTGTTGCATACGGTAGGCAACTAAATCTTCTATGGAAACAAGTTTTAGATCAAATTTATCTGCTACTTTACGAAGTTGAGGTAATCGTGCCATAGTACCATCTTCATTCATTATTTCAACGATAACACCTGCTGGTTTTTTGCCTGCAAGACGAGCAAAATCAATTGCTGCTTCTGTATGGCCTGTGCGTCGAAGTACTCCACCTTCTTTTGCAATTAAAGGAAATATATGTCCTGGACGTGAGAGCTGATGTGGTTGGGTAGCATCATCAACCAAAGCCTGTATTGTCAATGCACGATCACTTGCTGAAATTCCTGTACTTACTTCATTTCCTTTTAAATCGACAGAAACGGTAAAAGCAGTTTCCATTGGATCGGTATTGTGATTAACCATTCGATCAAGTTGAAGTTCTTTACAGCGATTTTCAGTCAAGGGTGCACAAATCAATCCACGACCCTCTTTTGCCATAAAGTTGATGATATCAGGGCTAATATTTTCTGCTGCAGTTAAAAAATCGCCCTCATTTTCCCGATCATCGTCATCTACCACGATAATTACTTTTCCTTGACGGATAGCTTCAATGGCAACCTCGATAGAATCTAATTGAACTTTGCTCATGCTTTCTTGTTTCTGAGTGCGAAAATACTATTCTTTATTTGAGTAGAAAGGGATTTTAACGAAACGATTAAATAATCTGCATTCATCAATCCACGATCGGTTGAGGCACGATAAGTAAAATAAATTGCAAAAGGGGCTATAATAAATACAGACAGCCAGCTTCCTATAAAGGGGGAAACACTACTATCTTCGGCTGCATTTTTTCCAAACAAACTAACATAATGGTACGACAAAAAGATTAAAATTGCCAAAACCATTGGAAGACCTAGTCCTCCTTTACGAATTATTGCACCTAGGGAGGCACCGATAAGGAACAAGAAGAAAATCCCAAAACCTAAGGTGTGTTTTTCCCAAAATGTATTCTTGTGTAAATTGATGAGTTTTTGATAGATAAAGAACGTCCTTTTACGTTGATTTAAATTTCGAATCATTGTACCGACATCCATTTTGGCTGTTCGTAATATTTGAGTTTGATTGGATTTAAAACCATCAGTGACATAAACCAATGGGTTTGAACTTTGTAAAATTAAGCTGTCAGTTAAAACAAAATTTCTCTTTTTTTCTTTTGCTAGGCGACTGAAATAAGAGGTTTTGTTGAAGTTATCTGAATACGTACTTTTTTCTCTGAGGTAATCTCGTTCCAATGTGTCTATACTTGTTGATAGCTCTTGTACTTTTTGCATACGAAAAGTACTTGTATATTTTTCCTCACCAAAATCAACATCATTAAATTGGGAGAGATCGATATTCATAATATACTTTTTGAAAGATACTTTTGCATGAGGCATTTTCTCTTTATCTGCATTTTTTTCTACTTGAATATCTTCATATCTAAATCCATCAAAAAGGTGGAGTTGAAGTTCTTGACCAATTGTTGCGCTTTTAAGTTCTCCACTTGCTGCCTTGATGACAATGTTATTTTTTCGATCAGGGGTTTTTTCGTGGATAATTATATCTTCTAAAAAGCGATCATTTTCTCCGTATTTACGTTTCACTTTAATATTCATTTCACCAATATCATTAAAGATACCTTCGGTAATTGCAAGTGCTGGCTTTACTTTAGCTAAGTTTCGACGTAAATTATAGTACTTAAATTCTCCAAGTGGTATTACGTGATTTGAAAAATAAAAACTTCCTACACCTAAAAAAAAATGAAAAACGACCAATCCTAACAACGCACGTTGAAGTGATATTCCAGTGGATTTCATTGCAGCAAACTCATAGTTTTCTGCCAATGATCCAAAGGTCATTATCGAAGCCAAAAGCACAGACAATGGCATTACAAGAGGATAGAGTTTCGGAGAATAATAGGCTAAAAACTTCAGTATAATTTCGGTATCTAATCCTTTTCCTGCAATTTCATCAATAAATAACCAAAAAGTCTGAATGATAAAAATCAGCATCAAAATGACAAATACACTGAGCAAACGGCTCAAATAGGTCGTTAAGATATACCGATCTATAATTTTCATTGTCTAGTTGTTGATATAATAGTCCGGATAATCTGCTGTATTTACCTCAAAAAAATCATCACTTAAACGAACATTAAAAACCTGATTTTGAAGGGTAAGTGTTGTAGATGTTTGATTTTCCCCGATTTGAATAATGCGATAGACTTCATTTCGATTAATGTCTATTCCCAATAAGATGTATTGAACGTCTTCATTTTTTTCTTCTGGAATAAGTTTGACAAACTGAATGCTTCTTCCGCTTTGGAGTTGAAGGATATCCCACTCATAGCTATATCCATTTTCATAAAAACGTAATAATTCTGAAGGGTTGATTCCTATATCCTCTGCATCTTCGGGTGAAGTAATTGTAATTTCTTCATTTTCTGGAACAATAGTATATATCTTTTCTCCATCAAATGTTCTTGTAATTCCAAGTAACTCCAATTGGTATTTGTCTCCAGCTAAGGTGACTTTTCCATCCATTTCTTGTTGAATATTTTCCTTTTTATTTTCAAGAACATAGGCAAAATCAAACTGGATTGATTCTTTACTTTCCATGGAGGCAGAAACTTTATCCAGCAACTTTTTCGATTTTTCAGTATCTTGACTAAATCCTAGATTTAGACAAGAGATAAGGGTCAATAGGAGAATATTAATTTTCATTTTTTTTATTCCTGAGATTGCAATAACTGTTCCAAAGTAGTAAGGTCTGGTATTAGCACAGAACGTGCTTTACTTCCTTCGAATGGACCAACCACACCGGCTGCTTCCATTTGATCAATTATTCTTCCTGCTCGGTTATAACCTAATTTTAATTTTCGTTGGAGTAGGGAAGCAGAGCCTTGTTGTGCAATTACAATCACCTCGGCTGCTTCTCTAAATAGTACATCTCGATCGCTCACATCTAAATCCATTGGACTACTTTCTTCTCCCACATATTCGGGAAGTTGATACGCTTCAGGATATGCTTTTTGACTCCCAATATATGCTGCGATTTGTTCTACTTCTGGAGTATCTACAAATGCACATTGAATTCGTGTCAAATCATTTCCTTGGGTATAGAGCATATCTCCTCTTCCAATGAGTTGATCTGCACCACCACTATCTAAAATTGTACGTGAATCTATTTTTGAGGTTACACGGAATGCAATTCGTGCTGGAAAATTGGCTTTGATTATTCCTGTAATCACATTGACTGATGGACGTTGGGTAGCTATAATTAAATGAATACCTATTGCTCGTGCCAATTGCGCTAAGCGTGCAATGGGTGTCTCAACTTCTTTCCCTGCAGTCATTATTAGGTCTGCAAATTCATCAACAACCAACACAATATAGGGCAAAAATTGATGTCCTTCGTTTGGGTTCAACTTACGTGCTTTAAACTTTGTATTGTATTCTTTTAAGTTTCTACACATTGCATTTTTTAGCAACTCATAGCGGTTGTCCATCTCAATACAAAGTGAATTTAGAGTATTAATAACTTTGGTATTGTCTGTAATGATTGCATCCTCTGTATTGGGCAATTTTGCGAGGTAGTGACGTTCTATTTTATTATAAATATTTAACTCAACCTTTTTTGGGTCAACGAGGATAAACTTCACCTCGGCTGGATGCTTATTATAAAGCAGTGAAGTCAATACTGCATTCAATCCAACTGATTTTCCTTGTCCTGTTGCACCTGCCATCAAAAGGTGAGGCATTTTTGCTAGATCGACTACAAATGTTTCATTGCTAATTGTTTTTCCTAACGCAATTGGTAATTCCATTTCGGCACGTTGAAATCGTTCTGAGGCTATCACTGAACGCATCGAAACAATTGTTGGTTTTTGATTGGGTACTTCTATCCCTATCGTTCCTTTTCCTGGTATTGGTGCAATGATTCTTATTCCAAGGGCAGAAAGAGACAATGCTATATCATCTTCTAAGTTTTTTATTTTTGAAATACGAATTCCAGCAGCTGGAACAATTTCATAAAGGGTGACAGTTGGACCAATATTGGCTTTTATTTGCGCAATTTCTATTTTATAATTTCGAAGTGTTTCAATGATTTTGTTCTTGTTTTCTTCAAGCTCATCTTCATCTATTGTTATCGTGGAACTTCCATAATCTTTCAATAAATCTAGGGTAGGAAAACGATAGTTGCCCAATTCAAGTCGTGGATCAAAGCGTCCAAATTTTTCTACTAGAGATTTTGACAACTGCTCAACCTCATTTTCTTCAACGGGTACTAAAACCTCTATTTTAACCTCAGATGCCTTTGCTTGATCTTCTTTGGGTTTTGTTGCGACTGTCTCAGTTTCCATATCGGGATCTACTGTTTCTTTTTTTGCAGAAACGGGCGTTACACTTTCCTTTATTTGATCTGCTTCCTCTTGAAAACTTGATTCAAGAGGTGTTTTTTCATCTTTACTGAAATAATTTTTATACCATGCAATGATTTGTTCTGGGGTTACATTTAGATGAAGCACAAGTACGAAGAGTACAAGAAATGACAACAAACACCACATTCCAATTGCTCCTATATACGAAACAATAAAATCCGTAATCTCTAAACCGACAATACCTCCTAAAAAAGGAAATAAGGAGGTAAAACGTGCCGCAATTAAAGAAATTAAAAGCACATAATATAATCCCCAAGTCCAACGTTTTAGTAAATCTTTTTTCTGAATATCAAAAAACAGGAACAGCCCTGTAGTTAGCATCAAATAAGTAACGATATAGGAGGCAATACCAAAAAGTTGATAAATAAAAAAATGACTTACTTCTGCCCCTATTTTACGTAAAATATTTGTGCTTTCAACTGTTCGATCAGCTAAGGTGTGTAAGCTACTTTGGTCGGCTTTCCAACTAAAAAAATACGAAGTAAAAGCAATAAAAAGAAGTATTGCGGAAAGAATCAAAAATGCTCCCAAGAGTATTTGACGAGATCGCTTTTTTTGCGGATCAGTTGTCTTGAAGGACGGCGTTTTTGGACGGGTCTGCTTCTTTTTAGTAGCCATAGATTGTTAGCGTATGTACAAATTTACAAATAATGTATGGATATAAGAGACCCATTTATAAATCCAAACCAAAAATTAAACACCCTACCTTTTGGGTAGGGTGTTTCTCCTTTTTTTTTAATTTTTAAATTTCGCTTAATGTACAGATTAAGGGGTAGGATTACATTGGGTATTTGTTCCTTCTGTGTCTACAAAAATAGACCAACCATACGTATCGATTAAAATATTTCTTGCAGCCACATTACAATGGTAGTTAGGAGGTGCTCGAAAAGAAATATTATTTTGTAAACTTAACTTTGACCACCCATCTAATAGTTTGTCATAGTTTGCCGCACTAAATGCTGAAGCATCCTCAAAGATAACAGACATATTTGTTACTTTTGAAACATTCCAATTAGAGATATCTCCATTAAAATTTGTAGTTCTACCAAACATACCATTCATATTTGTCACACTTGCAGTATTCCAAGAGGAGAGGTCTTGACTAAATGTTGAAGCACCCTTAAACATGTGATTCATGTTTGTTACATTAAACACGTTCCAAGTAGTTATATTTCCGTTAAAAGAAGAAGTATTAGAAAATACACGTTCAATATTTGTTATGGTTGAAGTGTTCCAAGAAGAAAAGTGAGATGTAGTCTATTGATAATAGGGAAGTTATCTAAAAAATGAAATCAAGTTTAGGGTGTAAATTGAACTTTATTTTTGTTCAATTGATTTTGTTTGATGTAGTTGTTAATCTAAAAAGTATTTGGAAACTATGATGATCAGTAGCATATTGACAAGGAATAAAAAAACCACCTTATGCGAATAAGGTGGTTGAATAAATTAAATGTGAAATAATTTAGTCTAGATCGAAACGATCAAGGTTCATAACTTTAGACCATGCTGCAGCGAAATCATGTACAAATTTCTCTTTAGCATCTTCACAGGCGTATACTTCACCAAGTGCTCTTAATTGTGAATTAGACCCAAAGATTAAGTCAGCACGTGTAGCAGTCCAACGAACTTGACCATTATCACGGTCACGTCCCTCAAAGGCATCTTTTTCATCAGAAGTAGGTACCCAAGTGGTTGCCATATCGTAAAGGTTTACAAAGAAGTCATTGCTCAGAGTTTCGGGTGAGTTTGTAAATACCCCATGTGCACTTCCTTTGTGATTTGCATTTAACGTACGTAAACCACCAACAAGTACGGTCATTTCAGGAGCAGTAAGTGTTAAAAGTTGAGCTTTATCTAAAAGTAATTCTTCATCATGACGGTCATTAGAACCATTATTGAAATTTCTAAATCCATCAGCTGTTGGAGCCAACACCTGCATTGCATCTACATCAGTCATTTGCTGAGTAGCATCCGTACGTCCAGGGAAAAATGGAATTTGAATAGAATAACCTCCTTTTTGAGCAGCAGCTTCCACAGCAGCATCTCCAGCTAAGACAACCAAATCAGCGAAAGAAATACGTTTGTTCCCAGACTGACTTGCATTAAATTCTTCTTGAATTTTTTCCAATACAGGAATTGTTTTATTTAGAAGTACAGGATTATTTGCTTCCCAACTACGTTGTGGTTCTAGACGAATTCGTCCACCATTAGCACCTCCACGTTTGTCTGTTCCTCTAAAAGTTGAAGCAGCAGCCCATGCGGTCCCAATTAATTCAGCTATTGAAAGTCCAGAAGCTGATGCACTTGCTTTTAATGTAGCTACATCAGCAGTGTCAACCAAATCATGATCAACTGCAGGAACAGGATCTTGCCAAATTAATTGCTCGGCAGGTACATCACTTCCAAGGTAACGTGAAATAGGTCCCATATCACGATGCGTTAGTTTGTACCAAGCACGTGCAAAAACATCTGCAAAGTAGTCTGGATTTTGGTGAAATTTCTTAGAAATTTCCAAGTATGCAGGATCTTTAATCAATGCAATATCAGTAGTTGCCATCATTGGCGCATGTCTTTTGTTAGGATCGTGTGCATCTGGTACTGCATCAGCTGCAGCTCCATCTTTTGGTTTCCATTGTTGTGCACCAGCAGGACTGTGAGTCAATTCCCATTCATATCCAAAAAGTGTTTTGAAATAGCTGTTGTCCCACTCGATTGGAGTTGGAGTCCATGCACCTTCAAGACCACTTGTAATAGTATCTCCTCCTTTTCCAGTTCCAAAGCTATTTTTCCATCCAAAACCTTGTTCTTCAATACTCGCTCCTTCAGGTTCAGCACCAACATGCGCAGGGTCTCCTGCTCCGTGTGTTTTTCCAAAAGTATGTCCCCCAGCAACAAGTGCTACAGTTTCTTCATCGTTCATTGCCATACGTGCAAATGTTTCACGGATATCACGTGCTGAAGCAATTGGGTCTGGTTTTCCGTTTGGTCCTTCAGGATTGACATAAATCAATCCCATTTGAACAGCACCAAGAGGATTAGCTAGTTCGCGATCACCCGAATAACGTTGGTCTCCCAACCATTCTGTTTCAGGTCCCCAAAAAATGTCTCCTTCTGGTTCCCATACATCTTCACGTCCTCCACCAAAACCAAAAGTTTTGAAGCCCATTGATTCTAATGCACAGTTTCCGGTTAGAATCATCAAGTCAGCCCAAGATAATTTCTTACCGTATTTCTTTTTGATAGGCCACAATAAACGACGTGCCTTGTCAAGGTTTCCGTTGTCAGGCCAACTATTAAGCGGAGCAAAACGAAGTGTTCCAGCAGATGCACCCCCACGTCCATCAGTTACTCTATATGTACCAGCACTGTGCCATGCCATACGTATAAAGAAAGGACCATAGTGCCCATAATCCGCAGGCCACCAGTCTTGTGAATCGGTCATTAAATCATAGAGGTCTTGCTTTACTTCTGCAAGATCTAAGCTGCTAAATTCTTTTGAATAGTCAAAATCATCTCCCATTGGACTGGTTACTGGAGCGTTTTGATGTAATATTTTAAGATTGAGTTGTTCCGGCCACCAATCTGAATTTGAAAGTGCCGATACACTTGTATGACGTTGTTGTGCAGGAGCAAAAGGACATTTGCCTCCGTTGCTTGAATTTGCTAAGTGTTCCATAGGTTTTTATTTAATGATGTAAATGAACAAAAAATTTTACTTTTTTGTTATGAATTTATATTTGTTATGATGAAGTCTTTATAAGATAATCTTATACAGAAAAATACGCATAGTTTAAGCCTATTTTACAGGGGCTAAGGTTCTAATTTTAATGTTAAAATACGCATAAATTAAAGTCATGATTGGACTGAGCCAATTAAAAATAGCATAGAAAAAGTATTCTCCTACTCCTACACCAAGTACTCCGGATTGATAGGCACCACAGGTATTCCATGGAATTAGAACAGAGGTTACTGTTCCAGAGTCTTCAAGGGTTCTACTTAAGTTTTCAGGAGCAAGTCCTCGGTCTCTGTAGGCTTGATCGAACATTTTTCCGGGTAGAACAATAGATAGGTATTGATCCGATGCGGTCAAGTTGATAGTCACACAAGAAGCTGTTGTGGCTGCAAACAACTGAAAGGTGGACTGTGCTTTTTCGAGTAGTGCTTCACTAATACGTTTTAGTCCTCCAATAGCATCCATTACTCCCCCAAATACCATTGCACACATAATCAACCAAATTGTACCAAGCATTCCCTGCATTCCACCTGATTGAAACAAATCATTTAATAAATCACTTGAGGTCGTAATACTATTATCAACTGTGATTGCATTCATCACACCTCTGTATGCACTTATGCCGCTTAGCGTTCCAGCATTGGCTGCTTCAACAACCAAATGAGGTTGATACAATAAGGCAAATACTCCTCCCAACAATGTGCCAATTAACAAGGCTACTAAAGGAGGTGTTTTTCGAATCATTAATAAAATAACGGCTAACGGAACCAAGAAAAGACCTGCATGTATAGCAAAGCGTTCATCGATACTATCAAGTAATGATTGTGTATCCACAGCTCCAGAGGACTGTTGAAAAAATCCAAGAATCAAGAACGCAACAAGTGTTATAAGAATACTTGGAATGGTGGTCATTGTCATGTACCTAATATGGGTAAACAACTCACTTCCAGCCATTGCAGGAGCAAGATTGGTGGTGTCGCTAAGGGGAGAAAGTTTGTCTCCAAAATAGGCTCCAGAAAGTACTGCACCGGCAACCATTCCCACTGGAATTTCCAATGCACGCCCAATACCTATTAGAGCAATTCCAACTGTAGCTGATGTTGTCCAACTACTCCCTGTCGCAATAGAAATAATGGCGCAAATTAGGATACAAGCAGGAAGAAAAATCGAGGGATGTAAAATTTGTAAACCATAATAAATCATAGCAGGAATTACTCCACTTAACAGCCATGTTCCAGCCAATGCACCGACAAATAAGAGGATTAAAATTGCTCCAGTTGTAGATTTTAAATTTTGGCTTACCTTTTCGATCATCACTTCATAGCTCACTTTATTCTTGAATCCAACAAGGGCAGCAATTGCAGCACCGATAAGTAAAATAAATTGATTGGATCCTCCTAGGGAATCATCACCGTACACCCAAACATTAAAAGCAAGGAGAATAACGAGGATAACTACAGGAAGTAAAGCGTCTTTAAGAGAAAGCGAATGAGTGTTTTTCGACATGGTAAAATCTTTACGTAATGATACGAATTTTATTGCTTTTTATCTTCTGTTTTTGTTTTCCTCTTTGAAGTGAATATACACAGTATTGATAAATCCAATAATGATTCCTACCCCCAAAATAATGTATCCAATGGTAAATAGTTTCCCTAAATCGGTGGTGGGATAGAAGTCACCATAACCAATTGTAGCTAGTGTAATGACAGAGAAATAGGCAGCGTCGATCCAGGTCCAACCTTCGATGTAGTGGTACGCAACTGTTCCCAGTAAAATTATTAACGAGGTTACAAATAGTAGGTTTCGATATTCTTTGTTGTTAATAAATAAAAGAATGGTTTTAAAAAAGTGCATAAAAAAAGGATTTGGAATTCGAATGTAAAACTATTTTCTAGGGGATACAAATCAAAAAAATATTCTGAGAAATGGCTATGCTGCCCTAGTAAACATTTGTATTTTTGTAAGATAAATTTAAAACACATTATGAGTCAATTTGATGTTGCTGTTATCGGTTCTGGTCCAGGTGGTTATGTTGCTGCCATTCGATGTGCCCAGTTGGGAATGAAAACCGCCTTGATTGAAAAATACAATACCTTAGGTGGAACATGTCTCAATGTAGGATGTATCCCCTCCAAATCACTTTTGGATTCTTCACATCATTACGAGGATGCAGTTAAGCATTTTGATACACACGGTATTGAAATTCCAGGTGAAATCAAAGTTAACTTTGAAAAGATGATTGCACGTAAACGTGGAGTTGTCGAGCAAACTACCAAGGGAATTGACTTTTTGATGGATAAAAACAACATCCATGTTTTTCATGGATTAGGAAGTTTTGTCGATGCAACTCACATTAAAGTTGAGGGTGAAACTGAAACAATCATTGAGGCCAAGCACAGTATTATTGCAACAGGTTCAAAACCAGGTTCACTTCCATTTATTTCTCTTGATAAAGAGCGAATTATTACATCAACAGAAGCATTGGAACTCAAAGAAATCCCCAAACACCTTGTGGTGATTGGTGGAGGAGTAATTGGTTTAGAATTGGGTCAGGTCTATCGTCGGTTAGGTGCGGATGTATCGGTAATTGAATATGCAGACAGAATTACTCCGATTATGGACAGTGCTGTTTCTCGAGAATTAACGAAAGTATTAAAAAAGCAAGGGGTTAAATTCTATTTATCCCATGGGGTGAACAAAGTGACTCGAAATGGAGACACTGTTGAAGTAACTGCAACGGATAAAAATGGAAATGAAGTTACATTTGAAGGGGACTATTGTTTGGTTTCAGTCGGACGTACTCCATATACAAATGGTCTAAATGCACAAGCAGCAGGTGTTCAAATCAATGAACGCGGACAAGTTGAAGTAAATGATCATTTACAAACATCAGCATCAAATATTTATGCCATTGGTGATGTTGTTCGTGGTGCAATGCTAGCTCATAAGGCAGAAGAAGAAGGTGTCATGGTTGCAGAACAAATTGCGGGTCAAAAACCCCATATTGATTACAACCTAATTCCAAATGTAATTTATACATGGCCCGAAGTTGCTTCTGTGGGTAAAACAGAAGAAGAATTAAAGGCAAGTGGAGTACAGTACAAAACAGGACAATTTCCAATGCGTGCCCTTGGACGAGCTCGTGCAAGTATGGATACAGATGGATTTGTTAAGATTCTTGCCGATGCAACTACCGATGAAGTACTTGGTGTACATATGGTAGGGGCTAGGGTTGCTGACTTGATTGCAGAAGCTGTAACAGCAATGGAATTTAGAGCTTCAGCCGAGGATATTTCAAGAATGAGTCATTCACACCCAACCTATGCTGAGGCAGTCAAAGAAGCTGCTCTAGCGGCAACAGACAATCGACCTTTACATATATAAGGATCTAATTTATTCACATTCACCTGCGGTCCAAGACAATATGCCAGCAGCATCTGCTGTACATATATTTCCGTAGGTTTTCCCATCACAACCACAAACGGGGATATACTCTTTGGTACAAAACACCTCTTTTGGTTTTGTTTTACATTCATCCTCTTTGGTTTTGTCACAACCAACTGATAGAAAAATAAGAAAGAAAAAAAGCAGTCGCATGGGCTTAAATAAAGTTGTTTTTATGATAAAATGTGAGTATTAAAAGTGCCAAATTTTCTCCTGCATCTTCTTGGACAAAATGTCCCCCATGAACAATTTGATGATCTTGTCCTTTTGTTCCTGGAACTAGCTTTTGAAAGACTTGTTCTCCTCCACGTGTAATTGGGTCTTCATCACTAAAAAGCGTGAGAAATGGTTTTGACCATTGAGCGAGTATCATCCAAGCAGCTTTGTTGTTTTCACTTTCAGGATCAGATTCACTAGTAGGCACTAAAGCTGGAAAAACACGTGCTCCAGCTTTGTATTCATCCTTTGGGAAAGGAGCATTGTAAGCCATGATTTCATTTTCAGTGAGTATTTTTACAGTGGCGCGTTGAAGCACAGTAGCTACGTCAAATTGAGGGCTATTGGCTGCAAAATTTTGCCAGTCTAAAAATGCCTTTGGAGGTGCCATTGTTCCCGTTGGAAGCATGGTGTTTGAAGCAACGACAGAACGAAAACGGGAAGGAGAGGCAGTGAGTAATCGCAATCCAATTAATCCACCCCAATCTTGAATAAAAAGATGGATATCCGAAAGCTGTAATTGATCTAAAAGTTGTTGTGTCCAATAAATGTGTTTTGCATAGGTATAGCTTTCTTGAGAAGTTGGTTTATCTGACTTTCCAAAACCAATCAAATCGGGAGCAACTACACGCATTCCTGCTTCCACAATCGGAGAAATCATATGACGATATAGATAGGACCAACTGGGTTCGCCATGAAGTAAAAGGACTGTTGGACCAACTCCTTCATCAATATAATGCATACGTAAGGAATCCTCAAGGTCAATATAATTTGACTTAAACGGAAAGTCAGTAAGTGAATCAAAAGCGGTATCAGGTGTGCGAAGTACGTTCATGTAGAACAAGTTAATGATTTGTTTTTTTAAAGATAAGACGAATCTGTTTATTGATTAAATTTTGTGATAATGATATATAAATTAATCACTTTTTCTGAAAGGAAGGTGTATAGGTTATTTTTATACTTATTGTACGTCAGAACGATTAGCGTGGTTAACAAGATAAATCCAATCGCACCACCAATCGATTGCATTAAAGACCAGGAATGGTTGTAGTATTTATATAGTCCTATTCCAGTCAAACTACCATACAAAATAAAGTAATGTACAATATATATTGAAAGTGTCTTTGTACCAATTAACGTCCAAATCCTGTTCATCCAAAGGCGATTAAGAAGCATAAAAAAACCAAATAAGACAAATACATCACCCAATCTTATAAAAAGAAAATTATTGTATGCTACCTTTCTAAATAGTTCTATTTCAGTGGTGTCTGAGAGTATTATAAGGAAACTGGAGGAATAGAAAATAAGTGCAATACCTAGACTAATAAAGGCAACTGCCCAAGGTCTTAAATCAGTCGACTTTACTTGAAATACATTGGCTATTGCAGCTCCTATACTAACGTATCCAAGCCAAGGAAATAGGTAAAAAACACCTTTATTGGCTTTGGTTAAATAGCCCGAAATGGCATCAGGGAGCGATGGGAAAGTGAGGTCAACATAGGCTGGTTCATACATAAAGATAGCTGTACCAAAAAACAAAAAGACTATGGTTAGTACGTTTTTTGATTGACCAAAAAGGAGGTAAATACCCATTACAAATAAGAGGCTTATTCCTATGATTTGAAGAACATCAGGTTGAATGAAAGAGTTGTTTAGTTTTCCATTCAATAACATAGGCAGGTTTAGTCGGAGTAAATAGCCCCAAAAAAGCAACTCAAAGGTACGTTTAACCCCTTTTTTGAGTCTTGGATTTTTCCAGCCTTGGACAGGACTTCTCAAAACTAAAAATGTAAACACCCATCCTGTAATTGTAAAAAAAACAGGTGCTGTAAAGCCCCTACAGTACAACCAAAAACGATACAATGCGTTGGAATTATCCTTAAAAACCGGATCAAGTAGACCACTGACAAAATGCCCCTGAAGCATCATCAAAATAGCAAAAGCTCGAAGTGCATCAATAAAGTAAAGTCGTTTGGACGATTGCATTGGCTTAAAATACAAAAGTCTTAACGAAATAAATTCATTTTTTCTTGAATTTGATCTAAACCAAGATTTCCAATACTTCCCAAATGAGTGTGTTTTAAACTTCTATTTGGTAGGTATTTTCCCTCCTCAATTTGTTGTCCAAGTTCACGATAAGCATCACGAAATGGCTTGCCTTCCAACACATCTGAATTGAGTGTATCTACACTAAACAGATAATCATATTTGGTGGCATCAGTTATGTTTTGACGTATTTGGATTGCTGGAAGACTGAAATTTAGGAGGTCCAAACAAGATTTTAAGGTTTGAATTCCTTGAATTATAGGACCTTTAGCTAATTGTAATTCTCTGTGGTAGCCGCTTGGTAGATTGGTCGTCAACAAAGCTAGTTCATTGGGTAAGCCTTGTAAACTATTACACTTCCCTCGAACAAGTTCAAATACATCAGGATTTTTTTTGTGTGGCATGATGCTCGAGCCAGTTGTTAGTTCATCTGGAAAAGAAATAAAATCAAAGTCTTGTCCCATATAAAGGCAAATGTCCATACATATTTTAGCTAGTGTTGACCCAATACCACTCAGTGCAATTGCGGTACTTTTTTCAAGTTTTCCACGACTCATTTGTGCGGCAACTGCATTTATTTTTATTTGTGAAAACCCAAGAATTTCAGTAGTAAATTCCCTGTCAATTGGAAATGCACTTCCATATCCAGCTGCACTTCCAAGTGGATTTTGGTCGGCAATTTGATACGCAGCTTTCCAAAAATAAAGATCGTCAACCAAACTCTCTGCATAAGCAGAAAACCACATTCCAAATGATGAAGGCATAGCCACTTGTAAATGTGTATAGCCTGGGAGTAAATTGTTTTTATGTGTATCAGCCAAACCAACTAAACGGTCAAATAATTCTTGAACCTGTGTTTTTATTTCACCTAATTCGTTTTTTACATACAAGTGAAGCGCCACTAAAACTTGATCATTACGAGATCGTGCAGTGTGAATTTTTTTTCCTAAATCTCCAAGTTTCTCAATTAATATATGTTCAATTTTTGAGTGCATATCCTCAAATTTGTCTTCAATAGTAAATTGACCTGTTTCAGCTTCTTTTTTAAGTTCAGCTAAGACCTTACAAAGTTGCTCACTTTCTTTATTCGATATTAGGTCAATTTTTGCAAGCATCTTAGCGTGTGCAATAGAAGCTTCACAGTCATATGCAGCTAGAGCTAAATCATAAACACGATCGTTTCCAACAGTAAAGTGATCTATTTTTTGATGGGCAGCAGCCCCTTTTTGCCAAAGTTTCATATTAAAGTATTTTTTCTAAAAGTTGGATATATAAATCAATTCCTTCTTCGATTTCACTGAGGTAAATAAACTCATTTGCAGTGTGTGACCGTGTTGAATCACCCGGACCTAGTTTAAGGGACGGACAGCTTAGTTTAGCTTGATCAGAAAGGGTAGGAGACCCGTAGGTGGATCTACCCAATGAAATTCCTGCCTGAACAAGTGGATGGTCAATTGGAATAGACGAAGAATTTAGGTGAACAGATCTCGGGACAAGGTCTAGAGGGGCTTCTTTTTGTAAAAGGGCAACAATTTCTTGATTTGTATAGCAATCATTTACACGTACATCAATCACCAAATCGACACGAGCAGGAACAACATTATGTTGTTTTCCTGCACTCAGCTGGGTTACTGTAAGTTTTACTGGACCAAGTACGTCAGATGTTTTTTCAAACTGAAATGAGTCCAACCATTCTAATACACTAGGAAGTTTGAGGATAGGATTATCATCATTGATATGTGCCGCGTGACTTGCAGTCCCATTAATTTTTCCATCAAATACAACAAGACCTTTTTCTGCAATTGCCAATTGCATTTCAGTGGGCTCACCGACAATAGCAACATCAATTTTTGGTAGCGTAGGAAGTAAGCTATTCAATCCTTTTGGACCTGAATCTTCTTCTTCAGCTGTAGCCGCAATAATTAAGTTGTAATTAGGGGAGGGGTGATTATAAAAATGGGTAAATAATGCGATTAATGAGACTAGTGGTCCTCCAGCATCATTGCTGCCAAGTCCAAATAGTTTTCCATCTTCAATATGGGGATTAAAAGGATCTTTGGTGTACGCAGAATTAGGTTTTACAGTGTCGTGATGCGAGTTGAGTAGGAGTGTAGGTTTATTGCTATCAAAGTGACGATTAAACGCATAGATATTATTGTCCTGTCGCTCGAATGGAATTTGGTGTTCGACAAACCACTGTTCGATCAACTTAGCAGTTTCTTTTTCTTCTCCCGAAAAAGATTGGGTTGCAATTAGTTTGTGAAGTAAGGCAATTGCCTCTTTGGTTAGGGTTTTCATTTATTTTCTGATTGAGGTGTATTTACAGTCTTTTTGAATCATTTTTGTTGACCCAATTCCAATTTCAGTGACACCATTTTCCAGGGCATCAAAAGCATTGTGTAGTTTAGGGAGCATCCCGTCTGCAATTACCCCATCGCTAAGTAGTTGCTTGTAACTATCTGTGGTAATGGTTTCGATAATAGATTCAGGTTGGTTGATATCTTCCAAAACACCATTGAGTTCAAAACAATAATACAAGCGAACGTCATATTTATTTGACATTGCCTTTGCAATTTCTGCAGCAATGGTATCGGCATTGGTATTTAATAGCTGTCCTTTTCCATCATGCGTAATCGCGCAACAAACAGGAAGTTGGTTTAATTGAAGTAATTGATCAAAAAAGAGAGGATTAACTTGGGTTACATCACCTACAAAACCAAAATCAATTGGTTCAATAGGGCGTTTTGATGCCTGAATTGCATTCCCGTCAGCGCCACTGATTCCAATTGAATTTACACCAAGTGCCTGTAAAGAAGCAGTGATGGATTTGTTTACCAATCCTCCATAAACAGCTGTAATTAAAGACAATGTATCTTCGTCTGTAATACGTCTTCCCTGATGCATCTTGACTGGTAAGTTCATTTTTGAAGCCCATTGAGTTGCTTTTTTACCACCTCCATGGACAATTATTTTTAAACCTTGATGTACAGCCACATCACTTAAAAAAACGGTTAGTGCTTCTTTGTCCTCAATTAATGCTCCTCCAATTTTGATAACACTTAGTTTATCCATTGTCTAAAAGTGTTTTGAGTACTGCTTGTGCAGCATAAGTTCGATTGTTTGCTTGCTCAATAACGAGAGAGTTTGGATTGTCTAATACACCATCGGAGACCACAATGTTTCTTCGTATTGGAAGACAATGCATAAATTTAGCATTGTTCGTTAATTTCATTTTCTCTGGGCTAAGCATCCATTCATCATCAGTTCTGAGAATATGACCATATTGAGTGTACGAACACCAGTTTTTAGCATATACAAAATCAGCATTTTTAAGTGCCTCTTCTTGGTTGTTTAGAACAGTTATTTGTTTTGTTATTCTTGGGTCTAAATCATATCCCTCCGGGTTTGCAATCACAAAATCTGCATCCTGATAATGCATCATATTGACAAATGAATTCCCCACAGCATGAGGTAAAGCTTTAGGGTGTGGTGCCCATGTGAGTACAACTTTAGGACGATGTATGGTTTTGTTTTCTTCTAGTGTCAATGCATCAGCTAACGCTTGTAAAGGATGGTTTGTAGCACTTTCCATATTGATTACTGGAATAGAAGCGTATTTTTGAAAGCTTTTTAATACTATTTCTGCCTCATCATTTTCCTTGTCTGTCAATGAAGCAAAAGCACGAATTGCAACAATATCACAATATTGTGACACAACAGCTGCAGCTTCTCTCACGTGTTCCGAACGAATTCCCCGCATTTCTGTTCCGTCTTCAAATTCCAATGCCCATGCTTCGTTAGAAAAATTCATGACAAGTGTATTTAAACCTAGATTTTGAGCTGCTTTTTGTGTACTCAAGCGAGTACGTAAACTAGGATTAAAAAACAACAAACCTATTGTTTTACGTTTGCCTTGGTCTTCAAACGCAAAAGGTGATTCCTTGAGTTTTTTAGCCAATTGAACGGTTGCATCAAAATCAGGCAAGTCCGCTAATGAGAGAAAGTGTTTCATGTCGTAGTGTTTAAAGCAATTTCTAATTGCGTGAAAAAGAAATCGATTTGTCTTTTTTGTATGGTTAATGGAGGAAGAATACGCAATAATTTTTTATTACTAGATCCCCCTGTAAAAATACCATGGGTATAAATAAGCTTTTTTCTAAGTTCACCAACTTCAAAGTCAAATTCAAAACCAAGCATCAACCCACGCCCTTTGATCTTTTTAATTTGTGCTATTGTTTTGGCTTTTTCAATAAAATAGGCACCCATTTGATGAGCGTTATCTTGAAGTTTTTCCTCTTTCAATACATCTAAGACTGCAAGGGAAGCCGCACAAGCTAGATGATTTCCTCCAAAAGTTGTTCCAAGTAATCCATATTTAGGCTCAATGGTCGGGTGGACAAGAATTCCACCAATTGGAAATCCGTTCCCCATTCCTTTGGCAATTGTAATAATGTGGGGGTTAATTCGGTATTTTTGAAAGGCAAAAAATGTCCCTGTTCTACTAAAACCAGATTGGACCTCATCTGCGATAAGACAAGCATTGTAGGTGTTGCATAATGTTTCCATCGCCATGATGAATTTCTTTTTTGGTGAGTCTAATCCACCAACCCCTTGAATTGCTTCAAATATCACAGCACATACATCACCTTTTTTGAGCTCGTTTTCCAATGCTACTTCGTCGTTAAAAGGTAGAAAAGTAACTTCCTGTTGCGCATTCAAAGGAGCAACAATATTTGGATTGTCGGTTGCTGCTACGGCAGCGCTTGTTCTTCCATGAAATGCATTATGAAAAGCAATTACACGTTTTTTTCCAGTGTAAAAAGAGGCAAGTTTTAATGCATTTTCATTTGCTTCAGCCCCTGAACTGCACAAAAACAATTGATACTCATAACAACATGAATGTTCTCCAATTGCATCTGCAAGCTTTTGTTGCATAGGGTTTTGGATTGCATTTGAATAAAATCCAATTTCATGCAATTGATGGTTGATTTTATTAATATAGTGTGGATGACCGTGACCAATTGAAATTACCGCATGTCCACCATAAAGGTCAAGATATTCATTTCCGTTTTCGTCGTAAACAAACACATCTTTTGCACGTACTGGGGTCACATCATAAAGCGGGTACACATCAAATAATTTCATTATTTAGTCTCTGCTATTTCGTTAATTTTATTAAATGAAGCTACAAGCCCTTGAATAAGAGAAGAGCTTAATCCTTGGTGCTCCATTTCATTTAGACCAGTAATGGTACACCCTCTAGGGGTTGTTACTCGGTCAATTTCTTCTTCTGGATGGGTATCAGTTTCAATTAGTAAGCTTGCTGCACCTAATGCAGTATACATTGACATTTTCATCGCTTCGGCAGCATCAAAACCGAGTTGAACTCCACCTTGTGTAGTAGCTCGTATCAATCTCATCCAAAAAGCAATTCCACTTGCACATAGTACCGTTGCAGCTTGCATGTGTTCTTCCTCTATGATGATAGAAGTACCAAGTCTATTAAAGATTGCACTTGCAATGTCAATACGTTTTTTACCTGCTTCATTGGAACATAAACATGTCATTGACTTTCCAACAGAAATTGCTGTATTTGGCATTGCTCTAATAATAGGATAGTCGATTCCAATTATTTCTTCTATCCGGTTGATTTTAAAACCAGTAATGGTTGAAATAAGGACATGTTTTTCGTTTAACAGTGACTTTATTTCATTGAGAACTCCTTTGAGTTGTTTTGGCTGAACAGCTAGAATTATGATATCTGAATGAGAAACAGCTTCTTTATTGTTTGGGGTTACCCTAACAAGTTTATTGTCGTTCCATTCTTCTAAAACTTCAGGTTTACGTTTGGTCAAATATAAGGTGGTAACACTATTGTTGATCAGAAGACCTTTTGCGATACTTAATCCTAAATTCCCGGTTCCTATTATGGCAATTTTCATTTGTTTTATCTTTTAAAAAATGGAGGCTTTTAATGTTAGTCCTAAAGTTTCTTCCCAACCCATCATAAGGTTAAGGTTCTGTATTGCTTGTCCTGAGGCTCCTTTAACTAAGTTGTCAATCACTGAAGTTACCAATAAAAGAGAACCGTGTTTGTGCAAATGCAAAAAACATTGATTTGAGTTGATCACTTGCTTTAGACTCACTTCTTTATCAGAGAGGTGCGTAAAGGGACATTTTTTATAGGTGTTTGTGTACAATTCTTTTGCCTCCTCTAAACTTCCATCAAAGGTGGTGTAAGCAGTTGCAAAAATACCACGTGTAAAATCACCTCTTTGTGGTAAGAACAGAATATCACTATTGGAATTACTCAGAGTTTCATTGATTTCACCTAAGTGTTGATGAGTAAAAGGTTTATACCAAGACAGGTTGTTATTTCTCCATGTAAAATGAGAGGTTGGAGATAATCCAACACCTGCTCCTGTACTTCCAGTTGTTGCGTTTACATGAACAGTATCTTTTAATTTATTGTTTTTCGCAAGAGGTAAAAGAGCAAGTTGAATTGCTGTAGCAAAACAACCAGGGTTTGCAATTGCAGAAGCATTTTCAATTTCGGTTTTGTTTATTTCAGGCAGCCCATAGACAAATTCTCTACCAGCAAAATTACGGTGTTCCTTGAGTCTGAAATCATTACTTAAATCGATGATTTTAGTATGTGATGAAAATGTATGTTGACTTAAAAACGCTGCTGAGTTTCCATGACCCAAACAGAGAAAAAGAACATCAATTTCTGAGTTTATTTGATCCGTAAATTCAAGGGAAAGTGTACCCAATAAATCTTGGTGAGTATCACTTACTTTTGTTCCAGGACGTGTCGTGCTGTACACAAAGTCAAGTTCCACCCCAGGGTGATTAAGCACAAGTCGAATTAATTCCCCACCAGTATATCCTGACCCGCCAATGATTCCTATTTTTATCATTTTACTGTGTTGTTAACTTGTCCATAAATTTTGTGTGCATTCGCTGTAATCTTGATAAATCCTTTTGCATCATCAGAGGTCCATTCTTTATTCATTTCACCGTAACTTCCAAAGGAAGCATTCATCAAATCAAATGGAGATGAAATACCCTCAAGCTCAAAACGATAGGGGTGTAAGGTAACATAAACTTCCCCAGATACAGTTTTTTGGCTGCTTTGAAGAAAAGCTTCAATATCCCTCATGACCGCATCGAGGTAATTTCCTTCATGAAGCTGCATTCCATAAAAATTGGCTAGTTGCTCCTTTTGAAATTGCTGCCATTTGCTAAGCGTATGTTTTTCAAGTAAATGGTGTGCTTTGAGAATAATCATAGGTGCTGCTGCTTCAAAGCCAACTCTACCTTTGATTCCTATTATGGTGTCTCCAACGTGTATGTCCCTACCGATGGCATATTTCTTTGCAATTTCCTGTAAGGATTGGATTAATTCAACAGAACTTGCTTCATTTCCATTTAAAGCAACCAACTCACCTTGATCAAACGTTAGGATAATTTTTGTGGGTTGGTTTTTAGTAAGCGGACTAGGATAAGCAGAGTCAGGTAATGTTTGATGAGAAGTTAATGTTTCACTTCCTCCAACACTTGTTCCCCAAAGTCCTTGGTTAATCGAATACTGTGCCTTTTCCCACGAAAGATTGATTCCTTGCTCTTTAAGGTATTTAATTTCATCTTCCCTAGATAGTTTTTGATCTCTAATGGGCGTAATAATTTCAATCTGAGGAGCTAATACTTGAAAAATAAGATCAAAACGAACTTGATCATTTCCAGCTCCAGTACTACCGTGTGCGATATATTTTGCATCAATTTTCTTTGCGTATTCTATAATTTCAATAGCTTGCACAATTCTTTCTGCACTTACAGAAAGAGGATAGGTATTGTTTTTTAGTACGTTACCAAAAATTAAATACTTGACAATTTTTGAGTAAAAAGAATCCAATGCATCAATGGAAGAATAGGAAGTCGCTCCCATTGCATAGGCATTAGTTTCTTGTGTGTTAATTTCTTCTTTTGAAAATCCACCAGTGTTGACACTAACCGCATGAACTTCATAGCCTTCTTGCGAAAGTGTTTTTAGGCAATAGGAAGTGTCAAGTCCACCGCTGTATGCGAGTACGAGTTTTTTCATTTTGTATTTTTTTTGAATAAACCGGATAAAAAAGCCGATGTTTTAGATTGTTTTTGTTTTTTTTCAGTCGGATCAAACAACATACCCGTGCAAAGACAAAGTTTACGTTCGGTACGTGTTAGAACATCAAAGTTTTTACATGTTTGACATCCTTTCCAAAATTCTGGGTCGTCGGTTAGTTCAGAAAAGTGAACAGGTTTATATCCCAAATCATAATTTATTTTCATCACAGCTTGACCTGTGGTGATCCCAAAAATTTTTGCTCCTGGAAACTTTTTCAAAGAAAGTTCAAAAACACGTTTCTTAATTTCTTTTGCGAGTCCTCTACCCCTAAATTGCGGAGAAACAATAAGACCAGAGTGGGCAACATATTTACCATGTCCCCAAATTTCAATATAACAAAACCCAGCAAATTGATCATTTTCATAGGCAATTACTGCGTTTCCATTTTGCATTTTTTGTGCAATATACTCAGGAGTTCGACGGGCAATTCCAGTGCCTCGATCTTTAGCTGACTCCTCAATTGTTTTACTTATGGTTTGGGCAAACTGAATGTGTTTTGACCCTGCGATGACAATTTCCATTGGAAAAGGTATGGTTTGATTCTAAATATAATAAAGGTTCGTGGTGAAATTCGGAAACGGACGCACCTGATTCCATAAACGTATTAGACCCCCAAGGGGCGACGGTTCCGCGGGTTGCGTGTTGGGACAGCAGTGATGTGATATTTTGTCTTCATAATACAATGCAAATTTGCATCATAATTTCCAGTTATCAAAATTTTCAATTAAAACTTTCCTTTGAGAAAAGATTATCTTTGCCGTATGAAGGCTATTGTTCACTCCAAAATTGAATTAAGTTTGGCTAAAAATCAACATGTAAACTTATTGTTGGCGTGTAGTGGAGGAGTTGATAGTATGGTGTTGCTTTATCTTCTTACTCAATTACCCTACACATTTGAAGTGGCTCATTGTAACTTTAAACTACGTACTACTGAAAGTGATGATGATGAAATTTTTGTTAAAAAAATTACTTCAGATTATGGTATTTCTTTTCATTCAAAGCCCTTTATGACAAAACAAATTGCTGAGAATCAAAAAATATCTACTCAAATGGCAGCACGTGATTTGCGTTATGAATGGTTTGATGAGTTGAAAGATAAATTTGGATTCACTCATGTTTTGACTGCACATCATTTGGATGATCAACTTGAAACTTTTTTGATAAATTTCACCAGGGGTTCAGGTTTAAAAGGGTTGACAGGTATTTCATCAAAAAAAATCCTTCGTCCTCTACTTTCATTCTCCAAGGATGAAATAGTTGCTTATGCAAAAGAGAACAAAATCGAATGGAGAGAGGATAGATCTAATGACGGTGATGATTACTTTCGCAATGCTTTAAGACATAATGTCGTTCCTAGATGGAAAGAAATTTCACCTAATTTATTAGAAAAATCAAAAGACTCACTTCAATTATTGACCTTGGCGCAAGAAGCTTTACAGCATCAAATTAATTCGATCAAAGACAAGCATTTTACTGTTGTTGAAAATGGTTTTACAATTTCAGTACATGCATTGAATTCACTCATTCCCCTAAAATATTATCTACATGGTTTATTTTCCATGTATGGGTTTACCCATATTACTGATCTTATGTCACTAATGACTGCACAAAGTGGAAAATATCTTGAATCTACATCACACCGTTTGATACGTGATAGGGATCATCTTTTGTTGTCTCCTTTTGAAGTAAATGCTAAAGAACTTATATATTGGGATATGACTAAAAACCTTTCTTACCCTATCAATTTGAAAATTCAAGAGGAAGGTTTACCCTCTAAAAAAACAGCTGTTTTGGATGCCAAAGCACTAAAATTTCCTTTATGTGTACGAAAATCAAAGTCAGGTGATTACTTTTACCCTTCCGGAATGGAAGGGAAGAAAAAAGTGAGCAAATATTTCAAAGACCAAAAATTTTCATTGCTTCAAAAAGAAGCACAATGGTTGTTGTGCTCAGGAAATGAAATAGTTTGGATAATTGGAAATCGAGTAGATAGAAGGTTTGCAGCAAAAACTAATACACAAAACACACTCATAATAACATGCGCTTAATAGAAGGTTTATTACTCTCAATTTTATTTTTTTCATCAACTCTCTTTGCACAGACAGCTGATGAACCAGTTATTTGGAAAAACAATGTAGAGGTATTAGGAAACAAAATAGAACTTGAATTTAAAGCAACAATCCTCAAAACATGGCATTTATACGGAGTAGAAGAATTTGATCAAGGACCATTGCCGACAGAATTTGTGTTTGAAATTGATTCTACAAAAATTAAGCCTTTAGGTGTTGTTGTTGGTAATGAACCTAAGGTAGAATATGACGAAATATTTGAAATAGATTTACCTTTCTATGAGGATTTTGCAAGATTTACTCAAACATTTGAGTTGTTGGATTCAAGTGTAACTGAAATTAGTGGTGAAATATTATATCAAGCTTGTGATGACAAGGTTTGTATTTTTCGTTCAGAACCTTTTACCATTTCGTTAGATGATTTAACTGTTTCGAAAAAAAGAATAGGAATTTCAGAAGAAGACAGAGCCAAGTCAAAGGCACTTTTATTGGATCTTAAAAACACTGCATACCTTGACACAAATGTATTAGCTAATACAAGTGAATCTCCATTAATATCCCTGTTTTTATTAGGTTTTCTAGGGGGGGTGATAGCCTTATTGACACCTTGTGTCTTTCCTATGATACCGTTGACAGTTTCCTTTTTTATCAAACAAGCTAGTAGCTTACGAAAAGGAATTGCAAATGCTGTTTTATATGGCTTTTTCATTGTCTTGATATATGTATTGTTAAGCTTGCCTTTCCATTTTCTTGATGCGGTTAATCCAGAATTTTTAAATTCTATTTCAACCAATGTTGTTCTGAATTTGGTCTTTTTTGGAGTATTTGTCTTTTTTGCGTTTTCATTTTTTGGTTTTTATGAATTAACACTTCCTTCAAAATGGAGTAGTGGAGCAGATGAAAAATCCAATTTAAAAGGGATCGTCGGAATTTTCTTTATGGCACTTACATTGGCTATAGTCTCTTTTTCATGTACTGGCCCGATTCTTGGATCGTTGCTTGCAGGCTCTCTCACAGCCGAAGGCGGTGCGATGCAGCTAACTGCAGGGATGACTGGTTTTGGAGTTGCTCTAGCATTACCGTTTGCTTTATTTGCATTGTTTCCCAATGCACTTAATTCAATGCCCAAATCTGGAGGTTGGATGACAACAATAAAGGTTACTCTTGGGTTTTTAGAACTCGCTCTTGCGCTTAAGTTTCTATCAAATGCAGATCTCGTTTCCCATTGGGGATTTTTAAAACGTGAGGTGTTCATCGGTGTTTGGGCATTACTTGCCTTTCTTCTTACACTTTATTTGTTAGGTGTTTTTCGTTTTCCTAATGAGGTAAAACCTCGACTCTCTAAGCTTCGTTTGATCCTATTACCCTTAACAATTGGTCTGACCTCTTATTTGTTTCTTGGACTTGTATCAGCTGAAAACAAATTAACCCTTCTAAGTGGATTTCCTCCACCGGCTTTTTACAGTATTTTTAAAACAGACTCAGATTGTCCACTTGGACTAGATTGTTATAAAAATGTTGAAGATGGTTTAGCAGTTGCCAAATCAAAGGATAAAGCTGTCCTATTTGATTTTACTGGTTGGGCTTGTGTTAATTGCCGTAAGGTTGAGGAAAATGTATGGCCTGTTCCTGAGATATTTAAACTTCTCAACGAAGAAATTGTCCTAATCTCTCTATATGTTGATGATCGTACTGAATTATCTATGGATAGACAATTTGTATTTGAATACCCTGATGGAAGAGTTAGAGAAATTAACACCGTTGGTGAACTATGGGGTACATTTCAAAGTCTAAATTTCTCCTCTGCTTCACAACCTTTCTATGTTTTGATGGAAGCAGACGGCACCCTATTGAATTCACCAATCCAATACACTGATTCAAGTACATATCTTTCATGGCTTGAAAAAGGTTTGTCTAATCGAGTGAAGTAACTATTTCTTTCGTTTTTTTAATGCAAGCAGCTTTGCTGAAAATAGTTTTTTAACAATTTTTAATAAAATTGTTATTTTTTTTCAATTTGAATTTTGTAAATCTACTAAATTAGTTTCAAAATTAATGTTTCATCAGCAAGTGATGATTTTGAAACAAACTTTAGAAATTGAAAAATTACGATGAAAAAAGAAATCGCAAAACACCTAAATCACCCAAGCTTATGAATTCAAAATTCAATTTAGAAGCAAATGGAATTTATCCGAAAAAACTATACCGAAATCTCTCTCCACCCAAACTTTATTCCTATGCATTACGATTTGATAAACAAGCAATCATATCAAATCAAGGAGCATTGATCTTAATGTCTGGAGAAAAAACAGGGAGAAGTCCAAATGACAAAAGAATTGTTGAAGATCAGAATACGCATGATGATATTTGGTGGGGAGAAGTCAATATCCCTATGGACAACCATACATTTAAAATTAATCGTCAACGTGCTATAGATTATTTCAATACACGTACCCGTATATATGTAGTCGACGGTTTTGCTGGTTGGGATCCTGCTAGTCGAATAAAAGTCCGTGTTATATGCACAAGACCTTATCATGCATTATTTATGCACAATATGATGATTCGTCCAACTCCTGAAGAATTAAATGACTTTGGAGAACCTGACTATGTTATTTACAATGCTGGAGAGTTTACTGCTAATCAATACACTAGTTTTATGGAAACAAAAACTAGTATTGATTTGAGTTTTGAAGAAAAAGAATTTGTTATTCTGGGAACCGAATACGCTGGTGAAATGAAGAAGGGTATATTTTCAATTATGAATTATATCATGCCCAAAAAAGAAATTTTATCAATGCATTGTTCTGCAAATGAAGGAAAAGGAGGAGATGTCACACTCTTTTTTGGACTTAGTGGAACTGGTAAAACAACCCTTTCAGCAGATGCTGATCGTTTTTTAATTGGCGATGACGAGCATTGTTGGTCAGATAATGGGATCTTTAACATTGAGGGTGGGTGTTATGCAAAAGCGATTGATTTGACAGAGGACAAAGAGCCTGAGATTTTTAAAGCAATTAAATTTGGAACAATTTTAGAAAATGTAGTTTGTGATACAAAAACACATGAAGTTGATTACACAGATACTTCAGTTACTCAAAATACAAGAGCTTCCTATCCGATTGAATTTATCGATAAAGTAAAACTTCCCTGTATTGGTGGACACCCCAAAAACATCATCTTCCTCACCTGTGATGCTTTTGGTGTTTTACCTCCAATATCCAAGCTTACGGCTAATCAAGCGATGTATCATTTTATGAGCGGTTATACCGCAAAAATAGCTGGTACCGAAATGGGAATAACTGAGCCAGTGGCTACGTTTTCCGCATGCTTTGGTGCAGCTTTTATGGTCTGGCATCCTTCTAAATATGCTGAATTATTAGCACAAAAAATCAATACGCACAATACAAATGTATGGTTAGTGAATACAGGTTGGATTGGTGGTGGTGTTGGAAAAGGACAACGCATAGCTCTCTCACATACTCGTGCGATAATTGACGCTATTCACGATGGGAGCTTATCTGATGAAAGTTTTGAAAAACTATCACTTTTTGATTTGGAAATACCTCTTTCCTGCCCATCTCTGCCAAACGACCTTTTAAACCCCTCTCGATATTGGAAGAACGAAGAGGAATATTGGAAAAACGCAATGAAGTTAGCACATCTTTTTACTGAAAATTTCAAGCAATTTGACACTAATTTGGGAAAGCAAATAGCTGAATTTGGACCAAGAGAATAGTTTAGGTGCACTTTGTTTGATACTTTATGAATTTTAATCGATTATACCTAAAGTGATGAACTAAAAAGGTTTTTTTTATATTTGACGCTACCTAAATCTTCAACCTATGCTTGTTCAATTATTTGGAAGCGCCGTTTTTGGCGTGGATGCTTTCCCGATAACTTTAGAGATTAATGTTGATAACGGAATTGGCTACCATTTGGTAGGACTTCCAGATGTTGCAATTAAAGAGAGTAATTATCGAATTGCTG